>JAIKYA010000055.1 GCA_024683645.1 Lachnospiraceae bacterium
AGTCATACGCTCACGTACAACTCTCTCCATACGTGACAGACCTATACGGTACTGGTTCTGCAGCAGCTCACCGACCGCACGGATACGTCTGTTTCCGAGGTGATCGATATCGTCATCGTTACCGATGCCGTACTCCAGCGCGATATTGTAGTTTATGGAAGCAATGATATCACTCTTGGTGATGTGCTTGGGGATAAGGTCGTGAACGTTATCCTTCAGCGCACCGATCAGCTGATCGGGCTTGTCATTGTACTCTCTTATCAGTTTCTTCAGCACAGGCCAGTAAACCTTCTCGTTGATGCCCAGTGCCTTTGCATCTATGTCGAGCCACTCGTTGATGTCGACCATCAGGTTGGAGAGAACTTTTACGTTGCGCTCCTCTGTTCTGATAAGTACGCTCTCAACTGCGCAGTTCTGGATATCATCAGCCAGCTCTGCGGTCACCTTCGTACCTGCGGAAGCGATCACTTCGCCGGTGAAGGGATTTACAACATCCTCTGCCAGCACATGACCGCGGATACGGTTCTTCAGCGCCAGCTTCTTATTGAACTTGTAACGGCCTACCTTTGCAAGGTCATAACGTCTTGCATCAAAGAAAGTGGCATTTACATAGCCCTGAGCACTCTCAATGGTGAAAGGCTCGCCGGGACGTACTTTATTATAAAGTTCCTTAAGTCCTTCTTCGTAAGAACCTGCGATATCTCTCGAGAATGACTGAAGGATCTTGGGCTCATCACCGAAGAGGTTGATTATCTCTTCATTGGTGCCCACACCGATGGCACGTAAAAATACGGTGATGGGTACCTTTCTGGTACGGTCTACCCTCACGTAGAATACGTCATTGGAATCGGTCTCATACTCCAGCCATGCACCCCTGTTAGGGATCACGGTAGCAGAGAAGAGCTTCTTACCGGTCTTATCTCTTGTTATTCCATAATATATACCGGGGGAACGGACCAGCTGGCTGACGATAACACGCTCAGCACCGTTGATCACGAATGTTCCGGTGTCTGTCATTAAGGGGAAATTTCCCATGAAAATGATATGTTCATGGAAGGATTCCTTATCCTGATTGTGAAGTCTGACCTTTACCTTGAGCGGTGCTTCATAGGTAAGATCCCTTTCCTTACACTCATTGATGTTGTGCTTGATCTCAGATTCATCGAGCTTGAAATCCACGAAATCAAGTCTCAGTCTTCCGCCGAAATCCGTGATAGGAGAAATATCGTCGAAAGCTTCTCTGAGTCCCTCTTCAAGGAACCACTTGTAGGAATTCTTCTGCACCTCGATGAGGTTGGGCATCTCCAGGACTTCACGTCTTCTGGAGTAGCTCATACGCATACTGTTTCCGCTGACGATGGGATAAATACGATTTTTTTCCATACTGATGATCACCCCGTTAATAGATTAGTTAATGGTTACAATGCCACTATTTCCGCGCGCAAAAGGGCACAAAGCCCTAAAGCCTCATAATGACACATTTTTCATAGTATCACGCGGGTAATTAGAAGTCAACAGTTTTTTTTCAGAAGTTTTCAGAATAGTCTTTCGGGAAAAAAATCCCCCGCGACGGGCGCGGGGGAGAAAAGATTTATTACTTTAATGTTACGGTAGCGCCAACTTCTTCGAGCTTTGCCTTGATGTCGTTTGCTTCTTCCTTGGAAGCGCCTTCCTTTACCATCTTGGGCGCGCCCTCTACCAGTTCCTTGGACTCCTTGAGGCCAAGACCTGTGATGGTACGTATTACCTTGATAACGTCCATCTTCTTCTCGCCGAAGCTTGTGAGCTCTACGTCGAACTCTGTCTTCTCTTCCTCAGCGGCTGCTGCTGCACCGGGAGCTGCTGCTACTACAACGCCTGCTGCTGCAGATACGCCGAACTCTTCCTCACATGCCTTAACCAGTTCGTTGAGCTCAAGTACGGAGAGCTCCTTTATAGCGTCAATGATCTCTTCTTTTGATAACTTTGCCATTTTTAATTTCCTCCATTTTGATTAAACGATAAACTTATGCTTCTGCGGGAGCTTCTTCCGCTGCGGGTGCTGCTTCTGCAGCTGCTGCGCCTGCACCGCCTTTTTCTGCCAGCTGATTCATCACGCGGGCGAAATTGGTGATAGGTGACTGCATGGAGCCAAGAAGTCTTGAAAGGAGCTCTTCCCTTGAAGGTACGCTCGCGATCGCTTCAATGCCCTTTGCATCATAGAATCCGCCTTCTACGATACCGCCCTTGATCTCAAGCTTGGGAGCTGTCTTTGCAAACTTTGCGAGTTCCCTTGCAGGAGCGGTAGCGTCTGTCTTGGATACAGCCATTGCGCTGGGTCCCTCAAGGAACTGATCGAGCTGCTCGCAGTCCGTATCCTTGAAAGCAAAACGCATCATGGTGTTCTTGTATACCTTGTATGTGATGCCTGCTGCACGGAGATTACGTCTGAGCTGAGTATCTTCCGCAACGGTAAGGCCTCTGTGGTCTACAAGCACCACTGACTGTGCATCCTTTATCGCCTCGGATATCTCCGCTACGATAGGCTGTTTCAGTTCTACCTTTGCCATTCTAGTTTCCTCCTTTTCAAATATTTTATTGCCGATCAGGAGTTTACCTGGTAAAAAACTCCGGCACGCAAAATGCCGGAGGATAAGTATCAGTATACTCTTTCTCCTCGGCAGGCAGCTTACGCTTTACGTCTTGGGACACCTGCTGTCTTCGGCATGGCCGTTTTGGCGACCTTGAATAGAATACCCTATGCTGAAATATATGTCAAGCACTTTTTTCGGAAAACCACGGGGACGGACCTTGTGGTTTCTCGAGCCCGAACCCAAACGGGAGCGGGTCTTGCCATGAACGATCTTTGCCATGGATAGAAGAAAAAAACCACAAGGTCCGTCCCCATGGTTTTTCTATATCGTCACCAGCTCACATAGCCTTCGTCGTCGATCGTAACATTCGGCGAAATACTTCTCATATACTCTATCAGTCTTGCAGCCTCGCCATCATGCAGCAGCTTCACTGCGGATCCCGCCTGCAGGCACGGAACAAACCTGAGACTCTTAAGCCCTCCGTCCGAAAGCTTTACTTCTATAAGACAGCTGTCCAGGCTCTTGGAATTGAACCAGAAATTGCCGGTACTGTATACTACAGGCACTCCGTTTGCCACGGAGATCGGCTGCAGTATATGCGGATGGGAACCTATTATCAGATCGACACCCGAAGCGATAAGCTCGGGCAGCTGCTGGTTCTGGCACCAGTCCGGATCGACCTCCCTCTCCGTTCCCCAGTGAATGAACAGTATCACATAGTCACTGTTTTCTTTGGCTTCTTTTAAAACCTCAACAAGCTGATCGACGCTCGGCCAGCATCTGAGCATGCCGGCTGTATCTTCCGTAGCCGCAATGGAATGAGGATTGCCCATTCTCTCTATCTGCGTAGCTGCAACGACAGCTATCTTCATATCGGCAGCATGGAGATATATGGGTCTCGCCGCTTCGGATATATCATGTCCGCCACCGACATAAGGGATACCTGCATTTTCAAGTATGTCCATAGTATCCAGGAAAGCATCCATTCCGTAATCAAAAGCGTGGTTGTTTGCCACTCCCGCTATATCCACACCCATCTCTTTCAGTATGTTGACCGATTCGGGCGCCGCCCTGAAAGTATAGGTTTTTCCGGCCGCCGGCGTTCCTCTGTCGGAAAACGGGAATTCATTGTTCACCATAAGCACGTCCGCAGCCCTCATCTCATCGAGCAGATCCTGCGATATGCACTTATCAAGCGCGCCTCCCCTGTTCCTGTACGCAGTGTAGATCGCATAGCCCGGATCCAGCAGTATATCACCGGTAAAGGCCAGGCTTATCTCGCCTTCTTCCGCGGTCTTCACAAAATACTCGCCCTCTGCACTGATCCCTTCACCGAGCGTCGTATACAGCTCCTCCGGCCCCGGAGTGGGTGTCGGTTCGGGAGTTGGTGTAGGAGTGGACGTGGCCGCCACTTCTATGACCTGCTTCTCCGGCTTGGGCTGTGCCGGCTGTTCGGCTATGGGGACAGGCTGCTGCGTTGCGGGAACATCTTTATCGGGCGTGCCGTAGATCATGATCGCCAGTACGCCCACACATAATACCGCCATTAAAGTTGTAAAGAATATCTTCAGTTTCCTGTTCACTGATCATCTTCCTCTTTTCCGGTTCAGGGCAGGACTCTTTGGTCCGTATCCCCCTTTCCTTCAAAAAAAGCTGCACGGGATACGTGCAGCTTTAAAAATCTTTCCGTTATCAGAACTTCGCGGTGCTTACTCTTACGCCAGGGCCCATGGTCGTTGCCAGGGTCACACTCTTTAAGTACTGTCCCTTAAGGGTGCTGGGCTTTGCCTTTATGATCGCATCCATAAGCGCGTTGAAGTTTTCCGTAAGCTGCTCTTCGGTGAAAGAAGCCTTACCGATAGGGCAGTGGATGATGTTGCTCTTGTCAAGTCTGTACTCGATCTTACCTGCTTTGATCTCAGCTACTGCCTTGGCAACATCCATTGTTACGGTTCCTGCCTTAGGGTTTGGCATGAGTCCTTTGGGACCGAGCACCTTACCGAGGCGGCCGACAACACCCATCATATCGGGAGTTGCAACTACTACGTCGAAATCAAGCCATCCGTCATTCTGGATCCTGGGTATCAGCTCCTCGCCTCCTACGTGATCTGCGCCGGCTGCTTCAGCCTCGTTGATCTTATCGCCTTTAGCGAATACCAATACTCTTACAGTCTTACCTGTTCCGTTGGGGAGTCCTACAGCGCCTCTTATCTGCTGCTCTGCGTGACGTCCGTCGCAACCGGTACGGATGTGTATCTCTACTGTCTCATCAAACTTTGCAACGGTAGCTTTCTTTACCATTGCTATTGCTTCCGCGGGCTCGTAATAAGTCGCGCGGTCAAACTGCTCTAAGGCACCTCTGTATTTCTTTCCGTGCTTCATTTACTTACCCTCCTTATTCTTCTACCGTTACGCCCATGCTTCTGCATGTGCCTGCTATCATGGACATTGCTGCCTCGAGAGAAGCTGCGTTAAGATCCGGCATCTTCAGCTCAGCGATCTCCTTAACCTTTTCCTTGGAGATGGTGGCAACCTTTGTCTTGTTGGGTACTGCGGATGCACTCTTTAAGTTGCAAGCCTTCTTGATCAGTACCGGAGCAGGAGGGGTCTTTGTAACGAAACTGAATGACCTGTCCGCGTAAACCGTGATGACCACGGGGATGATGAGATCTCCCTGATCAGCTGTCTTGGCGTTGAACTGCTTCGTGAATTCAACGATGTTAACGCCGTGCTGACCCAGAGCAGGACCAACCGGGGGTGCCGGTGTTGCCTTGCCTGCAGGGATCTGCAGTTTAATGTAACCTTCTACTTTCTTTGCCATTTTGGCTTCCTCCTTATAATTTATGTGGTAGTGGCGCCGGCGCTATGCCGGCTCCCACAATAAACCCAAGACCAGATATTATCAATCTATCTTCTTTACCTGAGAAAATCCGAGTTCCACCGGTGTCTCGCGTCCGAACATTTCCACCATGATAGTACAGGTCTGCTTGTTCTCGTCGATCTTCGAAACGTTTCCGATAGTCTCTCTCCATGCGCCCTCGGTAACCCTGATGGTATCACCCACTTCGAATTCCGCTTTTGCGATCTTCTCCTGATCGATCATTGTTATCTCGTAATCGTCAAGGGGAACGGGCTTGCTTCCGGGTCCAACGAATCCGGTCACGCCGCGTGTATTTCTCACGACATACCATGCATCATTGTCATCAGCGTCCATATGTATGAGAACATAGCCGGGCAGCACTTTCTTCTGCACATTCTTTCTTCCCGTGGAACGTATCTCCAGCACATCCTGCATGGGCACACGCACCTCAAGTATCTTATCTTCGAGGTGACGGTTCTCTATGGCCTTTTCAATGTTAGCCTTAACCTTTTTCTCATAACCGGAATAGGTATGTACCACATACCATCCCATACCGCGTCCGGATTTATTCTCGCTCTGACCTATATCATGATCTTCGAGCGATTTCTGGATCTCCTCATCTGTAGCGGTCCTTACCGGCTTTAATATCTCGCTGGTCTCTTCCGGAGCCGACAGTATTGACTTTAATTCACCCAGACGTTTTATCCTTGCACCTTTTGTCTCCGCCATTTTTACACTCCTTTATTAAAAAGTGGTAAGCCAGTCCACACCATACTTAAGCACCATATCTATCAAAGCTATGATGATGGCGAGGAGTGCGGAAACAACCACAACGGCCGTAGTCTGCCTGATAAGCGAATTCTTATCCGGCCATGTGATCTTCTTGAACTCGGTCTTTACACCCTTTGTAAAACTGGGCTTCTTAGCTTTCTTTTCACCTGAATTAGCCATGACACCTCTATCCTTTACCTGTTGAAAAAGAACTTACTTTGTTTCCTTATGCAGCGTATGAGTCTTGCAGAATCTGCAATACTTCTTTGTCTCCATACGATCGGGATGTGTCTTCTTATCCTTCATTGTGTCATAGTTACGGCGCTTGCACTCTGTGCATGCCAGTGTAATTCTTGTACGCATTTTTTTATCCTCCAATCACACAAAAAAAAGAGTTGATCACTCGAAACAGAACTATATCATCCCGGACCCTCTCTTGTCAATACCTATTTTTTAGCGGTTTACATAACCATGGATATCTGCGGGTGCGGCACTCACCGCACCCGCGACATCTCTCATGCCCGTTTCATTATATCAATATGCATCATACTTCCCGCGCGTCCGTCTTCATATAAGAAGACTCCGCTCTTTCTGATCTTCCCGTTCAGATTGTTGTCCTGAAGCGACGTCAGTGAAAACTCCGTATCAGCGCTTGCCAGGCATATGGCTCCTATGTTTTTATCCTTCAGTGAATACAGCTGTCTGCTTCCGTCTGCATCCACCACCCATATCTTCAGCCTGTCAAATACCGGATCAGCCTCGTCGATCCATCCGTTACCGTCGCTGTCATATTCCGCCAGATCGGCAAAACCGTCTCCGGAGCGCGTACCGAAAAGCTCACTCCCGTCATTTATATCACCGTCGGCATTTTTGTCAAGTGCCAGGAAGCCTCCGCCTGTCGGCACACTTATGTTTTCGGCCGTACCGTCCGCATCAAGATCAAACACTATCTTCTGCTCGCTCAGTCCCGGCGGAGCACTGTCAAGATTTATTACCAGCGGATCGATCAGCTCACCTATGTCCGTACGCCTTTCAAAATACTGCTCAAAGCGTCTGGTCATGGATACGTTCAGCTTGAAATCCATCGTCCGCCCGTCCTTTGTCACCACGCTTCCCGTCGTATCAAAGACCGTCTCTTCATACTCCATACTGCAGCTTTTCTCGGAGATGCTGACCATGCCGCCTGCAAAACCTATCGTATCCGCCTTAAGCTGCATTCCGTCCCTCTTCCTGAATAAACGGTGTATCGCATTCAGTATGTACATAAGACTCTGCCGTCTGAGGCTCTCCATCGCTCCGGCCTCATCCATACGCCCGGCTTTCAGCTGCGCCGGCATGCGTCCTCTCATTCCGCCGTCCTTCATCTGCAGATACTCCATAAAACTGCCGCGTCCTCCGTACCTGTCCGCTCCGCCCGGCGAAAGCGTCATCCCGTAAGCATTCGCATTCACCTTCGCATAGCTCCGCCTTGCAGCCATCTCTACACTGCCTGAACTTATTATCATCTTACCCTCCATATACAAGGGCACGTTTTCTTTCTTTCAGCTCCCTCCTCCATAATCAAAAAAGATATCGCCCGTCACATACCTCCTGTATGCTCCCACCGACATCCCTGTGCTCATGTCTCTTTAATGTATTTTTCCGTTCCGGTCCGCCCTGCGCACTGACATTCCTTTCGGATACTTATTATATCGGCACTGCACACAGTTTATTTAATCCCGTATCCCGCCGCCATTTTTTCGCCCACACCGCTTCCGCCCCCCTTACAGCCGCAGAAGTTTCGTACGGCCGCTCACGGTATAGGCTGCAGGACGTGCGACTTAGCACGTCCTGCAGCCTATACCGTGAACGGCGGAACGAAAACTCCCCCCCTCCGATAGGGGTTTTGACACTATCGTTTATTGATGATATAATTCACCCTGTTGTAAAATGATTTGGACGGAGGTTACGGATATGCCAACCTGGCTCATAGTGTTACTTATAATCATAGTGGTACTTGTGGTGCTGCTTGTGCTTCTTTATTTTGCGGGGAAAAAGCTGCAGGCGAAACAGGCCGAGCAGGAGGAGATGCTGCAGGCACATAAACAGACGGTGAGTCTCCTGGTCATCGATAAGAAGCGGATGAAGGTGCAGGATGCAAAGCTGCCCGATGCCGTGATAAGCCAGCTGCCCAAGATTTACAGGAAGATGAAGGCTCCGATGGTAAAGGTGAAGGTGGGGCCGCAGATAACGACGATGTTCTGCGATGAAAAGATATTCGATCTGGTGCCTGTGAAAAAGGAAGTCAAGGCTGAAGTGAGCGGTATGTATCTGGTGGGGATCAAGGGTATCCACGGTACGCAGCTTCAGAAGGAGCAGAAGAAAAAGAGCCGCTTTAAGCAGGCTGTGGAAAAGCTCCAGGAAAAGGCCGGAGCAAAGCCGATAAAATAAACAGCTAAGATATAAGAGATCATTTCGGGAAGCAGATTTTCAGGCAGTGAAAAATTTGCTTCCCGTTTCTTTTGAGCGTGCTTCAAGTTTCAGATTGCATTCTGCAAAAAGATCATAGTTTAAATCAAGATAATAGAGTATGTCCAGCTTCATGCTGTCTTCATCTTCTTCTATCTTTATGTTTGCAGTATCTATTCCTATCACCATGTTTCCGAAAGGCGTGCGGTAAGTGCTGATGTTCTTCTGGCCTTCGATGAAGAGCATCGAGGTACTGACTTTTCCTTTTTTGCTCAGTTCCACGCGCTCACTGTTTATCTTTATGGTGTTTTTCGTATCGGGCTCGCCGCCGTCCATGGCTTCCGAATACATCAGATATATGGTATCGCCCTTCTTGTGGTACTGGCCTGCCACTATCAGTTCCACTTCATCCTGATGCGGCTCCGCCGAAGTATCAAACTGAAGTCCTTTTATGGATATCAATACGTCCTTTGTCATTACTCGAATTTTTCCGAAAAAACTGCCTGCTGCCATTCTACGTGCTTGCCAGCTTCCCTGCCCGCTTCCTCGGCTTTTCCTTCCTTTATCTTTTCATATATGCTTCTGTGCTCGCCTATCAGGCGCTCATAGATATTTTCGTTCTTAAGCGTTTCGTATCTGTAGCGGTATACCTGCTCCCGCAGATGCTTTGTCAGCTGCAGCAGCCTGTTATTGTTTGCCGCTTCGATTATGGCGTTGTGGAAATCTCCGTCCGTCTCGGTTATCTTCTTCAGGTTTCTGGTCTTGATCGCATTCTCGAAAACCAGCATCTTCTGATGGATATTCTCGAGCTGTTCTTCCGTGACCCTCTCGCAGGCAAGCCTGCAGGCAAACTCATCGAGGTTTATACGGAGTTCCAGAACATCCTGCATATCCTTTTTGCTGGGCATCGCCACTCTTGCTCCGCGTCTGGGCTGTATCTGTGCCAGTCCTTCCGCTTCCAGCATACGTATCGCTTCGCGCACGGGCGTGCGGCTCACTCCCATATCCTCGGAAAGCGCCACTTCGGGAAGTCTGGTTCCCGGAGGCATATCCCCGTACAGTATCGCGCTCCTCATGGCATTGAAAACCTCATCCCTGAGCGGAAGGTTTTCATTTTCCGTCTGCGCCATATACCTGTTCCAATCAATCTTCATGCTGCCACCCCCTCTGTCACCGGCGCCAACGCGCCTTGTCTGCTGTTGTCATACCATAGTTGCCCATCCTGCATAGACCGTACCCATTGACTTCTTTATCGTTTCCGCTGCTTCAGATGCTTTTGCGGCATCCGCATACAGAGCAAATACCGTCGGCCCTGAACCCGTCATCAGGGCTGCTGCCGCTCCTGTCTGTAACAGTGCATCCTTTATCTTCCCTATCTCGGGATGAAGTGATATTGCAAGCGGTTCGAAAACATTGCCCAGATACCCCCCCAGTTTCTCCGCTGTAACACCGCCTCTTTCTATAAGCCTGCATATACCGTCATTATCGGGATGTCCCGCAGGTGCTCCCGTCTCATCATACATCCTGTATATCTTTGCCGTGGGTACATCCACTGCCGGCTTCACATATACGAGGCTGATACCTTCAAGTCTTTTAAGCCCGGTCATCTCCTCGCCTATGCCTTCGCAGAGTCTGGTACCGCCCATTATGCAAAACGGCACATCCGCTCCGAGCTTCACTCCCGCTCCGCACAGTTCGCTATCGGAAAGCTTCAGCTCAAAAAGTTCATTCATCCCTCTGAGTACAGCCGCAGCATCCGCACTGCCGCCTCCCATGCCTGCTGCCGCAGGTATCCTCTTGACCAGCCTGATCGCGACTCCGCCGGCTCCTGTTTTCTCAAGCATCAGCTTTGCCGCCCTGCATACCAGGTTATCGTCACCGGCAGGGATAGTGTCATGTCCGCTTGCCTCATTTCCTTCGCAGACAAGCTCAAGACTTACCCCGCTGCTTTTACGCTCAAGTATTATATCGTCATGCAGATCTATCGTCTGCATCACGCTCTTTAACAGATGATAACCGTCACTTCTGACCCCCGTGATATCCAGTGTCAGATTCAGTTTCGCATATGCCTTTTCACTTACGATATCCGTCAAAGTGTCACACCGTTTTCCTTAAGCAGTGCCTTTGCACTTTCTATGGAATCCACCCCGGTCTTATTTTTGATCGGTGCAAATTCCCTGTTCCTCACCACCTCATAGGGCAGACAGTTCTTTACCAGATGTATCATATCAAGTATAAGCATCTCAAACTTATATCCGTTGGGCTTATCGGGTTTTACATGCTCTCCCGCCTCATTGATGTAAGGTATCTTCTTTTCAACAACATGCGTCATCAGTTTTTCGTTCACTATCCTGTCAAGTTCTTCCACACTGAAAAGATAATTAAGGATGACGCCGAAAGCATAGGCCAGCTCTCCGTCTGCATCCCTGAGTGTCCTCATCTCCTCCGTCATCTCATAGTATTCAACTATCGAAGGGCTTCCGTCCTCAAGACACAGCACGCCGACTCTCTCATCGGGATCGTTCTTTCTCACCACCTTGGCGCCGCATACCACGCCCTTATCCAGCACAGCACCTATAAAAAGCGGATCCGCTATCTGCTGCAGCACGTTATCTACGGCAAAGATGTTGAGCCACTTTATGCCGCGCTTCCTTACGTCTCCGATCACTCCTGTCTTTGCCATCGATGCATACCAGCCGCCGTTTCCGTTCGGCGAAAGTGACAGACTGTCTTTTTCCTCCAGCAGGAGCTTTCCGTTATAGTCCGCCGAAGGTGCCATATCCTGTATAAAGAAGGCCACCTCACTCTCAGGATAGCCGAAATACTCATGCTCCCGGAAAAACGCTGCAGTCTCCTCATGATTCTTATCAGAAGTCATGATGTAGAGCGGCACATAAGCCCCTGCCTCATCTGTCACCTTCATAAGGTTCTTTATCAGACACTCAAAGATGTAGAGCGTCCTTGTTTCTCCAATGTTCACGGTTCCCTTCGGTCCGTCATAGCCCAGTCTCGTACCCTGGCCGCCTGCAAGCAGCACAGCACCGACCTCTCCTGCTTTTATCGCATTCAGGCCCTTCTCCCTGTACCTTGCGCTGTTTAATTCTATCTCTTTTACAGTCACGGCGCTTAAGGGTTCAAGCTTCCCTCTCCCGGCCGTTTCTTCATTATGCTCAAGCAGTCCGAGCAGCGACATGTCAACGGACTCTATCTGATCCAGAAGCTTCTTCTTTCCGGCCTCATCCAGCTCGTCATAGAAACGGAGCAGCTGTTCCTGCCCGTTTTCTTCCAGATATTTTTTCGCAGCATTATAATCCATGATAAAGCCTCCTCTTTCATGTCCTTCACCTGACTTTGTCTGCAGGATCTCTTCCTCTTACTGCGTCAGCAGTTTTATCGCTTCTTCCAGCTGGTTATCCGTTTTGTCCTTCTCATATGCTTCGCTGTCATATTCCAGTTTTATATCGGGTTCGATACCGACCTTGTGAATGTCATTGCCGTTGGGCGTATAATAATGGCTTACCGTCAGCTTCACGGCCGAGCCGTCCTCGAGCGTGAATATCTGCTGCACTATACCTTTGCCGAAAGTGGTCGTCCCTATCAGTGTACCCTTCTTGTAGTCCTTTATCGCGCCTGCAAGTATCTCCGAAGCGCTGGCCGAATAACCGTTCACCAGCACTGCCATGGGCACGTCTATCTCATGCGTTCCGTCACAGTTGTAATTATTCTGCTTTCCGTATTTATCCTCGGTGTACACTATACGTCCCTGCGGAAGCAGCATCCTCGCGATATCTACCACTGCCGCCAGTGATCCGCCGGGATTGGATCTCAGATCCAGGATGAGTCCCTTCATCCTCTTTCCCTTCGCTTCCGCCAGCGCCTCTGCGAACTGATCCACCGTCACGGCATCAAACTCGCTTATCTGTATATAGGCGATGTCATTTTCCTTCATCTCCCAGGAAACCGTAGGTGTCTCGACTTTACGCCTTACCACATCGAATTCCTTTACTTCACGTGATCCGGCCTCGCCCCTTACTATCGTAAGGTGTACGTACGTACCTTCCTCGCCTTTTATCTTAGTCACCACATCGGTCAGGTCCAGATCATAGACATCCTCTTCGGCTACTTTCTCTATGATATCGCCTTCCTTAAGCCCTGCTTCCTCAGCGGGAGTGCCGGCTATCACACCGGTGATCCTGGGATAGAGCAGTTCCGTGTCCTTCTGCAGATAAGCGCCTATCCCGTAGTATATGCCCTGGTTGCTCTGCTGCATGGATATCCACTCTTCGGGCGAATAATATGCCGCATACGGATCGTCGATCGATTCCATCAGCCCGTCATATACGCCTTCCGCGATAGCATCCTTGTCAATATCATCGATATAATTCTTGTGGATGAGCTTCTCGATATACTCTATCTTTTTCTGCACATCCTTGTCTCTGACTATGGAGCTCTCATCAACTCTTTCCTTTTCTTCCGGCTCCTCTCCTTCTTCCTCTTCCCCCGAAAGAGAAGTCTCGCTGCGCCGTCTCATGCTCTCGGCCTTGGTGTCCCCCGTTTCCCTTGCCACCTTTATGCACAGAACGATGGCCACGACCACCAGGCTCATGATAAATGCGGTAAGCATGCCCGCTATAAAATCTTTTTTATTGTTGTTCATTCTTCCTGTCTCCGGATATTACATTCCCAGATAACTTCTGGGGTTAACATAGCTTCCATTCTTCCTGACGCCGAAATGCAGATGATTGCCGGTAGATCTTCCCGTGGATCCGACCGACCCTATCCGCTGGCCTCTCGTCACCTTTGCCCCCTGTGCCACGGAAAGGGCTGAGGCATGCATGTATATGGTATACAGATCGTCGCCGTGATCGATCATTATATAATTGCCCATGCTGGACGAATACCCCGCTGCCACCACCTTGCCGTCATAAGCAGCAACTATCGGAGATCCTCCCGGTGCCGCGAAATCTATACCGTTATGCAGCTTCTGTACGTGGAGTGTGGGATGCATACGCATGCCGAACTCGTCAGAGATCCTGGTATATGAAGGTGCGGGGATCGCGAATTTTCCGCCGTTATAATGTGTCCTTTCGGGATCGGACAGGGCCGCGCGGTCTGCCGCGATCTGGGCTTCCACAGCCGCTATCAGCCTGTTCTGGTCCGCGATCTCCTGATCGTATTCCTTGATGGCTTTCTCATCCTTGGTTATCTCCGCATCATACGCGACTATCTGCTTTTCCTTCTCATCGATAAGAGCCTTCAGGTTCTCCTGCTCCTCCTCCGCTGCCGCCTTGGTATCCCCGAGCAGCGCCTTCTCTTCTTCGAGCAGCTGTTTTGTGATCTTCACATTCTCCACTATCAGCCTGTATTCCTCAAGCTTTCTCTTGTCATATTCCGAAAGCTGCTGTATATAATCGGCTTTGTTGAGCATGTCCGCAAACGAAGTGGAAGTAAAGAGCATCTCCATATACATATGATCACCGCGCTCATACATAAAGCAGATGCGCTTTTTCATTGCCGCATACTGCTCTGCCGCGGTATTCTCGGCTACCTCCAGATTCTCGGCAGTAGTCTTTATCTCCTCTTCCTTGACCACTATCATCTCTTTCAGTTCATCGATCTTGCCCTGAACTTCTTCAACCTGTGAATCGAGCTCCGTAACGACAGCTGCCAGCTCCTGTTTCTTTCCCTTAAGCGAATTGACGATAGCCTGCACATTGGTCCTGCTCTTCTGCAGCTGGTTCTTTTCCTGCTTCAGATCATCGAGCTCGCCCTCTTTTTCGCTTATGGTTTCCTTGAGTTTATCGATATCCGTATCCTTATCCGCAAGACTTACCGTACTCGCGAATATCATTATCAGTAATGACAGCAGTATGCCGGTCTTTTTAAAAACACCGATCTTCATATCATCAAACCCTTAAGTGCTTCCTTACCGTCATGATACTTCCGACAAAACCTATTCCCACACCGACTGCCATACATGCAGGGAAAAGATTCTGATATACCGTCTGCACCGGCAGGAACTGCAGCAGGCTGGTGAGCACCGAGAAGCGCTCCAGCACATAGGCTATCAGCTTGTCATACAGCACGTATATGATACCCAGCGGGATAAGCGCTCCCACCGCGCCTATTATCAGACCCTCTATGACGAAAGGCGCCCTTACGAAGAAATCCGTTGCACCTATGTATTTCATGATCGCTATCTCTTCCCTTCTGACCGAGATACCTATCATTACGGTATTTGAGATCAGGAAAATGGAGACCGCCAGCAGTATGATGATTATACCTACCGATACATAGGCTATCAGCGAATTCATGCCGGTCAGCATGTTTGCCGTTACCTCGGATGCATTTACGCGTCTGACACCGTCGAGATTTCTGAGATAATCCGTCAGCTCCTTCTGCCTCGACACATCCTTAAGATATATCTCATAGTTTTCGGAATGCTCCAGAGGATTCTCCGTAAAGCCGTCTGCATACTCGCCGAGATACTCGTTCTTAAAGCTTTCCCAGGCTTCATCGGCCGAAATGAACACCGCCTTGGAGATTGCGCTGTGGGTCTTTAATATCCCGTCTATCTCCGCCAGTCTCTGCTCACTGATATCGTCATCGAAAAAGACCGTTATCGATACTCCTTCTTCTGCGGTCTTCACCATATGCTGCACATTGAGTACGACACTGTAGCCTATACCGAAGAGAAAGAGGCAGGCTCCTATCGTCGCTATCGATGCCAGGGTAAACATCTTATTCTTAAAAGTTGATTTTATGCCCTGTCCTATAACATAGAAAAAAGTACTAATTGTCCTCATCTAAATACACACCCATTTCTTCATCGCTTACCACCACGCCGTTCTTTATGGTGATAACGCGCTTCTGCATATCATTTACTATCTTTTCGTTATGCGTCACCACTACCACCGTGGTGCCGTTCTTGTTTATCCGGTCAAGCAGGTTCATGATCTCGACGGTATTCTTCGGATCCAGATTACCCGTAGGCTCGTCGCAGATCAGTATCGGAGGCTCGTTCACGAGCGCTCTGGCTATGGCGACACGCTGCTGTTCACCGCCCGAAAGCTCCGTGGTCTTTGCCTTATATTTTCCCGCCAGTCCGACCATTGCCAGCATATTGGGAACATTTCTTTTCATCTCCCTCACCGGTGTCTGTATAATGCGCTGCGCAAAAGCAACGTTTTCATATACATTACGGTCCTTCAGCAGCTTGAAATCCTGGAACACAACGCCCATGCTGCGTCTTAATTTGGGTATTTTCCCGTTCCTGAGCTTATCCACTCTCATGCCGTTTATCGTGATCGTACCCGTGGTAGGTTTCAGTTCACGCAAAAGAAGGCGTATCAGCGTTGACTTACCCGCACCGCTGTCGCCCACTATAAAGACAAACTCGCCCTTTCTTATCTTGATGTTGACATCTTCAAGAGTCGGCACACCCTTGGTATATGATTTTCCGACACCGTTTAAGGCAATGATAACGTCATCATCCGCACCGTTTTTCTTTTTATATTTTCCGCGGACCGGAGGGAGATGTTCTTCGTTTTCCGTCTCCGTTTTTTTCTCCCGCCTGGTCTCTTCGATCATACGGCGGCGGCGTTCCTCACGGATCATCTTTTTCTCGCGCTCTCTCAGTTCCCTGGTCTGGCGGATCTGTTCCTCGCTCTCCTTGATCACGTCACCGATATTGCCCGTGTTGTCGAGATCTTCAAAAAAATCGTCCTCAGCCAAAATTAATTCCCCTTTTACAATTGTTTTTCCATATACTTCATGTACTCACCCACCATAAGGGCGATCTTGAAGGTTATGGCATCTTCGAATACGCGCAGATCCAGGTTTGTGCTCTTCTGCAGCTTGTCAAGCCTGTACACCAGCGTATTCCTGTGAATGAACAGCTGCCTCGAGGTTTCCGACACGTTTAAGCTGTTTTCGAAAAACTTCTGTATGGTAGTAAGCGTCTCCTCGTCGAAATCATCCGGATTCTTTCCGTCAAAAATCTCCTGGATGAACATCTTGCATAAGGGCAGCGGCAGCTGATATATAAGGCGCCCTATGCCCAGCTCGTTATAAGCCACGATCTTTCTGTCCGCAAAGAATATCTTGCCGACATCCATCGCCATCTTGGCTTCCTTGTATGAACGGCTCACATCCTTTATCTCCGCTACGACCGTGCCGTACGAAATACGCACGCTCTCAAGTCCGCCCTTCTCAAGAAAAGCTCCGAGACCGTCTGCCGTCTTCTCTATCTCGTCTTCCTCGCTCTCGTCCAGTTCCTTGACTATCACCACGCTGTTCTCATCCACTGCCGTGACTATATCCCTGCTTCCGGGCTTACCCATGTATTCCTTTACAAGCTCGGTCAAGTTGCTGTCCTTGCCGGAAGCACATTCACTGACTATCACGACACGCTTCGCATCTGTCTGCATATGCAGCTTTTTAGCTCTGCTGTAGATATCTACCAGCAGCAGATTATCAAGCAGGAGGTTCTTGATGAAGTTGTCCTTATCAAATTTCTCCCTGTAGGCAACGAGCAGGCTCTCCAGCTGAAAAGCAGCCATGCTGCCGGCCATGGAAGCTCCGGATCCCGTCCCCGCCACAGCAAGCACATATTCCAGATGCTGTTCGTCGTCGATCTTGTAGAGGCTGAAACCTTTCTTTTCCGCAGTTCTCTCACTGCCCGAGACGAACTCCGCAGTCACTGCCTCCAGGGCTTTGCGATCCTTGATGGTACCGACTACCACACGTCCCTCGGTATCGGTAACACTCATTTCCAGCTTGGTGATCCCCACAAGGCCTTCTATGGTGTTCTGCAATATCTGATTTGATATCATAATCCACCCCCCTTAAAAAAATGTAACCCCTTGACGTACTTACGGGATATTTTACTACATTTTGTACAAAAAATCTACCTTTTTTTTCCGCTTTTTTCACATTCCGCAAACCTCCGGACTGCTTGACAGCCGGCCCCGATAATGAGATAATATATCAAACGAACTGAAAGGAGGCATACTATGAGTGTTGGTGGTATAGGGCCCACCATCGTAAATACTGCGATGACCCTTGCGAAAAGCAGAAATATGGATCAGGTTGGTACCAAAGTGCTGAGTAACGCTCTTGATGCCCAGGAAGCAGCCGGAGCCGGCCTTCTCAAAATGATAGACGCTGCCGCAATGGAGCGTTCGGTTACCCCCTACATAGGCGGCAACTTCGACGCCTCGGTTTAAGCGCCCGCTTTGATCCGATCTGCCAAAAGACATACGACTCCGTCGTATGTCTTTTTTTCACCCCGGACACAGGGGACGCTCCTTCTGTCTTATTCACAATATCTAAAAAGTCAAGAGATCGTTCATTGCAAGACCCGCTTCCGCTTGGGTTCGGACTCGCAGCGGTGCTATACTCGCAGTTCGCCTGCAGTTCCTGCTCGTTAAGCACCGTCAGCCCCGGATCATACCGACGCAGTCCGCAGGCGATTAAGTTCTGCGACTTAGTGGAGCACTTAGTGAAAACGAGAAGCATATCCCGGGCACAGCAACTTCCCGGAGGGAACGTCGCGAGCCCGGGGATAGTTTTGCTTCGATGTTTGAGCTTATGTGCGTAACGATTTAGCAGGACTTAATGCCTGCCGGATGGGTCGGTATGAAATGACAGTCTCAAGGCGAAGAGGGCCGTCCCTTATCCGGGGAGGAGTTCTTTTATTATGTAGATGATGCAGATGGCGCAGCCTGCGAGATAGGGGATGGTGAGGACGCTGCTTTTTTCGTTTTTGTGGCTGGCGAAGATGCCGGCGATGCCGTTTTCTTTACCGCATACATCCGCTACCCACATCAGCAGTGCGATTGCCAGGGTTGTTGTGATCAGGGCTATCACCATCAGGCATCCTGCCGCGATCAGCATCATATCTTTTGTCATGACTTCGCCTGCCTGAGTCACGGCCTTGTCTCCGCCAAGCAGGAGAGTCAGCGTGGAACTGCCGTTTATGCATACATGGCAGATCACCGAAGGCAGGATGCTTTCGCTCAGTTCCCTGAGTATTGCAAAGAACAGGCCCAGCATGAAAGCGTATGCAGCCTGGTTTATGTTCATATGGAAGAGTCCGAAAGCAAGAGCACTTATCAGTATTGCCTGAAGCGCAGAGCCGCTCTTTCTTATGCCGGTAAATAAGAGCCCCCTGAAACAGCATTCTTCCACACAGGGTCCTATCACGGCGACAAATAGAAATATCACGGGAGCCGGCAGTTCCGACAGTGAATTAAGGATCACCCCGGCTTCATTCTCCGTAAAGAACAGGGTTGAAAGATTCACCAGTGCGGTCAGCGGGGTCAGCAGAATAGTCAGGAGCATACAGGCCGGTATCAGCTTAAGCTTTATGCCGGATATGCCGAAAGCTTTTGTGAAGCTGTCGTGTGAAGCAAGCCAGCCGGCCAGGCAGGGCAGTATCATTATCGCTTCGGTAAGGATCAGGCGTCCGTACAAACCCGGGCGAAAGCCGGGAACGCTGCGCATTATCATAATCAGCGCCACATCAATCAGGGTCATACCCAAAAAGATAAATCCGGTGATCTTTTTATTCATCGCTCTGTACCTTTCTTATATGGCCGTCATTGATGCTGATCAGCCTCTGCTTGTACAGATGGCCGACCGCCCTCTTAAACTCATTCTTGCTCATCCCCGTCTCTCTCGCTATCACCTGAGGGTCTGCCTTTTCCGTAAAAGGCAGCGCTCCGCCGTAGGAATCGAGCAGCTCGAGTATTCTCTGCATATCGGGTTCTATCTGGAGATAGGCCTTCTCGCGTATGCTTAAGTTGAGCTTTCCGTCTTCCTTTACACGGGTCACCCTTGCCCTGATGCTGCTGCCGAGAGGTATCTCGCTGTACACCTCCTGCTTCGGGATGATGGCCGAATAGATATCGTCCACCGCAACAAAGTAGCCGAAACGCTCGCTCTTTTCATAGACCGTGCCTTCCACATCATCGCCGGTCTTGTACGGGGAATCGTTCAGAAGATATTTATACACGTTCATCGTGGCTGCCAGCCTCGAACTCTTGTCCATATAGAGAGCGCAGAGCACCTCGTCTCCGGCTGCCACGCGGTAGGTCTGCTCCCTGAACGGGAGAAAGAGATCCTTTTCCAGTCCCCAGTCCAGAAAGGCTCCCGGTTTTGAAACCGATACCACCTTAAGCCTCGCTATCTTTCCCATTGTGATAAGAGGAGTCCTTACCGTAGCTATGGGCCTGTCCTCGGAATCCCTGTATATAAAAACCTTAAGGCGGTCGCCCGCCTTAAGCCCTTCCGGCACCTGCCTGGAGGGGAGGAGGATACGCTCCTCACTCTCCCCTTCCCCGGCAAGATACGCGCCGTGTTCTTTTATCTTTACTACGCACAGTTCCTGTACGCGTCCGAATTCAAACATCTGTTATGCTCCTGTGCTCTGCTGGGCTTTGCGGACCAGCTCGTTTCTGGTACCCGTATGCCTGTCTTCTTTTCTCTTAAGTTTAAAGCTTCCCTGCTTCAGATACTGGGCTGCTTCATGCTTTCTGTGGCTGACCATGGATGACTTGGCGGATGAAAGTGCTATCGCTCCGATTATGAGCGCCACTACCAGCGCACCTATCTCTGCCGGTACCACATTACTGCCCTGAAATACCTTTAGCAGGAAGAAGATCGCCTGTATCACGGCAAAGGCTATGACCGCTATCTTTGCAAAATATCCCGTAGCTGCTCCCTTATCCACCGGCAGGTCTCCGGTCACCTTGCCTGTCTGCCCGTTCATCGCAAAGGTATATGCTTCGCCGTTGTATCTTGTGGTCAGCATCCAGACGGGGATCATACAGTAGGTTATCTTTCCGTTCTTTATGTCTATATCCGAAGCCTGCTCGGATACGGTCGTATATCCCTCCACCGTCTTTCTTATCTCACTTTTGGCGGTGTTTCTTATCCTCTCGTCAACCCTGCCCTTTACGGCATTGGCATCCTCGTCATATTTGCTTGCAACATAACCTGACATATAAGCGGCATTATAAGCCGTGATCTTGCTGTAATCGTAGGGCTCGAGCGAATCCATGTAAGCATCGTCCATTTCCTTCGCACCGTCGGCGGGAACTTTTTCAAAGCTCATGCTTGCCGCTCTCATTACCGCAAAGTCCCTGATCTCCTTCCAGTCATCCTCACCCTGCTTGTAATCGCGCTCCTTGGTAGCCTTGTAGAAAACGCTGCCGTCCGTTTCGCAGTCAAAGAGCCAGAACGGAACATACACACCGTTGATGTTGTCCATCCTGTTATTATCGATAAAGCCCTTGGGCAGAAGCTTCTTGCCGCTGTAGTAATTCTTCAGGGCATCCTGAGCGCTCTTCTTGTCAACGGCAAAAGGTATCAGCCCGTCAGGCAGGTTCATGCCTTCAAATGTATCCTTTATGATAAGAGGATTGCCGCAGTAAGGACACTCCGTAGCACCCACGTTCTCCTCGGCTACCAGTACTGCGCCGCAGGTATTGCAGGCATACTCGTTCATCCCGGCTTCTCCGGCAGCCATTGTGTTTCCGGCGCTCTGCGACCAGTCACTCGTTTCTTCCCTTACCCTGTCATCGTCCTTAAACTCGGACATATCAAACTGCGAATCACAGAATTCGCAGACCATCTTGTTTACATCACCCTTGAAGACCAGCGGTCCTCCGCAGTTTTTACATTTATAATCATGATACCCCTGTTCAGCCATAACTTTCCCTTCCTCATCATTTGTTAAAAAGCGCAACTGTGCCGGGATCGCTCCTCCTCACAGTTACGCTTTCCATTGTTTTATTTATTTTGCCTTGCCCTGGTTTGCTACAGCTTCCATCTTAGCCTTAAGTGCTTCCTGGTCGCCGAGATAGTAATGATTTACAGCCTTGAAGTTCTCATCAAATTCATATACCAGCGGAGTACCGGTAGGTATGTTGAGTCCGAGGATCTCCTCTGCGCTCATGTTGTCCAGATACTTGACAAGTGCACGGAGTGAATTGCCGTGTGCGGCGATGATCACTCTCTTGCCCGCCTTCATATCAGCCAGGATGTTCTTGAGGTAGAAAGGTATAACTCTCTCTATTGTTGTCTCAAGGGACTCGTTCCTGGGAAGGAAGTAATCATCTACATCCCTGTACATCACCTGCTTCTTTGTGGAACGCTCGTCATCATCTGAAAGCTCGGGGGGCTTTACGTCGAAAGAACGTCTCCAGATCTTAACCTGCTCTTCACCGAACTTCTCTGCAGCTTCGCTCTTGTTCTTGCCCTGCAGATCACCGTAGTGACGCTCATTGAGCTCCCATGCCTTGTTAACGGGCAGCCAGTTTCTGTCCATCTCATCAAGGATATGGTTCAGTGTGTGGATAGCTCTCTTCAGATAAGAGGTATAGCATACATCAAAATCATAACCCTCTGCCTTGAGCAGCTTACCTGCTGCCTTGGCTTCCTCATGTCCTTTTTCCGACAGATCCACGTCCGTCCAGCCTGTGAAAAGATTGAGCTTGTTCCACTCACTCTCGCCATGTCTGACAAGTACCAGCTTAGTCATTTATCATTCCTCCTGTTTATTGATTTAAATATAAAAAACCTACGCTCTAATATACCACAGCCACAAGCTGTTTGCAAGAATCAGCAGATAGTATTATCATATAGCTCATGAAGATCGCAGGATTTGTAAAAACAACCTTACTTGATTATCCCGGCCACCTTGCCGCAACCGTATTCACGCAGGGCTGCAATCTGCGCTGCCCTTTCTGTCAGAACGGCTCGCTGGTGCTTCCGGAATACTTCGAAACACCTCTCGATACAAAAGAGGTACTTTCTCATATAAAAAAGCGCAGTTCCGTTCTCGAGGGTGTATGTATCACGGGCGGCGAACCCACGCTCATGCCTGACCTCCACGTCTTTATCAGAGAGATAAAGGATGCCGGTCTCCTCGTAAAACTTGATACCAACGGTACCAACCCTGACGCGGTAAGCGCGCTCATAAATGATAAGCTCATAGACTATGTAGCCATGGATATAAAGGCATCGCCGGCGGACTATGCAAAGGTCTGCGGCCTTAACAGCATCAGCCTTGAAAAGATAAGTGCCACCATTGAACTCTTAAGATCTTCCGGTATAGAACATGAATTCCGCACCACCCTCGTAAAGGGTCTGCACACCGAAGCCTCCGTAAAAGCGATGGCGGAATGGCTTTCCGGACCCGATCCGTACTTCCTCCAGTCTTACCGTGAGGAAGCCGGTGTCATCGCCGTACTGAACCATTCCGCCACCTTGTTTGAAAGCTTCAGCATTGAGGAGCTTGAAAAGCTTCTTGATATGGTCAGGCAGTATATGCCGTCCGCTTCGTTAAGAGGCCTCTCATGAAGCCTGTTTATTCTTCTGTCTCCTTCCGAGCACTATACTCTGCAGCAGTATAAAGAAGCAAAGCATTCCACCCGTTGTGATACTCTGCCACCAGGGATCTTTGAGTCCGCTGGATACGACTATCTTCTTGATGGTCGTCAGTGTCATTGTTCCGAAGAAAGTTCCCGCAACATTACCGACACCACCCGTCAGCAGTGTTCCTCCTATGATAGAGGAAGCTATGGCGTTCATCTCCATGCCTGCCGCATTCGTTGCATTACCGGCTCCGGTATGCATCATCAGTACAAAGCCGGAGATACCGCTTAAGAGTCCGCTTATGATATAGCTTATGAAACGTGTTCTCTTTACATTGATACCGAGCATCAGCGCACTCTGCTGGTTACCGCCCATCGCATAGAAGTTTCTTCCGAGACGGTGGAACATCAGTATCACAAAGACCACTATGATACAGAAGAAAGCTATCACTACGCCCAGCTCCATTCGTGCCGGCACGAGATTGCCGTTCTTCGCAACATATCCCAGCCAGGGTATCTCGATCTTGGTATTGCGCAGCTTTTCAAACGCTTCATTATCAACCTTCTGAGGGTTGACCGACAGTATCGTAGTCATGCCTCTTGCAAAGAACATACCTGCAAGCGTCACGATGAAAGGCTGTATCTCAAGGTAGCTTATAAGGAAACCGTGTACCAGACCGAAGGCAAGTCCTATACCGAGAGCCAGAGTCAGCGCCAGCAGTACGTTTCCGCCCCTGTTCAGATAAAGTATACAGCTCATTACTACCAGTGAAGTCACAGCACCGACGCTGATATCGATACCTCCGCCGATCATTACAACTGTCAGACCGCAGGAGACGATTATCAGGCTGGCATTATCGTTCAGCAGATCGAATATCTGCTGTGCATGCAGGAAGCCTCCCTTTAAAAGTACCATAGCCAGCAGGTACATCACTATAAAGATACAGATGGTTATAGTCATCAGAAGCTGTGTATCGTTCAGGGGTTCTCTTGTCTTTTTTGCTTTCTCGTTCATGCTGCTTCACCCCCTTTTACGGCTGCTTTTCTCTTCTTCATTAATTTTTCGAAACGCTCCTTTATAACAGGTGAACCTATGACCACCAGAAGAACAATCACGATAGCCTTGTATGCCTTTACGTCCGTGGAAGACACCTTCATGGCATAGAGGGTGATCGTAAGCATCTGTATGACGTAGGCTCCGATTATACTGCCGCTTATCTTGAACTTACCGCCGCCCAGACTGTTACCGCCTATAGCTACGGCAAGGATCGCATCCATCTCGACATCGAGCAGGAGCGTCTCGTGATTGATCAGGCCCAGACGGCTGACGCCTATGATTCCCGCAACCGACACACACAGTCCCAGCAGTATAAAGGAAAGCAGCTTTATGAAGGTCGTGTTTATGCCGTTAAGCTTTGCCGCACTCTGGTTGATACCTACCGACTGGGTAAGTATCTCAAGAGAGGTAAAATGGAAGAGCAGTTTGAACAATACGGTCACTATTATGACTATGATCACAGGCATGGGAATGGGTATTCCCGGCGCGAAACTGCCTATTGCATTGATTATCGGACTGGTAACTGTAGGTGTTGCACCGCCGTTGATCCAGTATGCTATGGAGCGGCCACAGGTATAAAGTATCAGCGTTGCTATCATCGGCTGTATATTGAATACTGCGACCAGGGTTCCGTTGAAAGTACCGAATATCATTGCCACTATGCAGGCGCTGATAAATGCGAGTATCACCGTTCCTCCGGTGATGTCCGCACCGGACTTCAGCACTTTTACGAACACACTGCCCGCAATGGCTGCTGCCGCGCCGACGCTGATATCCTGCCCTTTTGTTGCCGCCGTTACAAGCGTCATGCCTATCGCAAGAATTGCAAGCTCGCTTGCACCGTTTATGATACTGATCAGGTTGCCCGCCAGCACCGCATTACCGTAGTTATTGTGGGTTATGCTGATACTGAAGAATCCGGGATCCCTTATCAGGTTAAAGATAACGAGCAGCGCCACCGCGATGATCGGGATCGTAAGCTGCCCCAAGCCGCCTTTCGGCATCTTTTTTACTTTTTCTTTCATTCTGCCTCTCCTCCCGCGATCGTCTTCATCACCTGGGCCTGATTGAGATCCTGCCCTTTCAGTTCTCCCACGATATGCCTGTCACGCATTACGATCAGGCGGCTGCAGGTACGGAGCATCTCTTCCACTTCCGAAGAGATAAAGGTCACGCTCACTCCGTCTTTTGCAAGCTGCAGTACCAGCTTCTGTATCTCGAGTTTGGTACCCACATCTATACCGCGGGTAGGCTCATCCAGTATCAGATAATCCGGATGTGTGAGCAGCCATCTTGCGAGGATGACCTTCTGCTGGTTACCACCGCTTAAGGAGCCTATCGGCGTCTCACTGCTTGCCGTCTTGATCTTCAGTGCCTTTATATACTCATCTGCAAACGCTTCGGATTCACTGCGGCTGATCGGTTTGAAGAAACCGTTCATCACCTGCAGCGCAAGTATTATGTTTTCACGAACACTCAGATCGGCTATGATACCGTCACGCTTTCTGTCTTCAGCCAGATAACCGATGCCATTCTTCATGGCATCGATGGGACGCGATATCTTTGTTTCCTTACCGTTTATCTTTACCTTGCCGCCTGTCACCTTGTCCGCGCCGAATATCGCCCTCACACTCTCACTGCGTCCGGAACCGAGCAGTCCCGTAAAGCCATTCACTTCACCCTTCCTTATCGTGAAGTTGAAAGCATTGGTCTCTTCGCTCACAAGCCCTTCCGCTTCATAGAACACATCGCCGCTCGCCGCTTCCCGTGATCCTATCTCTTCCAGATCACTCAGCTCGTCGAGTGACTTACCCATCATCTTAGCAACAAGCTGTACCTGCGGAAGATCCTCGGTAAGATACTCGCCGACCAGTTCTCCGTTACGGAGCACCGTGATGCGGTCACTCACTTCATATACCTGTTCAAGGAAATGTGTTACGAATATGATGCCGACCCCTTTTTCCTTAAGGTCACGCATAAGGGAGAACAGCATGTTTACTTCCTTATCGTCCAGTGAAGATGTCGGTTCATCAAGTATCAGTACCTTGCACTGCATATCCACGGCACGTGCTATCGCTACCATCTGCTGGACTGCCAGCGAACAGCTTCCCAGTATCTGTGCTCCTCTCGCGGGAATACCGAGATTCTTAAGCTGCTCATCCGCCCTTCTCCTGTACTCCTTCTGATTGATAAATGCGCCGCCCTCACGTCCGATGAACATATTCTCGGCCACAGTCAGGTTCGGGCAGAGTGTTATCTCCTGATAAACCGTACTGATGCCCGTATTCTGTGCATCCTGCGGTGAATGTATGCTGACCGTCTGTCCGTCAACAAAAACGCTTCCCTCATCCATCTGGTATACACCGGTAAGTATCTTTATGAGCGTTGATTTTCCGGCACCGTTTTCACCCATCAGAGCATGGATCTCTCCCTTTCTCAAAGTGAAATCCACATTATGCAGCGCCCTTACTCCCGGAAATCTTTTCCCTATTCCGCGCATTTCCAGTAAAGCTCTTTCCTGCATGCCTCATCCTCCTCGTGTAAAAAAAATGCGCAGCCAGGTTGTCAGTACTCTGCAACTTGGCTGCGCCCTGCTTATCTACAATATCATTCACCAAGACCGTAGGTGTCGATATCAGCCTGTGTAAGTTCCTTAGCGTCGAAGCCCTTCTCCTCGTTGATTATCTTCTTTGAGGAAGGAGTGCTGCCGCTCTTGATCAGATCGCTGATGATCTTAGCCTGGAAAGGTGAGCACTGGCCATCATAGTTCCAAGCGCCTGCAAGGAGTTCTCTGAGTGCCCATTTGTTGCAGTCAAAGCCCATTACTATAACGTCGCCCTTTGTTCCGTGAGTGATACCTGCTTCGTCAAGTGCTGCTACGGCACCCTTAGCCATACCGTCGTTCTCAGCGTAGATTACGTTGAACTTATCACCGCTGTTGATAACGGACTCAACGATCTTCTTAGCTTCTGCTTCATCCCATGTAGCAGTCTGCTGTATAACCTTGTTCATCTTGCCTGATGCGAACTGTGCATCAAGAGCTCCTGTACGGCCGATCTGTGCATCGGAACCCATAGCGCCCTGGATATGGATCACGTTGTACTCGGGAAGATTCTGAGCGAGCAGCCAGTTAACTGCGGTCTCGCCTTCCTTAGCCATATCGGAAACAACTGCTGCCTCGTAGAGGCTGTCGCTGACATCGATCATACGGTCAAAGAGATAAACCTTGATTCCGGCTTCCTTAGCCTTCTTGAGAACTTCGTCCCAGCCGGTTGTCTCAGCTGCAGAAATAAGAAGGTAATCAACGCCTTCTGTGATGAAGCCCTGAGCTGCCTGAAGCTGCTCATCGTTCTTAAGGCTGTAGAATGTCTTCAACTCATAGCCGTTCTCTGCCGAGAAAACCTTCTCCATGTCCTTAACGTTTGCTTCGCGGTAACCGGACTCCGAAGGGGGGTTGTTAACAACGCCAACCTTGATGTTGCCGGACTTCTTCGAGCATGCACCCAATACAACTACAAGCACGAGTAACAGAGCAACAAGCAGTGTTCTAGAAACTTTTCTCATACTTTCTCCTCCTAAAAAATAAATAGATGTTATACAGCCCGATCGGACTGTCTGTACATAGGATAGCCTAATCGGGCCGGGAGGTAAATCGAGGTTCGTTTCGTTTTGGTTGAAAATTATATCAGTTTTCTACACGTTTTCTGTAAACGGTTGGTTTTCGTTTTACTCAGGTTCGTTTTGATACCGGGTGCGGTATTCCGACGGCGTTATTCCGGTATTTTTCTTAAATATATAGCTGAAATAATGGGCATCGTTGTATCCGGACTCCCGCGCTATCTGGGCGCTTTTCATGTTCGTACGCCTCAGAAGCTCCTTTGCCCTGTTAAGCCGCAGATAAATAAGATACTCGGTAAAGGTCTGCCCGTTCTGCTGTGAAAATACCGTGGAAAAACGGCTGTTGCTCATGTTCACCGCTTTTGCCACATCCTGAAGCATAAGGTTAGGATCGGAGAAATGCTGCGCCATATAGAGCTTGGCGTCATTTATTACCGAGGGAGTCCTTGTATCCTCCGCGGGTTCGCCCATTTCACGCACTCCAAGGATAAAGGCCTGCTCTTCGGTTCTCTTTACGAGCAGATGACGTATATGCCGCGCAGTCTTGAAGCTGTTTATGATCTCCTCGGGTTTATCGACGATCTCGCCTATTCCGGTACGTATCTGGGAGCAGCCGGCGCGTTCGAGCTCCCTCACAAGAGAATTCGCGAAGGCATACGCCCTTTCTTCGGCATCCTCCGAGCTGTCTCCGAGAACCAGAAGCCGGGTGCCCGTGCGGCTCGACGATGTGTGCACGATCCCTCCGCTGCTGTCGGCAAGCGCGGCCGCGGCTTCCTGCCCCTCTCCCGTAGGTGTGAAGGCGGAATCTATCACGACATAATATGCGGCGGGAACAGGGCATCCCATCGAACGCAGCTGTTCGATCGCGGTATGGGCGTCATCCTCGGATGCTTCATCGGAAAACAGAGACCCGATCAGCTTTTCCCTGACGAACCTGCTGCCGCTTTCCATGCGCGCCCTGAGGCTCGCGGCGTGCTCAAGGTTTTTCCTCTCCGCTATTATCTGCGCGCTGACCTTGTCAAGTACCCCGCGGAGATCCTCCGCGTTGATGGGCTTGAGCAGGTATTCGCGTACCCCGAGCTGAATGCACTGCCGGGCATATTCGAATTCATCATAACCGCTGAGGACTATTATCCCTATCCAAGGCATCTGTCCGCGCAGGGTCCTGCAAAGCTCGATGCCGTCCATGAAAGGCATCTTGATATCCGTGATCACGATATCAGGATTCGTATCCCTGATCATCGGAAGCGCCATTTCTCCGTCGGGAGCCTCGCCTACAAGCGTATATCCGGAGCCCTCCCAGGGAAACGACTCTCTTATCCCCTCTCTTATAACTATCTCATCATCAACCAGAAACACTTTCATCCCTAAGCTCTATCTCCTCTCTGGTCCTGCAGGGAACCCTGAACCTGACCTCGGTACCACCCGGACCGCTTTCTATCTGCAGTCCCTCACTCTGGTTGTAATACAGCCTTATGCGGAGGTTTACGTTCACCAGTCCGAATCCTCCGGAACCCGCGCTTACGGAAGGCTGTCCCTTCTTCATTCTCTCGTTGAGGTCCTTCAGCTGCTCCGCGGTCATTCCGCATCCCGTATCCTTTACGCTGAACACCAGAAAACCTTCCTCAACTCTTCCCGAAACCCTGATCGTACCTCCTCCGCGTTTTATCTTTATGCCGTGGTAGAGCGCGTTTTCGACCAGCGGCTGGAGAAGAAGCTTCAGGATATAGAACTGTCCTATATCCTCGGGTATGTCTATCTCATAATTCATAATGTCGCGATATCTTGTCTGCTGTATCTTAAGATATCCTTCAATATGCTTTCTTTCCTGACTGATGGGTATCCAGTCCGCGCCGGATGAAAGGCTGATCCTGAAGAAATCGCTCAGCGCGCTTGTCAGCTGAATGACCTCGTCCTTGTCTCCGGCCTCCGCCTTCCATACGATCGCGTCAAGGGTATTATACAGGAAATGAGGGTTTATCTGTGCCTGAAGCGTCCTGAGCTCTGCCTTTCGAAGGTTTCGTCCGTCCTGAAGGCTCTTTTCCATCATCGCTTCAAGCCTGTCAGCCATTGTATTAACCTGTATCGTAAGGTTTCTGAGCTCGGTAACGTCCGTATCCGTCAGCCTCGCATCAAGCGTTCCCTCCGCGAGCATTGCGGTCACCTCTTCAAGGCGGTCTATAGGCTGCTTTACAAAGGCCGCCGTCTCGTTCATCGAACGCTTCTGCATGATCAGCGCTACGATCACGACCACAGCCTCCGCTATCGCGGTTATGATGATCATCGCTCTCAGGGAGATGCTCATCCGCGCCGTCGAGGCAATCTCCTGGGCGATATATTCGTTGAGCATACTGTCGACAAGCTTGGCGACATCTCTGATCTCGCTGAGAACAGCTTCGTTCTGGACCACGGGAAGCTGCTTCTCAATATTGTCCCGTATCTGATCGACGTAGTTTTCAAGCGTCTGCATCGTACGGTACGCGACAATGAGCGAAAGCCGGTTCTCCTCGTCCGTTTTCCCGGTAACATCGTCTATGGTGTCATATACGGAATGGATCCTCTGGTAGACCCTGCTGCCCACAATGGTGTCCCTGCCGCTCACGACATCCCATACGCGTCCCGGAATGCCCTCCGCGACCTCTGTCTTAAGGCTCGCTATGGTCTCCATCCTGGCTATGGAGCTGTGATACCTGATCGCATAGCCAAGCATCAGCACAAGGCTGATAAAGATCGGGATCACGAGCATAAGCACCAGCTTGCGGCTCATGCCGTCGATCTTGCCGATAATGCTTTTTTCAGTTCTGACCTTTGCCATGATAATCAGTAGCTCCGTTTCGTGATCGCGCTAAGATCCTGCTCGTCGGAGAAATACGTCTCTGCCGGATGGATCACCTTCTCAACCTCTTCGCCGTTTTTCAGTTTTATCGCGGTATTCATCAGCTCGCTTCCCAGCATCGGCGTGCATTCCACGACACAGTTTATCCTGCCGCTTTTAAGGACGTCTATGGCCTCCTGCCCGCCGTCGATCGAGATAATGATGATGTCCTTTCCCGGAACATAGCCAGCCGCCTCGATCTCGGGAAGCGCGCCGAGCGTCATCTCGTCGTTGTGGCTGTAGACCACATCTATCTCCGAGCCGTAGGTTTCGAGCAGATATCTCATGCACTCGGCGCCGCGGCTTTTCAGGAAATCACCGTTGACGCTCTCGAGCACCTCCATGCGCTCATCGGCAAGTATCGTATCCATAAATCCGGCCTGCCGCTGCATCATGGGAGTGGAATCCTCGGTTCCGGTGATCTCAACGATCTTCACGTGATCCTGCTCCAGGCTGTCGGCCTTGCGGATAAGATACTCTGCCGCCATTACGCCTTCCTTATAAAAATCCGCGCCTATAAGGCAGCTGGTCAGTCCCTCGGTCTCCGTGCTGATGTCCCTGTCCACAAGTATCACCGGTATACCCGCCTTCTTGGCCTCCAGAAGAACATTGTCCCAGCCTTCTTCGACGATCGGTGAAAACGCGATGACATCGACCTTGTACGCGATAAATCTTCTGATGGCGTCTATCTGATTCTCCTGCTTCTGGTTCGCGTTCTCCAGCATAAGTCCGATCCCGTAGAGGTCCGCCTTGTCCTCAATGTCACGCGTATTTCCGATCCTCCAGGCACTCTCTGAACCGAGCTGGCTGAAACCGAGTATCAGACGCTGCGGTTTGCTCTCCTCCTTCTCTCCCGAGCATCCCGCCGCTGCTGAGGCCATAAGAACAAGAATGATAACGAGCGCCGCAAGCCTGAGGCTGGCACTGCGCGCTCCCGTTTGTCCCGTGGTATAATTCCCCTTCATAAACCCCCCGTTTTTGCAAAAAACTTTATTTAAGGTCAAGTATAACATATTAAACGGCATCAAAAAAGAGGATCATCGGTGCAGTATCCGCCGATGATCCCCCGATCACCAAAATGACTTAAGAATTACCTGCCGTATGTGCTGCAACCTCCGCTGTCGCATCCTCCTCATCGAGATTTCCGAGGATGGCCGCCTTGAAGAGTACGGGACGGAGCGCAAGATACGCGATCACGGCTATCACGGAATTGATCACCGCGTTGATGATGGTCGCATAGGTCGTGACCGCAACAAGTGCCTTGATCGCGGAAGCGGCCTTTTCGGCATTGGGTGTGAGGACCGTATACCATACATACTTGAGCGCAGGCTCAAAGACACAGTTAAAACCGAGTCCCGCAACTGCGGAGATCACCGACCACTTGATCAGATAGCTTCTCGGATGGTTGTGGGATATCTTTGCGGCAACATGCGCAACAAGTCCAACGATAAGACCGATGACAAGCTTGGTTATGAAGGTTCTCGGAGCCGACTGTGCGAATCCTCCGAGGATATCAGCCACCGAGAGTCCGACAGCTCCGGCGATTCCGCCGTACAATCCGCCGAGGAAAAGAGCGCCGAGTACTACGAACGCGTTTCCGATATGTATCTTGGTTCCTCCGGCATTGATCGCGGGGAACACCGCATATCCCACATAGCACAGAGCAGCCATGAGACCCGCATAGGTAAGCTTCAGAAGTGTCTGTTTCCTGCTTTTGTTTTCCATGATATTCATTCTCCTTTACACTCTTTTTCATCAGCAGCTTTCCCTGTTGATTTTTGTTACTGTGTAATATATCATTGGTTTGGTACTATTGAAATCACCAGAATCGGAGAATTTTATATGACCAGATATATTGAGATCTATGAAGATATCCGCAGGAAAATCGTGTCGGGCATTTATGAATACGGCTCGAAGCTTCCCTCAAAGAGAGTGACCGCCGAAAACTACGGTGTCAGTGTGATAACCGTCGTGCATGCTTATGAGCTTCTTATGGAGGAGGGCTACGCTGTAGCGCGCGAAAAGAGCGGTTATTTCGTCAATTACCGTGAAAACGAGAATTTCTCCGCTTCCTCCCCGCACAGGATCATTTCCCGTCCGGCCGCAAGCTCCGGAGCTGACGAGGCCTTATCGTTCAATATATACGCAAGGACCGTTCGAAGGGTTCTGAGCGAATACGCCGACGCTATCAGGGAGAGGCCCGATTCCTATGGCTGCGAAGCCCTTCGTATCGCGATCTCCGATTATCTCATAAAAAACAGGGGAATACGGACCGGGCATTCAAGGATCGTCATCGGATCGGGAGCGGAATACCTGTACGGGCTGATCGTGCGTGCGCTGGGCCGCGACAGGATCTACGCGATAGAAAATCCCTCCTACCGCAAGATCTCCGAGATATATGACGCGGAGGGCATCACCACCGACAAGCTCGATCTGGGCCCCGACGGTATACAAAGTGAACAGCTATGGAAGACAAACGCGGGCGTGCTCCACGTTACGCCCTACCGGAGCTTTCCCACGGGTGTTACGGCTTCGGCGGCAAAAAAGCAGGAATACATAAACTGGAGCAGGAAGAAAAACGGAATAATAATTGAAGATGATTTTGAATCCGAGTTCTCGGTGAGCAGAAAGCCCGAAGAAACGCTTTTTTCAAAGGATGAAGAGAGCCGGGTCATTTACGTCAACACCTTCAGCAAGACCATCGGCTCCTTTATGAGAACGGCATACATGGTAATACCGGAAGGACTCGAGAAGCAGTTCCGCGAAAAGATCGGTTTCTACTCCTGTTCCGTTCCGGCACTTGAACAATATGTCCTTGCAGACCTTATGGAAAGCGGCGATTTCGTAAGACATATCAACCGCGTAAGGAGAAAAAGAAGGGAAACTTAACAGCTCCTTCTTATTCTCAGAGCTCCGAAAGAAGGCTGTCCCATTTTCTTGTATCAAAGAAATGAGCCACCGCTTCGAGAAGTTCGTTCCTGCTGATCGACTTCAGAAGATATCCCTCGGGCTTAAGCCGCATAACATTCATAACGCTCTCACGGTCATTCTTGCCCGTAAGGAAGATAACAGGTATCTTGGCGGAGTTGGGTTCGCTGCGGAGCATCTCCAGTATCTGGGGGCCCGAAGTAACCGGCATGTCATAGTCAAGCAGGATCAGGTCAGAGGTGTGCCCTGCGATGTAGCTGATCGCCTGCATTCCCGAACGCGCGGCAGTAACCTGATATCTTGAGCCCAGCCACTCCTGCATCATCTGTAAAAACGTGATGTCATCATCTACCAGAAGTATATGATGCTGCTTCTTTCTGTTGAGGTTCTCCTTGCGGACAATGGTCTGAAGCTCGGCAGAAAGGCTCTTTACATCGATGGGACGCTTGAATTCACACGCGATCAGGCTGCGGGAGATCAGTTCCTCCATCTCCGCAAGTTCTTTTTCGTATCCGACAACGCAGAGCGGAGTATCTGTATTGAAGCAGAAATCCTTCAGGTACGATAAAAGATCGGACGAACCATACACATAATCGCCCACAAAAAGCACGACTGCGTCGGCCCCTTCTTTTTCAAACTGGATCGCTTCAATCCTCGGCTCTACATGAACAGTGTCGATACCGGCCTTTTTCAAGGTCGCCACCAGCGTATTGGTCATCAGCATAGCGCCGTGATTAATAAGTAAAACCTTTCCTGTCAAACCTGCCATAGATTATTCCCTTCTTTATAACGCGGCACAATCCGCGTCAGCTTCCCTTTCCTTCCGAAAGGAGCTCGTTCACGCGATCCCAGTCATAGCTTCCCACTGCCTTGCGGAGTCCCTCTACCCGCTCACGCTCATTTTCCGGGATCCTGAATCCATCGAGATAATTTATTATATACGACATACTGTCAGAATCAAGACTAACTATAAATTCTCGCATCGAATCATATGCCTCGAGCAGCTCCTCATCGGTGATCATCGGGAGGTCATCATCTTTCGGAGTCTCCTCCGGCTTTTCAAGCAGAGGAGCGAGCTTTCCGACCAGCCCGCGATAACGTTCGAGAAGTCCGGGCAGTTCGGCATCAAGTGTCGCCTCGTCGCCCGCCTTGCCGGCCATCTCCAGCTTCTCTGCCAGCGCTCCTAGCTTCTCGGCTCCTATGGTACGCGACGTACTCTTTAGAGCATGGACCTTCACCGTCGTATTCTCGATATCACGCGCGCCCCAGTACTTTTCTATATCGTCAGCGCTCGCGGCTCCGTTCTTCGCATAGATCGTCAGGGCTTCAAGATAAGTCTCCCTGGTTCCGCAGTGTCTCAGACCGGAATCGATGCTGATCTCCTCGATCTCAGGCACCCACCTCGGCAGAGATTCCGGTTCTTTCGCTCCGCCGTCATCAAATCCGGAATTGAGCCCTGTCTGTTCGGCATGCTCCTCCGTAATAGTCCACAGGCGGTCACTGCCCTTCCAGATATGGATATCCGCCGTGCGTTCATTCATCACGAAATTCTTGTCCTCATCGATCATTCTGATAAGGACCTTGGCTATCTCGGGATCAAACTGGGTTCCGGCGCAGCGCTTTATCTCCGCGCGTACCTCGCTCTGCTTTCTGGGCTTGGAATAGGTACGTGTTGAAGTCATCGCATCATAGCAGTCCGCAAGACAGATGATGCGCGCTGCTTCCGGTATCTCGGTGCCCTTAAGGCCGTCCGGATAACCCTTTCCGTCATAGCGTTCATGATGTGAACGCGCTCCGGTGGAAAGCTCGGGCATCTCCGTGATAAGGCGGAGGATGTCGCTTCCGATGACCGTATGACGCTTGATGCGCTCGAATTCCTCCTCCGGAAGCTTTGAGGTCTTATTGATGATCTCCTCCGGAACTCCGATCTTGCCTATATCATGAAGCAGTCCCATCTCGTAGATATGCTCCTGCTCTTCGGCGCTTCTGCCCATTCGGCGCGCGATCTCGGCAGAGTATGCCGCAACTCTTTCCGAATGACCGCTGGTATAATGATCCTTTGCGTCGATCGCGCGGGAAAGCGCGAACATCATCTCGCGGGTAAGATGTACCGCACGGATAGTCTGGTGGCGCACCTCGCTCAGAAGATCGCGCTGAAGACGGTTCAGCGTGATGATGCGTCCGATACGGCGCTGAAGGACCTCGGGTACAAAGGGTTTCCTTACGAAATCGGCAGCTCCGTCCCTGAAGCCCTTTATCTCGGTTTCTTCGTCACTCTCGCCGGTAAGGAATACTACCGGGATCTCGGCGGTCGCCGTGGAAGCCCTCAACGCGCGGAGCACATCAAAACCGCTTGCGTCGCCGAGATTGATATCCAGAAGGATAAGATCGGGACGCAGCGCATCCGCACGTGCAGAGGTTTCCGAACCGCTCATGCAGGATTCCACACGGAAATCCTTGCCGAGTATCTCACCTGCCATCGCGCAGGTCATCGGATCATCATCCGAAACAAGTATCAGAGGCTTTTCCTCAAGCGTTGTAAATCCTGCTTCCTTGTTCGGAGTCTTCAGCTTCTCGGGAGGCAGGCAGGACATAAGAGTCTTCTCGAGTGCCTTTGCGTCAACGGGTTTGGAGAGATAGTCCGTGAAGCCTACCTCAAGATACATTTCACGCGCGCCAGATATTGCGTTTGCGGTCAGCGCGATAAACGGCTTATCGGATACGTCGGGCAGCTTGCGCAGCTCTATCATTGTCTCGATGCCGTCCATTTCGGGCATCATATGGTCAATTATAAATACATCGAATTTTTCGCGCGATGCCTTCGCGATAGCTTCCCTTCCGGAGCCGGCAGTAACAACCTGTACGCGTGTCTTTTTGAGAAGGCCGCTGATGACCGCAAGGTTTACCGGAGTGTCATCAACAACGAGTACTCGCGCGCCGGGAGCCTGGAACATCTCTCGGTAGGTTTCCCTTGCCGCCCTGGCTTCAAAGCGGTCCGCCAGACTGCCGATCGGCCTCCATTTTACTACGGGCTGTTCAACTGAAAATGAGAATGTGGAGCCTTCTCCGTAAACACTCTGCACGTCGAGCCTGCTTCCCATAAGATCGAGAAGCTGCTTGGTGATGCTCATTCCGAGTCCGGTGCCTTCGATATTGCGGTTGCGCATCTCCTCGATGCGTGAGAACGGCGCAAAGAGCTGGTCCATGTCCTCGCGCTTCATGCCGATGCCGGTATCTGTAACGCAGATACGAAGGGCGATGCGGTCATCCGTTATCTTATCGAAGCCGATACTGAGCGTAACGGTTCCGCTTCTGGTATATTTTACCGCATTCGTCAGCAGGTTGGTCGCGCACTGACGGATACGTATCTCATCTCCGTAGAGGATATGAGGGGTGGTCTCATCAACCTCGACAACAAAACCAAGGCCCTTCTTCTCAGCGCGCGGGCGGGTCATGTTTACAAGGTCGTTTACAACATATACAAGGTCGTACTGAGTGGGCAGTATCTCGAGCTTGCCCTCCTCAACCTTCGAAAAATCAAGAATGTCGTTGATGATCGACAGAAGTGTTCTTCCCGCGCTCTTGATATCCTCGGCGTAGGATACGATGGGCCCCTCGCCGCTCTCGCGGAGGATCATCTCGTCCATTCCGAGAATGGTGTTGATAGGGGTCCTGATCTCATGCGACATTGTTGCAAGGAATCTGGACTTGGCCTGGTTTGCCAGCTCAGCTCCCCTGAGCTCCGCAACACGCTCGTTCTTCTGCTCGATATCCGCCATCATCTCGCTGATCTTGCGGTTACGCTCAAGAAGAGCCACGATGTCCGGATTCTGAAGCGTAAAGTAGATCAGGAAGATAGTGATGACCATCGACAGACTGGTAATGAGAAGCTCCTTGTTCCAGCTCTCGAGTGCAGCCGTCACTGCCTCGATGAATACATACGCATATATGGGGATACGCCTTTCAAGCGTACTGCGCTTCCTGAAAAGGAAGGTGAATACAGGGAAGAAAACTGCCAGCACGGCACCGGTCGCATAGCAGAGATCCTGACAGGGACCGTACACATATGCGGCTACGGAATCGCTGTAATAATACAGAGGCAGGAAGACCGAGCCTGCGGCAAGGCCGGCGCCGATCCAGGGCGTGATGTAGTAGAAGCGCCGCATCCATACGGGAACATTCTCAATGTCATCACCGAACGATATGCAGATAGTGTACTGAAGCAGCTGGAACATGCACATGAACATCAGCACGATATATATCTTACCGGTCGCGAGCTTCCAGAATGTATCAACCTCGGGTGTCGCAAGCAGGATCGGACAGATAATGTCATCCACGGTAAGGAGAACAGTAAAGAAAGAAAGCCTTGCAAAGCATTTATTATCAGGCGTCCATTTACGGCTTTTAATTAAGAAAATGCAGAAGACCAGAAGCAGAAACACCAATGCACTGATCTGAAACTCAATATTGTACCTCATTTCCCGGTACCCTTTCTACGTACATTTCATCATCTTGCACAGTACTTCTATTATATCAGTTCCGTCTTTATTTGAATACTGTTTTTTTCTTTTGTGTACTTTTTTGTATACTGTGAATGCATCTCTCCCGAAGATGATGGCAAAAACCCCGGAGAGTCAACCCTCCGGGGTTTATCAAAACTTATGCCTTTTTTTCAGGTTCCGATCTCACGGATCCTCTCAACGATGCTTGCCCCGGAAATGCTCCTGTAGGACATCAGCGGAATGCAGATCCCGAGCACGACCATTACCGGCAGTGCGGCGAGTATCGGCGTGATCGAGAAATGCTTCGAATAAAACCAGAACATGTTGTTGGCGGCAACATTCAATACAGGAACGAAGGCAAGCGAAAGCGCAAGGGCTATGAGGCCGGACCCCGCGGAATAGATAAGTCCTTCCGTCATCAGCATTCCCCTGACCTGTTTTCCGGTCATTCCTATAGCCTGAAGCACCGCGATCTCATTTTTCCTGACAATGATACCGGCCATCACCGCGTTGAAGAAGTTGAGCATTCCGACAACGCCGATGATACCGCACAGTATTCCGCCGAGGATCAGGAACATGTTCTTGAGTTCGTCAAATTCCTGTCTCTGCAGGGCCTTGCTCTCGTACATATACTCGGATGCGGTGTCGGAGCAGAAGCCGGCAAGAAAGCTTTCCGCTGCTTTTTCCGCCTCGCTGTCGGTCACATCAAAGGCATACAGCATGGGTATCACCTTATCGCCAAGGTCTTTTGCGAGTGATCCCGATCCGAATATGACATTGATGCCTCTTGAAGCTTTTCTCGGACCTATTGCTTCGGGCACAACAGCGTATGCCGCAACGGTGTACTCATACTCCTTTATACTTGCGAATACGTAGTCGTCGCCGCTTTCCTTTACATCCTCCGCAAAGGCGATCCTTACTTTTTCCCCGATCCCCGGCGCATCTGCATCGGGTACCACATTTCCGAACTCATCCTGATAGGAAATAAAAGCAATATAACGTTCATTCGGGTCCTTCAGAAGACTTACGTCACCTTCATATACAGAGATCTTGTCGATAAGAGCATCATCCATGGCTTCCGCGACACCGAACTCAAAGAACTCTCCGTTTTCGCCGCGGCTTATCATCCCGAATCCCTGACTTCTTTCCACAAAATTATTATAGGTCTTCTCGTCGACCACCATATTCACATAGCATCCGATATCATAGCCCATACCGCCCTTTTCAATATCCGTGTGTTCGTTGATATATGCCACGTCCTCCCCGGCAACACCTCTTTCCTTAAAGAAGGCGCCGTTAAACTTGAAATAATCGTTCTTGCCCACAACAAAGTCAAAGGTAACGGTATGTGAGAGCCATTTTTCGCTGTCGAAGCCGCCAGTGAAAAGAAATACGGTATTCAGGAGTACGACCGCCAGAGCAAGGGATACAAATACCAGCACGGTTTTCTTTTTATTGCGTCCCAGATTGGCGAATGCCATGCTTGTAACCTTTGCACCCTTGGTCGCGCGGCTCTTTTTCTTTATCCCGCTTCCTTCCGTATACCTCAATGCTTCCACAGGAGAAACCTTTGCCGCCATACGTCCCGGCTTCGCCGTTGAAATAAGGACTGTCACTATTTCAAACACTGCCGACATTATGAAGATAAGCGGCGACGTGCTGATCGTGAGGGAATCCATCGGAAGGCTGCTGGTCTTGAGCACAACTCCTGTGAGCCCGGCTCCGAGCCCGTAGCCCGCGAGAAGCCCCAGAGGTATTCCGGCGAGGCACAGAGACATCGCCTGTATCCTTATGATCCTTTTGAGCTGGCGTGAAGTGACTCCGATAGTTTTAAGCAATCCGTAGAACTTGATATCCCCCGCGACCGAGATCTGAAAAACATTGTAAATGATCAGATATCCCGTAAACGCTATCAGGAGAGAAAACGCAAGGATCGCCAGAATGGTTTCCGCGGAATCCGCTTCCTCCGTAACACTTATGCTGTGGTATCCCGGATTGACTCCGAAGTCAAGATAATTATCCGCAGTCGGATCCGCAATGTCATAGCCCGCATCAAGAGCGATCCCGGCCATTGTGTTTTCAAGATTAAATGAAGACCTGAGCATCACGCCCATATCGGTCCTGAAGGGCTCGAGACCGTTTTCCTCCGCGCTCTTCTCAAGTTCATCAAGATAAGCCCTGGAAATATTGATGAAATGTGCAGGGCACATCCTGTCATATTCCCAGTATCCCGATAAAACAAACGTGTCTTCATATTCCGTGCCGATGCTATAGGTATTCAAAAGCTCAAAGGGGATCTTTATCTCCGTGCCGATCACAGGGCTTGCTCCAAGTACGGCAAGCGCCTCGGTATCCATTACCACTTCGTTTCGCGCTTCGGGAAAATGCCCCTCCTTTAATTCTATATACGACCACTTTGCCGTGGTTTCGTCCATATAGCTTATCTCTGCGGAGCGGTTCTTGAAGATTGACGACGAATTCACGCCTACCACGGTGCGAAGGCCCGCCTCTTTTATCCTTCTGTCGGATGAAAGGATTTCAATGTCCTTCTCCGTTACCGACTTAAAGCTTCCGTGCTCGCAGCCGCCGAGCTGTCTGAAGCAGCTCGTTTCATAGGTCGCATTGATCGAAAGCATGATCGTAAACAGCGTTGTAAAAAGAACGGCAGTAAGGATAATGGCAGTCGTTGCTATCAGGTTGCGGCGTCTGTTAGCCATCATGCTTCTGAAGGCCAGACGGCGTATGGACTTTCTGTTTTCGACTCTCATGAGGCCTTATCTCCTTTCACCCGCAGATACGATATGTCCGTCCTCGATCCTGATGATCCTGTCAGCCATCTGCGCTATTTCGTCATTGTGAGTGATCATAACTATGGTCTGTGCGTACTTTTCCGCGGAGATCTTAAGCAGGCTCAGTACATCCTGCCCGGTCTTGGAGTCAAGATTGCCTGTAGGTTCATCCGCCAGAATGATAGCCGGTCTGAAGGCCAGGGCTCTTGCTATAGCCACTCTCTGCTGCTGACCGCCGGACAGCTGGTTCGGGAGGGCCTCCTTCTTGGCAGACAGCATAAGAGTTTCCAGTATCTCGTCCACATATGCCGCGTCGACCTTCTCGCCGTCCAACTCCATCGGAAGGATAACGTTCTCATAAACGTTTAAGACCGGCACCAGATTGAATGCCTGGAATACGAACCCGATCTTTCTGCGTCTGAATATCGTAAGCTCATCATCCCCGAGCTTCGATATATCCACATCATTTACAAGCACCGTACCGGATGTGGGCCTGTCCAGCCCTCCAAGCATATGCAGCAGCGTGGACTTACCGCTTCCCGACGTACCTACGATCGCAACGAATTCTCCTTTGTTCACCTGAAGGTCAACTCCGTCAAGCGCGTGAACACTGTTTTCTCCTTCACCGTATATCTTCTTCAGATCCCTTGCTTCCAAAATGCTCATATTATACCTCGCTTATATATAAAAAAGTGTGCAGAGCTTTTCTCTACACACTGATTATCACACCTGATTCTTTCCAGATTCTTTCGGACCGCATACTCAATTCTGTCAGTTTTGAAAGATTTGGACCCGGAAGCGGGCTCCGGATCATTTTTTCAGATATATCAGGAACTCCGTTCCCTCTCCGGGCTCGGAATTCACCTTTATGTATCCGCCTTCCTTGGTGATTATCTCTCTTGCAAGATATAATCCTATTCCGACTCCTTCTTTTTCCCTTGAGGACTGAAGGCGTCCGAAACGCGAGAATATCCTGGGTATGTCGCTTTCGGCGATTCCGATGCCGGTATCCCTGACGCTTATGCACGCAAACATCTCGGTCGACTTAAAAGATATCTCGATACCGCCATTATCGGTGTATTTTACGGCATTGTCCACTATATTGCTGACAGCCTCAAGTGTCCATTTGTAATCAAAGGAAGCCCTTTCGCTTTCCTCCGCAGTATGCAGATAAAGACCCTTGCCCTCAGCCTTCAGCCGCATGGTGTTTCCGACCTCCTTTACAAGCCTCGAAAGGTCATCTTCCTTCGGTTCAAGGACCATTATCCCGTTTTCCAGACGGGACAGCTTGACGAGAGCATCAACGAGGAACCGAAGCTTCTCCGCCTCGTTCTCTATCGCGGTAAGGCTCTCCCTCTGATCGGATGTAAGCTCGGATTCCTTAAGAAGCTCGCTGTGCAGTATCAGGTTTGCAATGGGCGTTTTTGTCTGATGCGAGATATCGGCAATAAGCGTTTTTATCTTATCCCGGTCCTTCTTTACATTTGCTGCGGAAAGCGCGGACGATTCCAGATAATCCGCCAGTTTGGACTCAAGCTTTGAAACCTCGTCCTCGCTGTACCCGCTTTCGCGGAATTCACCGCGGGTGGCTTCTTCAAGCATTTTCTGAAGGCCCCTGATTATCTTTCCCGTACGGTATTCTTTATAAAAGGCATAAAACAGTGCGCCCGCCGTAACTATTCCCGCTGTTATCAAAAGCCATTCATTCATCGCTCTTTACCCACATATATCCCAGACCATAGACCGTCTTGATATAATCCTTCGCAGAAAGCTTGTCACGGAGCCTTTTTATTGCTACGGAAAGCGCATTCTCATCAACGTATTCCGCTCCGTCCGTCCACAGCCTGTCTATAAGGACATCTCTCGAAAGCGTGATGCCCCTGTTGAGTACCAGCATCTTTAACAGACGCTGCTCGATCCTGCTTAAAGAGACTTCCTCTGATGACACCGTGAATATCATTCTCTCGAAATCAAACGAGTAATCGCCGATCCTGATCACATCTCCCGGAGCGTCCGCTTCATGCTTTCTCAGCTGTGTGTTGACCCTTGCACGGAGCACGCTCAGTGAAAACGGTTTTGTAACATAATCATCCGCCCCGAGCTCGAGTCCCTTCACAACATCCGAATCCGTATCATTGGCGGAAAGCAGGATGATCGGAACCGGCAGATTCTTTTCCCGTATCTCTTTTACGAGATCAAGGCCGCTGCCGTCCGGAAGATTGATATCCAGAAGGATCAGAGCCGGATTGGTCAGGAATATCTGATCCCTGGCACTTTTCAGGTCTTCACAGGAAACGATTGACCTCGCATCTTCCTTAAGGGCCCTGCACAGGCCGTTCGCCAGATCCCTATCATCTTCAACTACAACTATTTGAACAGTCCTCTGCATTGTCTCTCCAGCCCTCCGCGCCGCAGGTAAGATTATCGGTCTCCCCGCCGACCGTTTTCATATATGCGAGTATGCTTGAAACGTCAGCCGAAGTGGCTTCTCTGATTTCAATCTCATTCATTTTGCATCTCTTTACACATCAGATCGTATCCCATGGAAACAAGGCTTCTTGCGATGCCCTCCTTCAGCTTGACCGCCGGCATCCGGACTCCGGCCTCCTTAAGCTTTGAGAGATCGTATACCCGATGGCACAGATGTCCAGAATACTCCGGATGCTGCTCCGGATATCCGGATAAGGGCACCTCTTCAATATTCAATCCCACACCGAGGCACTCGGCAACAGCCTCGTAGTATGTCCTGTTCTCCACTGCCTCGGGTCCGCCTATGCAGAAAACCTGCTGAAAGGTCTTTTCGTTCTCCGCGCAGTCGACCATGGCTTCCGCAAGGTCATCCACATAAATGGGATGTATGATGTAAATCCCCCTTCCGACCAGGCGAATGGGCATCCCCTTAAGTATCAGCTCAGGCAGCTCCTTCTGCCTGCTGTGCTCGGGAAAGCACCCCAGCAGAAATCCGGGGCCGTATATATGTCCGGGTCTGAAGATCGTGACCTTCAGGCCCGACATACCTGTACTCATATCACGAAGGAATACCTCCTCCATGCGCCTCTTATTGCCGGCATAGGTGCAGTCACCGACTGCTCCCGTTTCATGTACGCAGATCCCGTCTTCGTTTTCCGGAATTCTTTTGCAGCGTCCGTCATAAACCGAATCCGTCGATACAACCACCAGTCTGCCGGTATATTTCGGCAGTATCTCAAGATCCGCTTCCGCATGCTCACTGTTCATGCAGATACAGTCAAACACAACGTCCCATCTGACGTTCTGCGCATCAAGCGCCCGCCTCAGTTCTTCGGGATTGTTTCTGTCTGCCTTAACGGGTATTACGCCCGCAGGAAGCTCACGCAGTCCCCTTGTCACCGTCCATACCCGGTATTTCTTCATTGCAAGTCCGGCAACTACGCTGCTCAGTCCTCCGCTCCCGCCGATTATCAATGCATTCATTTAAGCGCTCCAATTCATTCAGGTTCCTTCCTGAAATACAGCTGCGAAGCCCTCCGAAGGACTTCACCGTTTTGTGCCTGATACGGCAATATCAGTGAAACGAGATGACCTTGTCGTAGTCGTAGCCTCTGTCGGGTGTAAATTTCCTTTCGGTAAGCGTAAAGTATACAACTCCGTTATTTCTAACAGGTACAGCTACTGCTGCCTTATCGCCGGCCTTCACAATGCGGCTCTCAACGAGCGGCTGTGATGAGCTCTTTATCAGCCCGGTCTCTTCCGGGGTCGGATAAGCCGGTTCTCCAAGATCATGCCATACTTTAAGCGGATTGCAGCAGGTCTCATCCACAGTCCGGGTTATCAGAGTATACTCATTTTCCCGATTCTTATCAGCGCCCAAGTCAAAGGATATCTCTTTTATCAGGTCGCCTTCATCTATGTTCCAGAGGATTCCGGCATAACCCCTCTCCCCCTTGACCACTGCAGCGTTATCGTCTCTGTAAACACATTTACTGCCAAATAGCTTAAGCTTCTTGAAAAAGTAAAAGGTCCAGAAGGTCGGCTTGGGAATACAGCCGGAAGCCACCATTCCAAAACCGCCGTGGAACAGCGAATTCTGTACCCCCTGTTCCTCGAATACATCGCCGAAGGTCCAGTATGAATAGGCCTCGTTCACATCCCCTAGACCGGCAAGCTGCCTTGCAAGATAGGCCGCGTTGAGGTTTGTATCATGGATCACGCCTCTCGGGGTATAAGAGGTGCTGAACTCCGTAAGGTGAATGGGCAGACCCTTAAACTCCTCGAAGGAATCAACTATGTCCCTTGTGGACTGTAGATTTTCGAAGCGCATCTTTGAGTCCTCAAGCCTGGAATAGTCGTAATGGCCTATTCTCTCGGGAAATTCCACGGTATAATGGTGCCTAGTGATCCTGTCGGGGCGGATCCCCTCTTTTTTGCAGAAGTCGAGGAAGCTCCTGATCCACTCCGCGTCTCTGACGCCGCAGATAGCGGGGCCTCCGACCTTGAAGCGGCTGTCATAGGCCTTAATTGCGCAAAAGGTCTCTTTAAACAGCCTGAAATACTCCTCCATATCTGCATTGTACCAGAACCCCGGAAGGTTCGGCTCGTTCCACACTTCGATCGGCCAGTCCGCAGTTTCCTCGCCGTAGCGGGCTTTCAAGTGATCAAGCAGCGCAATGACCATGTCGGTCCACTTCTTGTAATCCCCGGGTGGAGTGGTGTTTCCTTTCCAGTAGAAGATGGTCTGGGTGCCGCTCGCAAGCTGCTGCGGCATAAATCCAAGCTCAAGGTACGGACGTATCCCAAGCTCAAGGAAGCTGTCGATGATCCTGTCTATGTAGGTGTAATTATACTCTGCCTTAGTCTCGCCGTTTTCCTCGTACTCATGGTATATTGCCACATCATCGGAAAAAAGCCCGTGACCTCTGATATATGAGAAGCCGATCATGTCCTGCACATATTTCAGCTCTTTCAGGTATTCATCCGTCAGTGCAAGACCAAGGCGCCCCGTGCCTACGCAATAGTCGACATTATTGTTAAAAGGTACCTCTGCTGCCGCATTAACCGCTATCTTTTCTGTTTTCATGCTTTCCGCTCCCTTTTTTCAGCCCTCAACCGATATCCAGAACCTCTTCATCTTTTCGCCGTCAACATCAATGGTTTTCTCATAGACTCCGCCATTTGCAAGAATGGTTTTCTCGCTTGCGATATTGCTCTCATCGCAGGTCACAAGCATTTTCTCTATCCCCATCTCCCCGGCCTTCAGCTTGTCCAGACGCAGCATCTCCTTCGCATAGCCGTGCCCGCGCTCGGACGGACGCACCGAATACCCGCAGTGTCCGCCCCATGTGCCCAGAATCGGATGGTCAATGTGATGGCGAAGGTCTATCACGCCGATGATCCTGTTATCTCTTTTTCTGATAGCCAGAAAGGTATGTGAAGGGACCTTCGTCCCCACCTCTTCGCAGGTCTTTTCATCTTTCCTAAGAGTACATATCCGGATCCATTCGTCGGCGGAATTGCAGGAATTCAGTGACATGCAGCCGGCAAACTGATTCTCATCATCGGCATCCTTATCAATTATCTCCTGCCTGAATGCCCATAGATCATCGGCATATTCATGAGCAGGCTCAACAAGTACGATATCATCCATAAACAATTCCTCCCCTGTTTTTTCCATGTAAACAGCATATACAAAAAAGCCGCGGAAGGGAATACCTTCCATAATTAAAACAGAAATTTTACCCCCGAAAAAATCAATAAAATATATATCGATATACTATTGACTTATTAAATCCGATGTGCTATTTTGAATCCGACAAGGGAAGATAATCCCACAAAGGAGGAAAGTATTATGGCACGTTTTACATTACCCCGTGATGTTTATCACGGCAAGGGTTCACTTGAAGCACTTAAGACTTTTAAGGGCAAGAAGGCAATGATCTGCGTAGGCGGCGGATCGATGAAGAAGTTCGGTTTCCTTGACAGAGCGGAACAGTATCTGAAGGAAGCCGGCATGGAGGTTAAGATCTTTGACGGCATTGAGCCCGACCCTTCGGTTGATACCGTTATGCGCGGAGCCGATGCGATGCTTGATTTCGGTCCCGACTGGATCGTAGCCATCGGCGGCGGATCACCCATCGATGCGGCCAAGGCTATGTGGATCAAGTATGAGTATCCCGAGTCGACCTTCGAGGATATGTGCAAGGTATTCGGTATCCCCGAGCTTCGTAAGAAGGCTCATTTCTGCGCTGTATCGTCAACATCCGGAACAGCTACCGAGGTTACCGCATTCTCGATCATTACCGACTACAACAAGGGTATCAAGTATCCCATCGCTGATTTCGAGATCACTCCCGATGTTGCCATCGTTGATCCCGAGCTGGCCGAGACAATGCCCAAGAAGCTCGTTGCCCACACCGGTATGGACGCTATGACTCACGCTGTTGAGGCTTATGTTTCCACCGCAAACTGCGAATACACCGATCCTCTCGCAATCCACGCGATCGAAATGATCATGAAGGATCTGGTTCCTTCCTACAACGGCGATATGGCTGCGCGTGACCGCATGCATGATGCTCAGTGCCTCGCAGGTATGGCATTCTCCAACGCTCTGCTCGGTATCGTTCATTCAATGGCTCATAAGACCGGTGCTGCATTCGCGGATCTCGGCGCGCACATCATCCACGGTGCCGCAAACGCAATGTACCTTCCCAAGGTTATTGCCTTCAATGCAAAGGATGCCGCTGCAAAGAAGCGTTACGGTGTTATCGTTGATTACATGGGAATTGCCGATAAGAACGCATCGGATGATGAGAAGGTTAAGGCACTCATCGCTTATCTGCGCAAGATGAATGACGATCTGAACATCCCTCACGGCATCGGAACCTACGGTGCAGACAGCTATCCCGCAGAGAAGGGCTTCGTTCCCGAGAACATCTTCCTTGAGAGACTTCATGATATCGCGGTCAATGCCATCGGTGATGCATGTACCGGTTCGAATCCCCGTCAGCCCTCTGTTGAGGAGATGGAAAAGCTGCTTAAGTGCTGCTACTATGACACAGAAGTTGACTTCTGATTTTGGAGATTTATAGATGAGAATCCCGTCGCGGATCGGCTTTTTGCGCAGCCGGTCTGCGGCGGGATTCTTCTTTGCTGCCTTCAGCAGCTATATTGATGCATTCCTGATATTTACAGGTTTTTCTTCAGAATTATCTTATCCTCTGTTCTGTATTCCTCATAAAAACCCTGCTTCAGGAAAAGCCCTGCTGCCGTGTTATCGATGGCGATATCATCATAAAGTACGTCAACCCCGTTTTCCTTAGCCGCCGCGCAGAGCAGTTCCAGCCCCCGTGCTCCGTATCCTCTCCCCCGGTACTTTGAATGGATTATGACATCGGCAACGCAGCCTTCATATTCGGGATCGTAATGATATGCTATCTCGCCCACAAATCCGTTCTCATCCTTCAGATATTGGTAGTACCGCCGGTTCTCATGATCAACGACCCAGCAGTCATACCAGTCCTGCCATTTTTCTTTCGGAAAAGCTATCGTTCCTCCCCATGCATGATTATAAGACATGGTCTCTTCATCAGCCAGAAGGCTCTCTCTGAACCACATATCTTCCAATGCGGGCACTACTGCTTCAAGCTTCCGACCGCCTCTTACCTTCCTTCGGAACAGCTGGTCCACCGTACCGTATACAGTCGTCATATTACCGATCTTTTCAAAACCGTATTTCTCATAAAGACCGATCTCACCGCTCATGATATAAATACTTTCAAATCCGGCGGATCCGGCATATTCCGTGGCTGCGTCGATCATCTTTTCGGAGATTCTTTTTCCCCTGTATTTCTCATCAACAAATACAAAGCCGATAAACGGAGAGTATGTTGAGCTCTCAGGCAATTCATCCTTAAGGGAAAAAGTGCAGAAGCCTGCAGGTTCGTTATCCTCAGCCGCCACTATTACCCGTTCTATCTCTTCGAACTCGTTGTTTCTCATTCTTTTAGCCAGATTGGGACCTGCTTTCCACGAGCAGTTTTCAGCTAATTCAATTGTTTTATCCCATAAGGGGTGACCTTTGGTCATTACGGATATTTCCATTTTTTTCAAATCGTTATCTCGCTTTCGGGTTGTTTTAAGCGCAAATGAACATGCCGTATTCCTTAGGCAGATCGATCGCTCCGTCCGCCGCATGCTCTTTCAGGATATCTCTTATCTTCTGAACAGGAAGATCGATAACTGCCTTGAACGAAGCCAGGCTTCGCAGATACTCCACAAGATCTTCCGTTTCGGTGATGTGAAGGGAATCCTCATAGAAAAGAGGTGCTATCTTCTCAAAGGATCTGCCGAGTATTTCTTTTCCGTTCTGCATGGTGAAGTTGTGATTCGGCTTGAAGTCCTCTCCGCTGAGTCTGAACCATTCCGCAAGCGTATCGGTAAAGTTGTGCTCCCCAAAGGTAGAGCAGTAGAATGATCCGCCTTTTTTCAGTACTCTCCGCACTTCCTTAAGGCCCGTTCCGATATCCGGCACATGATAGAGCATGGCATTGGCGATAACCACATCAAAGCTTTCATCCGCGAACGGAAGGCTCTGGATATCCGCTTTCCGATACTCGATATTATCGAGTCTTCCGAGATTCTTCTCCGCAGTTTCCAGCATACCCTCCGATAGATCCGCAAGAATAAGCTTTCCGCAGCCCGATATGATATTCTCATGTCCCTTCCAGATGCTCCCGGTACCGCATCCGACCTCCAATACCGTCATTCCCCCGCGTATATCATAGTGGGAAACAAGCCATTCACCGTAGCCCTGTCTGTTCACAGAGTATTTTTCGTGAAACGTCATCCGTATATCCAGCCCCTTCGGCACAGCGTACTGTGCTTTTACCGCGGCGGAATCGTATGAACTTCCGATCTGCATCCGTTATTCCTCCTGCTGTTGCGGCATCTTCGATGTCACCATTTATATGATCTTATTTTTTCTTAACATAGACAAGCACAAAGTTATTTTTTCCAATCATCCTCCTTGTACTCGATCACTTCGGTCGTGTACTTCCGCTCCATATCATGGCGCTTCTTCCGGTTTTCCACACTGTCAAAGACGATAGACATATCATAATCCTCGGGATACAGTTCCTCTGCCTTGACATGCAGCCTGACCCGTTTCTGATTGATCCATATTTTCCGCTTTGCAATCTGGACCCGAAGAATCCCCTTGTCGTTTACTTCTTCGCATACGATACCGATCTTGTTATCCGGAAGTACCATAACACTGTCCCCGATCCTGAACCTGCGGGACACAATATTTGTCTTGTGATCAGCATTAATTCTGCTGATTCTTTTCCCGGAGCGGGTTTTCTCAAGTTCCCCGGTCTGAAATTCATAGGAGGCTGCCGCAGCTTCTCCGTAAGCAGCCGCAACCGCTGTGTTTAACATATCCTTAGGCATACCTAGTCGGTCAGCGATATAAAACGCACAGCTCTCCCCGGCTTCGCCCACGATCATCCGGTATGTGGGCTTTAGAGTCTGCCGGTCGAATACCATTCGCGCGTTAATAACGCCCTCACTTCTTTCGGCGTATTCCTTCACCTCGGGATAATGTGTCGTCACAAGGAAGTTAGCCCCGGTTTCACGAAGCTTTTCCAGTATGGCGATTGCAATCCCCATACCCTCCTGCGGATCTGTTCCCGATCCAAGCTCATCCATAATAACAAAGCCGTCCTTCTCGATCTTCCCGAGTATGCTGAGGACATTCTTTATGTGCGACGAGAATGTTGAAAGGTTGTCATTAATGTTCTGGCCGTCTCCGATATCGGAAAAGTATCCGGAATTCATGCAGAGATCTGCGCTTTTACAGCATACGTGCAGGCCGCACTGCGCCATGACCGCGTTAAGCATCACGGTTTTGATCGCTACGGTCTTTCCGCCTGTATTCGGACCGGTTATTACAACACCCCGATTATCTGTCCCCAGCTCAAAATTAAGCGGAACACTGATCTTAGGATCCATTAAGGGATGTCTTGCCTCTTCGAGAACGATCCTTCGGTCAAGATTGAGCTGAGGTTCGGCAGCACCCAGTTCGATACTGAGTTTTCCCTTCGAGAAGATGTAATCCAGCTTCTCTATAAGGCGCATGTTATCCGTAAGTGTATCCGCACAATCCGAAACCATCGCCGTCAGGGTGTACAGAATGCGGCAGACCTCATTTTCCTCATCTATGCGAAGACTCTGCAGCTCTTCTCCCAGCTTTACCACACTTTCAGGTTCAATGAACAAGGTGCTTCCGGTACCGGATTTATCGATCAGACTTCCCGGGATCTTATATCTGTATTCCTTCTTTACGGGTACACAGATCCTTCCGTTTCTGGTCGTATAAAAGCTGTCCGCCATGCAATCCCGATTGTTCCTGATAACCGTTTCAGCTTTTTTCTTCATTTCGTCTTCGAGCTGCTGAAGCTTCATTCTGATCTCAAAAAGCTGCTTCGAGGCGTGATCATCAACACTTTCGCCTCTTATCTGCGCTGCGATCTCATCCCTGAGTTCCGGTTGGGTGTTAAGGGATTCATCGTAATAACTCAGGGAATTCTGATACTGATGCCCTCTTTTCAGATAGCCGGACAGCCTTTCCAAAACGGTAAGTACGGTTTGCACCCGCTCCAGCTGATACGGTGTGAGGCAGTCTCCCCTCACTGCTATCGCAAGTATTTCCAGTATCTCCGAAACATCCTGCAACGGCGGATTTCCAAGCTTATCAATTAGTTCCCTGGCATCTGTGGTATCCCTGATCTCTTTTCTGAGTGTACCTTCATCCAGAATGATCCATTTTTGTTCTATCTGTTCCTTTGCTTTACCGGTCATTGCAAGGCCGGACCATATTTCTTTTATTCTATCAAATTCGATTTGCTTTTCGATCATCTTTGTTAAGCGTTCCTTTCGATTTACGTTTATTGCTTCCGTTCATCAAAAGTGCATAAAAAAAACCATGATACCCTGCGCTTAAGATATCATGGTCATGTATACAAAGATATTGATGTAAAGCACGCGCCGCAATTCCGGGCTAAAGACCCGGAAGATCAGCGATGCTTCACCAAACCAAAATATTAAGCGTAGAGAAATAAAGCTAACATAATCACCAGTGTTAACTAAATTCGTACCACTAAAGCCGCACTGCACATATCTGCAGCTTTACATATCATATTGTTCGGATAATGATATGGGTTATTCACCCACCACGCTTAACATAATTTTACCTCTGTGTTAATAACTTGTGCTTATGATACTAGCATTTGGAACAGCCAAAGTCAAGTATCCAGCCGTCTGCTTCAGCCGCAAATGCTGAATATCTGCACTGCATTCAGCATTATCAAAGCAACACCCGAAGCTATAAGCAATATGATTACAAGATGCTTTACAGTTTTCTCGTTTAAGACTTTGCTGCTCCATATACCCAGAAGGAGTCCGCCGATTACGACCGGCATCAGGAGCAGCGCTTGTTTTAGACCTTCCAAAGTAATGATTCCCATCACACTGTAAAGAATCAGTCGAAAGGTATTCTCTGCTATAAACACGGCGCTTATGTTTGCCTTGAACTCATCGCCGGATTCTGTCACTCTTCCGACATATGCCGCCAGAAGCGCTCCCACGCCAAAGAGTCCGCAGAGGATGCCCGATAAAATGCCTATGATTGCAAGAACCGGTTTAGATTCCTTGAATTTAAGCCTTCCCTGCTCTCTTAAGAACATTTCTGCTCCGATCAAGATTATCACCACGCCAAATACTACTTTAATAAATGCGGCATTCACGTTCTTTAAGAGCAGCGCTCCGGGAATGCAGCCTGCCAGCACAAGAACCGCGAGGGGAATGAAAACCTTCGGATCAAGTCTCTTTCTGTTTTTCCAGGTCAAAATGAAGTTCGCGGGATATCCCAGCATCAGTTCAACCGGTGAAATCGCCACGTTATTCGCTCCAAATCCCATTATCGATGTAAATACAAGTGTGTTCGCAAACCCGCACAGCCCCTTGACAAAGAAAGCCGAGAAGGTGGCAATTATCCATAATAACATTCTTTTACTAACAGTAATCCCTATAATTGTAAATCCATTTTCATCAAGCGTCTCACTAACAGGCTTGCATGAGTTCTTTCGTCATCTATCCAATTCTTTATTATTTCAAAATCTCTTCCCGGATCATATTTTCTCAGTTCCATATACATCCTTCCTTGGCGCTATATATTTGAAGTTATTTTATATAGCGAAGGCTGTATCTTGTCACACCATTATCAGCTGTTACAGTATTATACAGTTCACAGCCAAAATGCTTATACATCTCTGCGTACTCTTTCATATCCGTATCAAATAGAAGCGGCATCCCCATTGTATCCGACATGTTCTTGGCATATGCCACCAGTTCTGAGGCGATTCCCTGTCCCTGGTGTCCTTTATCAACACAGACCATAAGAGCGTCCAAATGCCGCTTTTTTGCATACTTTGCGTTTGAAGAACCAATCTGTTTTGCAAACCTAATCAGGCTCTTAAGTTTCGAGAACCGGATATTTATCAGCATTCTGAAAAGCATCCTGACTTGTGGAAGCTTATGTGCATTTTCTGAATCTTCCAGCCCGATGAATCCGGTATAATCTTCGTTGGAATACAATTCCCCGGCTTGATATACGTAATCCACATATAGCGCCATATACTTCATGACGTCTTCACTACGTTCATCTATAGATCCCCAATTATGAAAAAGCTCATTGGTAACAAAAGCTTCGCCAACAAGAATCCGAATCTTTTCAAGCTGCTTTTCCGATATATGTTCTACTCTGCTTATCATTTCTTCGTGATCACCGCAGTTGCGCAAGGCATCCTTCCGTCAACGACATTTTCTTTCATCAGTAGCACGTTATGTTAAAAAAAAATCTCTATACAAAGTTGGTATCTTTTAACCATTCCACAGACTTTTTGAGTGCTTCAATAGTCTTCGTTTCCAAGACACATCTTGCATTTCTGTTCTTTGCAAATTTAAGCCTTGATGCCAGATCAATCTCGCCATCACCGAGTGCCAGATGATTCTTGGGAGGTTTTTCAGAACCATCATGAATATGAAAATGAATCAATCGACCTTCGTGCTTTATTAAATACGGGACGTCTTTCTCTCCCGTAGCTTTAGAATGCCCGATATCCCATGTCAATCCAAAAAGCGGGCTTTCAAGAAGAGAATCTATCGCTTTCATCTCATATTCATGAAAGCCGTCTGTATTCTCTACAGCAATCATAATATCGCTCCCGGCAATCCATTCCTCACATAAAGAGCGGAATGCTGCAAAAGAAGCCATATAAGTATCAAAATCCCTGTCATACATTTGAACCTTTCGATCAGGCAGAGTTATGAAGATTCCATGATTCATGTGCATGTTAAGAGTCAATGGTTGAGTTCTGTCTCCATAAGTGTCACGAAGCGGAAGCAACTCTTTAGCAGCTTCAATCGTTCGCCTTACCGTCTCCAGATATGCTGCAGATACCAGCGGATTAAAATCAGCAACATTCAGGTTCTCATCCAGATGAATTGTATAATAAATCCCTGCATATTCCGCTGCTTTGATCAGGGTGTCTATCTGCTCCAGCTTGTTCACCTGAAACTCCGGGAAATTCATGTTAAGTTCTATGAATTGAAGACCGAGGCTTTTACAAAGATCTATATTGTCCTTTAGTGTTCGATTTTCAATCAGAGTCGGCATCCCAAACTGCATCTTTATTCTCCTATCGTAGCACGTTATGTTTAAAGATAATGCTGGCATTATGGTATTCCATATTTCCCCTCGCAATTCTTTACCATTGAAGTAGTTCAAGATTAATGGATTTCTCGGTAAAACCATACTTGGCGTACATCTCATAAGCCTGTTTGTTTCTGGCATTTACCTGAAGCTCAATTCCATCTGCTTTTTTCTGTGTTGCAATTTCTTTTACCTTATCAAAAAAAGCATGACCTATCCCCTGTCCTCTATACGGCTCATCTACAGCCATGCTATCAATAAAAACGATGTCTCTTGTAACATGAGCCGGTGTCTCTATGTGGCGGTATTCAAGTCCCATCACGCCAATTACAGCACCGTCACTCTCAGCCACATAGAAAGCATCACCAGCTAATGCAGCTTTAAAATCTTCTTTCGAAAAAAGCTGATTGTTTGGTTTATATACGTCAGGGCGCCATGTGACGTGCATATCCTGAACCTGACTCATTATTCTTAACACTTCTTCATAATCACTTAGCGCAGCTTTTCTTACACTGATTTCCATAGCTTTACCTTATCCATTCAATTTCCAACTATTATACTCAAGTAATAAGCGGCTTACAATCACTTTCATGGTTGCAAACCACTATAAATACTGGATATCCTCTCTTCCATAATTCCATTTTCCAGATAATACTTTTGTTTCATGGAAAATGACACTCACATCACCTTCTGATTCGCAGCAATACAAAAGCAGTTCACGATCATTTTTATGACCGCGAACCACGATGAATACTGGATTTTCTCCACCTTTTCTTCTCTGAAAATTCCCCATCTTTAGTTTAAAATACATCAAGAAACTACGTTCGAAGCGAAGCCTAAACCAAGAATTATTTCGTTGAGGAAAAATAATCTTCCAAGATAATTTCTTGCTTCTCTTTAGTTACGTGGAAGCTTTTTTATTTGCACTTTCAAAATCATCATAGCCAAAAGAATTATCATAAAAATTTATGATGGTGCTTAATGATGTACCATGGCTTCCAACTACTATATTTTTTCCTGCCTTCCATTCCTCGCGGACTTAACTCACGAGATCTGTCATCATGATTGTCATAATTTGGTTCTGCATGCCTTACAAAAAATACTTACTGAGCTTCTGCGACATATTTTGCAAGTTCGAGTGCCATTCTGAAATGCCTCACATCATGCTGCCCCTTATCTCCGTCTGCCTCGAAACGGGAATCCCATTCGGGAGCATCAAGAAGATCTCCGCTCGTAAAAAATACATACAGATCAAGGTTTCTGAAAGTACACATTGCCTGAACTCCTGCGCTTTCCATCTCTACCGAGATACATCCGTCCGCCCTGCGTTTTTCGAAATTATTCCTTGTCTCGCGGTAGAAAGAATCTGTTGTCCATGTTTGTCCGAGAACATAAGGAATTTTATTCTCCGACATGAACTTTTCAACTATTTTACTGTTCGGAATATCTATATAATCTGATGCCGGAGCATAATGATAGGATGTTCCTTCATCCCTGTAAGCGGCTGTAGGAACCATTACCCTTCCGTGCGCTATCTCTTTGTTGAGGCATCCCGCTCCTCCAAACAGAACATATTTATCACAATCAAGTTCTACCGTTGAGTCTTCTATGAGAGCAGTGGTAATCGGTGCACCTACAAATGTTCTGAAGAATGCAATTCTCTTATTATCGCTTTCTATCAGGTAGATTGTTGTTTTACCTGAAGCTGACCAGAGATCAGCAATTTCCTCTGATGCATAATTATCAGCCACATATTTCTCAATCTCATGAGAAAATGTAACTATACATACGTCCACCTTCACGGCATCAGGCTTTTTTATCAGATTTATTATTGCTTCCGACTTGTTGTCAAAGGTCTCTGTTATCATCCTACTGTCCTCCTTTTTAAATTGATTCCAGTTTTATTGCTATGTGGCTCCACTTCTTATTCTAAGCCCAGCGAATCTGCAATATAAACCGTATACCCATTAGTAGCAGCCAGTTCTTTAGCCTTTTGTGCAATTTCGGGATCGGTAGTATATTCGATGGCATAAGCATCTTTCCCTGCATCTTTGACAAGCTTAATGTAATCCAGAAAGTATTCCCTGTCCTCCGGAGCATTAACTGAGAAAGTGCTATTTTCCCAGTCAACTGCAGTATATACACTCTCCTGGTTGACTCCATCCAGGATTCCATCAAGATTGCCATGAAGCTTCAAATACTCCCTGACAAATTCATCTCCGCCGTTTATCATCACATAAGCTTTTTTCTCACAGAGATTTTTCAAAATAGCTCTGACACCCTCAAAAATCTCCTCCGTCGGGTAATTGTAATAGACATCGCAGTTGTCCACAAAGAAGCCGTCTACGCCTTTATCTATAAGCTCATCTGCTTTGTCCGATATAAAAAGCTGCCATCTTTCATCTGAAACATCAACCCATTTTTCGTCTTCCCAGTTTTCGTATGCGCCAAGTGTGATGTTTTCGAAATCCTTGTAATAATCTCTAAAGGCCTCTACAGAGCCAATATTTATGTATGTATAAACCCTGTGCCCGCCTTCCTTTAAGTCCGAAATTTCATCTCCCGCATAATACTGGGCATCTATCACGATAATCTCTGGTAAGTCCCTGCTGATAAGCTCCTCTGGCTCGGCGCCTATATATACGCCATAAGAAGCATCATAGGCATCATAATTATCAGAGGCTTCATAATCATCAGAAGCATCAAAGGCTTTAAAAGCCTTCTCTTTGTTTGTAGCAAAAAAGGATCTTGCAACAGCCATAATGGCTACCATCAATAAAACTGCGCATATACCCACGCAGATTCTGAATGTACTTTTATTCATATTTATCTCAGCCTCCAGAAAATCTCACTTCCCATCGAACACACAATAACGCTATAATAAAAATACCAAAACATCCTACGGAGAATATTATATGAATTCAAACATTATTATAGGTATACTCATTCCATTTGCAGGTACTACGCTGGGATCAGCTGCGGTTTTTTTTATGAAAAAAGAGCTGGATGCAATGGTTCAGCGTGCTCTGACCGGCTTTGCCAGCGGTGTCATGGTGGCAGCATCCATATGGAGTCTTATAGTCCCGGCATTGGAACAATCAGAAGGAAAGGGAAGTCTCTCGTTCCTTCCGGCAGCAATAGGCTTCTGGATTGGAATACTCTTTCTTTTATTTCTGGATAGCGTGATTCCTCACCTTCACATGAATGCAGAAAAAGCGGAAGGTCCTAAATCAAAGCTGCAGAAAACCACAATGATGGTTCTTGCCGTAACTCTTCACAACATACCCGAAGGAATGGCTGTAGGTGTCGTATTCGCGGGACTTCGTTCAGGCAGTTCCACTGTTACAGCTGGGGGAGCCCTTGCTCTTGCCATCGGTATCGCAATTCAGAACTTCCCTGAAGGTGCCATTATATCCATGCCGCTTCATGCACAGGGCAAAAGCCGTTTTCGTGCTTTCCTGGATGGCTTCCTGTCCGGAGCAGTAGAGCCGATAGGCGCACTCCTTACTGTCCTTGCTTCAAGTTTGATTGTTCCCGCAATGCCTTATCTTCTGAGTTTTGCCGCCGGAGCAATGATGTACGTTGTTGTGGAGGAACTTATCCCAGAAATGTCAGAAGGTGAACACTCCAACATCGGCGTAATTATGTTCGCAGCAGGCTTCACACTGATGATGGCACTGGACGTGGCACTCGGTTAATGTAAAAAGTGTAATCTCTTTTTATAATAAATCTCTATATTTAAAATATGATCTCTTTCTCGTGATCACGAAGCCATTTGCGCCTCTCCTTGTAGTCCGGAAGAACTTTTTCCACCTCTGCCCAGAATCTGGGAGAATGGTTCATTTCTTTCAGGTGGCAAAGCTCATGAACGATGACATAATCAATTATCTCCTGCGGCGTAAGCATCAAAAGACAGTTAAAGTTAAGGTTCTTTTTAGAAGAACAGCTTCCCCAGCGGCTCTTTTGCATACGTATGGTTATCCTGCCGTATTGAACGCCCATGATATCAGCATAGTATCTTACGCGCTCAGGAAGTATCCGCTTTGCTCTGGTAGTAAGGAGTTTTATTTCCTGCCTGGACAAAGGCTTTACATCTGCCGATTCCCGCTCCATTTTTCTCTTCTCCATCATTTTAAGATGTTTGTCGATCCAGTCGGCCTTTTCCCCGATAAATCTGTTTATCTCATCCACGGACACCTTGAGCGGTGCTCTCACCACGACCTTTGCATCCGGCGTGATCTCTATGACTAAAGTTCTTCTTTTGCTCCGAATAAGCTCAATTTCTCTGTTCATTCTACCCTTACACAAGACAAATTTTTGTTCTCACAAAAAACACTTGCTCCCATTAACTTGCATACTAAACAACAATATCACTTAACTGTTGTCCTTTGAGGTTTCCACAGCACAAGGCGGATAAGGAACAGTGTCCCTCTTACGCACAGTTCGCTGCACATGGCGATCCACGCACCCTTAAGGCCGTAGATGCTTCCCAGATAATAAGCCAATGGAATTCTTACAAACCAGACACTCATCAGGTTAAGCACACTGGACATCAGGGTTTCTCCTGCGCCTCTAAAGACACCTGCTGCCACAATTGATGCCCCGTATAAAGGCTCTGCAAAAGCCTCAATCCTCAGTATTGTAGCGCCAAGCCTTCTGATCTCCGCATCTGGTGAAAGAATGCCTATCATCCAGGGTGCAAATATCCACATGAGTGCGCCGCTAAAGCCCATGATCACCATCCCAAGAATAACTGCCATCCAGCCAAGTCTCTTTGCAAGTTCCTTTCTTTGGGCGCCAATACACTGTCCCACTATCGTAGTCGCTGCTACGCCAATTCCAAATCCCGGCATATAGCACAAACTCTCTGCCGTTATGGAAAAAGAGTTTGCGGCAACAGACACCGTACCGAATGGCGAAACAATCCTTGTGAATGCCACGTAAGCAAATCCCATGATAACATTATCTATGGCCACGGGAATCGCAATTTTAAGTGCTGCCGATAGCTCTTTTGCCAGGAATGCAGAAAAGCTCACGTTCTCCTTATCTTTGCGGGAAACTATATGCAGAGCCGGTGACTTCACAAGCAAAATGTACAGCATTACTGCGGCTATTACGACAAATGAAAAAGCAGTGCCAAGGGCCGCTCCCATTACTCCGAAATGCGGGATCAAAAGAGCATTAAACAGCACATCCAGTGCACACATGATCACATTAAGGATGCTCGGAATGCGGATATTACCGCTTGACTGTATCATTCCCTGCGATGTGAGAAAAAGCTCGCGGACAGGGATTGAAATTGCATAAACAAGAAAATACGCAGCCGCATCTTTTCTGATTGCCTCTTCCCCTCCCATAATCGCCGGAAGATAAGCGCTCAAAGATATGCATACTGCCATGACAACAAGGCTAAACAAAAAGTTACATAAAAGCCCCCATCTTACAATGACTCTGGCACTGCTCTCATCCTGAGCTCCTATCCTGTGGGCCACGCATACCGAAAAGCCCATGGAAGCAGCTGTGATTATGCCTCCCACAAGCCAGGTAGTACTGGAGACAAGGCCAATCGATGCTGATGCATTGGCGCCAAGATGTCCTACCATTGACGCGTCTATATACTGCATGATGATCGAAGAGATCTGCGCCAGAATTGCGGGTAGACTTAACCTCAAAATAAGCATGGCCTCTTCTCTTACAGTTAGTTTCTGCCCGGTCCTAATCGGCAGTAAATGATCCTTCATAAAAAACGTTCCGTCCCTAATAAATCTATAAATTACTTTCTCAAGCCAAAATGCCCTAATTCAAAAAAATCGCCGCTCAGATCCAATCATCCAAGCGGCGAGCTCATTTTGTATTTTATTTTGTTGAGACTCTGCGGTCAATACCCTTTTTTTCATAATATCTGGTTTTCGACTTATACATTTCACTGTCAGCCTTTTTCTCCAGCTCATGAATGTCCAGGCCTTCATTTTCAGCATAAGAAGCATAACCTAAAGAGATAGACAGCGATTCCGAATACTTGCCATGCCATGCGGTCACATATTCTTCTATTTCCCGGCAAATTTCCTGCGGATCATCGGTATTGATAAGTATGGCAAACTCGTCTCCTCCGGTTCTGTAGACCTTTCCCTTATTTCTGATAGCATGCAAAAGACAATCTGCCGCACCCTTTATGAGCTCATCACCGCCGACGTGTCCAACGGTATCGTTTACCTTCTTAAGACCGTTTACATCTGCCGAGAATATCACGAAGTTCTTTTTGAGTCCCTGCTGCTGATAGGCCAGAAGGTCTTCTTCGTAGCTTCGCCTGTTAAACAGCCTTGTAAGCTCGTCAGTCATTGCAATTCTGATAAGGCTCTCCTCGCGCTGTTTTTCATCTTCAACGTTTCTGGTGGTAAAAACAATTCTGTAGGGAACGTCGTTTTCATCCACATCAATAGGAATGTACTGGGCTTTGAACCATCCGTCCACAACGTCGACAAAGTCATCACTGATAAGTCTTTTCCCAACGAGTCTTGATCTTACGGTCGTAAGATCCGTAAAAGCAATAAATTTTTCAAGCTGATCCGGCATTACTCTCTCCCGAATCTTCGTGCTCAATATGGTATGGGTTTGAGTCGGCAGATCAATACTACGTTTAACCTGTACAGTATCTCTGACAGACATCTCAGTATTCTCAACAAAATCAATCAGATTAACCTTGTCATAGATATCAGCAATAGCCCTGAGAATGTCCATTTTTTCCCGTATTTCCGAATCCTTTGACTTCTGCAGCTTGATTGCAGCCTCCGATGTATCATGAAGTGAATGATATCGCACACACATTCCGATTGCAGAAACCAGCGTCAGAATAAAGTAGTTAATAACATTAATTCCATCGGCACCATCTACAATCATGAAAATTGCAAATTGAATCGTATACGTTCCCAATGTAAAAAGAGTACTGAGCCAGGGCCTAAGCGCTATAAAACAGACCAGCATAACCTCAACAGCGTAAAATGTCAGGATTTGTTCGTCTTCTACATACTTTGCGTATGAGGACCACATCGCCCATATTGACATAACCGAATAGTAAAGTGAATTAAGCAGCACCGCCTGAATATGATCCAATGAATCTTTTTTTAAAAGAAACTTTGTAAAAAAGTATCCGGCAAGACATGTCAGGATGCAGAACAGTACACTGTAAATACTGAGCCACTCCTTACCTCCAATATTCTCTCTGGTAAGAATAAACACAGATAATGCTATGGATTCAAAAACAGCTACGATGATAGAGATATTCTTGATACTCTTCATGCTGCTTTTATCCATCAGCTCTACTACTTCTTTATCTATTTTAGGAAAGAAAAACTCTTTTACCATGCTGTCACCCTGTATTAAGAACAGATTTCGACACATTACACATTATCATTATACCACTACATTTATTATGGTTAATGGTATATCAGCAGATTTTACTTATTCTTAATAAGTCTAAAGTGGCAGGTAATTTTTTGCACTGTTAAAAGCTTATCTCCTCGGTACAGACGGTGTCATAGCGCCAGTTCTTCGCACTTCCTCCGGCGCCGTTATACCAGTTCCCGGTTATCTCATTTTTTATTGCAAGGCCGTCTTCTTTTTCCTCCATCTCGAATAGAAGTATTCTCTTCTTCTCGTGGATATTTGGACAATGAAGTGACATCATGAGCTTTCCTTCAAAAGTCTCAAATAGCATGGCATGACCGCCATCAAGGGCGTAAAGAGGCACCTTTTCCTGGCTCCAGGGCCCATGAACAGTTCCGCTTAAGGATCTTGCATAGCCCACGGTATATCCGCCTCTCTCCGAGAAGCCAGACCACAGCATTATAAGCATTCCGCTCTTTAGCCTGTACAGGAACGGTCCATCCGTTACAAGACCGCCGTCTGCTGCCCCGTCTCCACGCCAGGGAGCATCAGAAGCCCTGAAAAGTATCTCCGGCTCAGACACAGCTTTTGACAGATCATCGCTCAATTTTATTGCACAGATCTGGCCATCATAAACCTGCATCCACTCATGGCAAAAGACCATCCACGGGCTGCCTTCATCATCGACAAAAAGCGTGCCGTCAAGGCAATGCCATCCCTTGGGAGTTACCGGGCCGTCACCCACAGGTTCAAAAGGGCCCTCCGGATCATCTGCCACAAGGCACTGGCAGCCCCTGTATTTTCCCTCAGCCCTGAAGGATGAGATCATATAGTATCTGCCTTTCCATATGTGACATTCCGGAGCCCAATAGTCCTTGTCGGCCCAGAAATTGCCTTTTTTAAAGCATACCTTTGGAACGGACAAGTTTATAAGATCCGGTGACTTTAATACATAGAAGCACGCCTCGTCCTCTTTTGCCTCAGGAAACCTTTTCGTGTCCACGAACTGAACGTAGGTGTAATACATTCCGCTCTTTTTATCCGCCAGAATAAATGGATCGCTTATGTGCACATCTCTTATGCTGTATGGATAGTCCTTCATTTTGCCTGCCCCTCTCTTTTCCCTTTATGTAAAAAAATTATAACATAGGCCGCGCGGTCTATGAGCATCCACTCAAAATGATCTTATACTTTCAGGATCTGATATTAATAAATTATCTGAAACTGACTATTCTATAGTACCAGAGTGTGGAGTATACTCTTTAGCATAACATAGCGTTAAAGGAGCAGATCATGAAAGTAGCGGCAATAAATGACCTGTCAGGATTCGGAAAGTGTTCACTGGCAGCAGATATGACAGTTTTGGCAGCGATGGGAATAGAATGTTGTCCACTGCCTACAGCAGTTCTGAGCGCGCAGACCGGATACCCGTCATTTTATTCTAAGGATCTTACCGGCATCATACCCGAATACTTAAGAGAATGGAAAAAGCAGAACGAGATCTTCGACGGAGTGATCACCGGATTTATGATGAGCAGTCTCCAGGCTTCAAACAGTCTGGAATTTATAAGAGCATTCAAATCAGAAAATAACAAGATTCTGGTGGATCCTGTTATGGGCGATGACGGTATAACTTATAAGAACTTTTCAAAAGAGCTGCTGGAGATCATTCGGGAGATGGTAAAAGAAGCTGACATAATAACTCCCAATTTAACCGAGCTGATACTTCTTGCCGGAGAAAATCCCGAACGGGTAATGAATCTTAAAGGCGATGATCTGATAGATGAGATCCGCAGGTTGTCTATACTCCTTGGTGGTGATGAGGGAAAAATCATTGCAGTTACGGGAATACCTCTTTTAAAAGACGGAGTCATAGGAAACTTCATCCTCGAAAAAGGAGAAAGCAAAGTCATTGCTGCACAAAGCAACGGAGTTCACTACTCCGGGACAGGGGATCTCTTTGCAGCTGTATTCCTGGG
>JAIKYA010000056.1 GCA_024683645.1 Lachnospiraceae bacterium
TGGGGCGAGCAGAAACGAGTACTGAAACCCGATGGTGTCTGTTTATGTCTTTCTGCCAGAAAAGGATTGCATTGTCAGGCGCCATGTCTGGAAATGACTAAAGAAGAAAAAGAGTTTTGGGAAAACATTCCGGAGGCGGAGTCTGAATTGGAACAATATGGAGTGTGTCAATACCCTATGACGGAGGCAGAATTGCCGGCGTCTATGGAAGGAAACGGTTTTTCCGATGTTACGACCGGATATGCAGTTATTGATCTGACACCGGATGCCCGAAAGTATTCCTCACAACTGGCAGAGCTTATGATAGAATCAAAAAGGCAGAATGATCTGGAAGCAATAAAATCCACTCATCACGAATACTGCGAAAAAGTGATCAATGCTGTCAATGCAAAGTATGACGAGAGACTTCGTTTGTATCACGAAGGGATCAAGCAATGGGATACTTCCGTTTCTTTGACAATGATCATCCGGGGAAGCAAACAGCATTAAAGATGCAATGAACGAGTATGCTGATAACGCTGTTATACTATATGATATGCCAAAGCAGAAAGACATTAATGTAAAAGACAGGATACACCGGGACAGGTTCTGATAGAATACGGTTGTCATACATGACATTAAATCGGGGTATACGGAGACACCCGGATAGAGGAGATATCATATGAAACACATTATCACTGTTCAACATACACAGTCAATTCATCATACGAATGGAATGGTAGGTTCGTGGACGGATTGGGATTTAACAGAACTTGGAAAAATACAGGCAGATAACATTGGAAAGAAATTGAACGATGAACTTGCCGGTAAAAAGCTTGTTTTGTATTCTTCGAACCTTAAGCGTGCTATACAAACAGCTGAAGAAATAGCTAAATACTTAGGCGTTGAACCGATTTTCAGGTATGAACTAAGAGAAAGAAATCTTGGGAAATGTTGCGGTAAGTCGGTTCAGTGGCTTCGGGAAAATATTGAGTGCCCGGAGAATACTGTCGATGACAGACTGTTTTCTGATGGAGAGAGTCGGAGAGATGCTTGGAATCGTCTGAAACCTTTTTACGAAGAAGTCATTAACAGCAAAGAAGAGAATATCATTATCGTGTCTCATGGCGATCTTTTGAGTATTTGGAATGCAATGTATATAGGGCTTCCGCTTGAATCATTTTATGAAGTTGATATCCATGGGCCTGCCGGAGGGGTATCACATATGATTATTGGCGATGATGGAAAACATCGGGTAAGGCATATTAATGATATGTCATATATTACAGGATAGTAAAGATGTAAATGAATGCTTTCAAAATATCTGTTCAATGCGACTGCATTGAAATGAAAGAGTGGGGTAATGGGTAAATGCGCACAGAGAAAGAAATGATGGAACTGATCCTGAGTACGGCAGAGAAAGATCCCCGTATCCGTGCTGTTTATATGAACGGATCACGAACCAATCCCAATGCACCGAAGGATATCTTTCAGGATTATGACATTGTTTATGTTGTAGAAGAAACCGGATCATTTATCCAGGACAGAGAGTGGATCCGCCGGTTCGGCGATATATTCTTTATGCAGTACCCGGATGAACACCCGGACTATCCAGGTGATAAAGAAAATTCATATGGCTGGCTTATGATATTTACTGATGGGAACAGGCTGGATCTTACCGTGAAAACGATATCGCATGCGAAGGAAAATGTTTTGGAGGACAGCTTGTGCAGGATACTGCTTGATAAGGATGGTATTCTTCAGGCGGTTCCGGAAGCTTCGGAAGAAACACATTTTGTTAAACGACCGTCAAAGGAACAGTATGCGGCTGTCTGCAATGAATTCTGGTGGTGCCTGAACAATATCGCAAAAGGTCTTTGGAGAAACGAAGTGACATATGCTCAGGATATGCTTAACTTTGTGGTCAGAAAGCAGCTTGAAACGATGCTCTCCTGGAAGATCGGAGAGATGACCGCTTATTCCGTCAGCGTAGGAAAATCGGGAAAGTATATGAATAAATGGCTGTCAGAGGAAGAATGGAAAAACTATCTGGATACTTATTGCAGTGCTGCAGCAGATGACATGTGGAAAGCCGTGGAGATCATGTGCAGATTGTTCTATGATACTTCAAAGTGGGTGGCAGAACACGGCGGTTTCGTTTTTGACAGGCAGGAAGCTGATAATAGTTTCAAATATTTCAATGTTGTGAAAGAAATGGATGTAAATGCGAAAAGGAAGGAAGCCGGAGAATACTATGTGTTGTTTGAATATTCACAAAGGGATCCTCTGACCGGGGATGCACGTATTCTTGAGGCATATGTTGACGAGATGACAGTTTGAAGTAAAGGGAAAGGGAACTATGGGAATACAGATAGTTGAAGATGATAAAGCATTAAGTGAGGGAATATCCATATCCCTGGCTGATGTGGATGATGTTTTTTACAGGGAACACACAATAGGAAACGCAAAGAAAGGATTTGATAAGTATGGGACTGAGTTAAGTCTTATCATACTCGATCTGAATCTTCCGGACGGGATAGGATATGATTATCTTAAATACGTACGTGAAAAAAGTGATGTGGCTGTGCTGATACTGACAGCCAACGATCTGGAGATGGATGAAGTAACAGGGCTGACTATCGGAGCGGATGATTTCCTTACCAAGCCATTCAGCCTTGCGGTTTTAAGGGCAAGGGTGAACGCATTGATAAGAAGAAGCAGGATCTCACATCAGCATGAAACACCGGCTGATAAGGAATTATCTTCAAATGTTTATAAGATAGAGGATATGATCTTTGATTTTGATAAGCTCTGCTTCAGCAAAGGGGATCAGGAAATATTCTTAAGTGTAAACGAGCAGAGACTCCTTAAGATCTTTTTAGATAACAGGGGACTAATACTTACCAGAGATACGCTGATAGAAAGGCTTTGGGGAGACAGCGGAGAATACGTAGAGGAGAACGCCCTCTCTGTTACCGTGAACAGATTGCGCAGCAAAATCGAAGCCGGATGCAAGGAAAAACACATAAGTACCGTGTATGGACAGGGATATAAATTCGAATAAGAAAGCTGTGTTGGTAAAAATGCTTGGAAACAGAACGATAGACAGACTGGAAAAGATGCTGGATGAAGCAATGGACGGCAGATTTGTGGAGAGTAACTACGATGAAACAAAGCTGTCGAGGCTTGAATCCAAATGGAAAGAATTTCTCGGAACATCGGTGATCTCTGCTCAGAATCTGGAGGCTGAAAGACACAGGCTTGAACAGTTTATTTCCGATATATCACATCAGACGAAGACACCGATGACCAATATCAAAATGTATACCGAGCTTCTGCGTGAAGAGATAGATAAACTAAACGGTAATGCTTCCGGTGATATTCAGAGATCTCTGAACAGGATCAAAAAGTATGCGGATGAAATAAACAGACAGGATCAGAGACTTGAATTTCTCATTGATTCGCTGACCAAGCTGTCAAGACTTGAAAGCGGCACGCTTGAGGTTAAGGCGCAGAGATCACCGGTAGGAGAACTGCTTGAGTCGGCTATAGCAGCCGTTGAGCAGAAAGCGCAGATGAGAAAAATATCATTTGTGATCCCGGATACATCCGAAAGAACAGCAGAAGCGGTATTTGATATGAAGTGGACTACGGAGGCCCTGGTAAATGTCCTGGATAATGCAGTCAAATATTCACCTGAAGGCGGAAAAATAGAAGTATATGTTTCCGAAACAGATATGTATGCGCAGATTCATGTTACTGACGAAGGAAGCGGTATCACTGAAGAGGATGCTACAAGGATATTCGGAAGATTCTTCAGAAGCGAAGAAGTTCAGCAGGAAGAGGGAGTGGGAATAGGGCTTTACCTGAGCAGAGAGATCCTGTCCAAAGAAGATGGATATATAAAGGTCATTCCGAATAACAGACGGAAAGGCGGAGAGTTTATTCTGTATTTAAGGAAGTAATGACGGGAGACGGACTCTGAAAACCCTCTGTGGGTGTGAGTTCTGTGCGGGCGTTCCGCCGGAGGAACGCTTTTTTAATTCTTTCAAAAGTGAAAGATTTCAGAAATAATCTGGTAATAATCCTGTGTTACTATCCGTATTGTAAAAAGAAATGATGCTTCGAAAAGGGGAGTATCAAAAAGATAAAGAATGGAGAAAGACAAATGAGTATACTGGTTGCAGAACATTTAAAGAAATATTACGGGGAGGGTGAAACTCTTGTAAAGGCTCTCGATGATGTGAGCTTAGCTGTTGAAAGAGGAGAGTTCGTGAGTATCAAAGGCACAAGCGGAAGCGGTAAGTCAACACTGCTCCATATGCTGGGCGGACTTGATAATCCGACGGAAGGCCGGGTGGTGATCGATGATAAAGACATATCGACGCTTAAGGGTGATGCTCTGTGTATCTTCAGAAGAAGAAAGATCGGCTTCATCTTCCAGAGCTTTAATCTGGTACCGAGCATTTCGGTTTATGAAAACATTATCCTTCCCATACAGCTGGACGGCAAGAAGGTGGATAAGGAATACATTGATACGGTAATAGAAACTCTTGGTATATCGAAAAAACTGAAGGTACTTCCGTCAAAGCTTTCGGGCGGACAGCAGCAGAGAGTTGCGATCGCAAGGGCCCTGGCATCAAAGCCGGCGATCGTTCTTGCCGATGAACCTACCGGTAATCTGGATACCGGGACAAGTCAGGATGTATTGGGCCTTCTGAAGACTACCGGGAAAAAGTTCAATCAGACTATAGTGATGATTACACATAATGATGAGATCGCCCAGATGGCCGACAGGACTATAAGGATCGAAGACGGTCATATAGTCTGATCAAAACGAAAAAACATAAATCAAAATGATCGAACAGGGGAATGAACATGAATAAGGTAAATAACAAAAATGCTGTAAACAATCTCGCTTACAGCGGGATCAGAACAAAGAAAAACAAATATATAGTATTGGTACTTGCGGTAATCCTTACAAGCCTGCTTTTTTCAACACTGTTTTCAGTGGGGGGAAGTATGATAAATGAGATACAGGAATCCACGATGAGACAGGTTGGCGGTACATATCATGCAGGTTTTAAGTATCTTATCAAAGAAGAATACGATCAGATGAAGGATGACCCTAAGATCAAAGATGTTTCGTACAGGATCCTGGTCGGTACAGGAGCTAATGAAGAGTTTACCAAGATATACTCCGAATGCTATTATGCAGAAGATGAAAATGCCAAATACAGTTTCAGCTTCCCTGTGAAGGGTAAAATGCCGGCACAGGAGAATGAGGTTGTAGTAAGTGACAGGATACTTCAGGCGCTGGGAGAGCCGGCTGATATTGGAATGAATATCCGGCTTGACCTGGATATCAACGGAGAGATCGTATCAAATGATTTTACGGTAAGCGGTTATTATGAGGCAGATCCTATCTGCCTGGCGCAGATGATATATGTATCCAAAGCATTTCAGGAAAAGTTTGCGCCTGAAGCCACGGTTCCTTATTCACGGGCAAAGAGCAGTGATCTGACCGGAAGATACTCGGTAGATTTCAATTTCGCTAACAGCATAAATATAGATAAAAAAGTGGAAGCCCTTATCGCAAGAACAGCACTCAGGGAAGATGTGAATTACGGGATCAACTGGGCCTACGGCGCGAGCAGCCTTGATCCTTCGGTAGTGATAATATGCGGTGCGCTGGTGGTTATATTCATGTTTGCCGGATATCTGATCATCTATAACATTTTCGACATTAATATAGTTTCCGATATTCAGGAATTCGGTCTTTTAAAGACTATAGGTACTACAGAAAAACAGCTGAAAAAGATCGTCATGAAGAGAGCAAATCTGATCTCGATCATAGGAATACCGGTTGGAACAGGCCTGGGGGTATTGGTTGCGGCATATCTACTGCCGGTCATTTCCGGACAGTTCAACACGGTAACGGTAGGCAAGGGCAGTCTGCATCTGAATATATGGATACTTCTGGCTGCAGTGGTTTTTTCCTATCTGACGGTGCTGTTCAGCGCAGGAAAACCCTGCCGTAAGGCGGCAAAAGTTTCACCTGTTGAAACAGTAAAATATACAGAGGCTTTTGATAAAAACGGAAAGCCTAAAAAGAAGCTGGCAGTTGTGATCCTGTCCTTGTCACTAGGTCTGGTCATTTTAAACAGCGTATTCGGGTTTGTCAGCGGATTCAGTATGGATAACTATATTGAGAATCTGATAATAGCGGATTTCAGCGTCCAGGATGCGGAACTGGATAATCCCGGAGCAAGAACTGTGAATACTGAAGCAGTAAGCCATGAGCTGATGGATGAGTTAAAGAGGCTTGATGGCGTGAACAGTGTGGGCGCTGTGTATATTAACGAAGGAGGTCAGGAATTTGATGATGCTAACTGGGCTAAAATAGAGAAAAATGTACTGCAGAGTAAACTGCTGGAAGAAAAGTTTGCAAGCTACGGATATAACGAAGAAATGCGCAGAGCTGAGCTGGAAGATTATTCCGGAAAAAGAACACTTGACGGAAAAACATACGGTGTATGTGAAATGGCAGCCGATAAACTGAAAGTTATTGAGACTAAGGACGGCTCGGGAAAGATAGACTGGAATACGTTCAACTCGGGAAACTATGTACTTGTTACAAGATTTACTACTGATAACGGAGCAGTGAATTTCCTGGATCCCGGAGATACGGCAGGTATAAGGAGTTATGATCCGAAGTATGGTGAAACGAAGAAGGTCGTGCTTGACTCGGGACAGGAATATGAATATATGAGTTTTGAGAACGCTCCCATAAAAGAGTATGAGGTCTATGCGGTTGTTGAAATCCCTTTAGCTTTAGGAATCAGACATTTCGGTTTATTCGATTGTAACTATATACTTCCCGAAGATGAGTTCCTTGCGCAAAACGGCGCCGATTGGAACGCAATGAGAGTTCTTCTGGATGTAGAGGATCAGAAGGAAGAAAATGTAAATGAATGGCTGAAAGACTATACAGAAAATATTGATCCCACCATGGATTATGATTCCAAAGAGAGCATTACGGAAGAGTATGCCTCATTCGGCAGGATGTTCAAGGTCGTAGGAGCTGTGCTTGCCACTGTACTGGGACTTATAGGGATCATGAATTTTGCCAATACGATCATCACATCAATACTTGTAAGGAGCAGAGAACTGGCCATGCTTGAAGCTGTCGGAATGACCGGAAAACAGCAGAATATAAAACTTATTAAAGAAGGCCTTGTATATTATATCTGGTCGGTGGTGGTTTCCCTCGGAGTTTCCTCGATCCTCAGTGTTACCCTTATCAGGGCACTTACGGAGAATATCCCGATGTTCGACTGGAATTTCACTCTGGTTCCTGAGCTTGTATGCCTTCCGCCCTTAGCGATACTTGTTGTTTGTATCCCGCTGATCGCATTAAAGAAGATCAGTGAGAGAAGTGTGGTCGACAGACTCAGGGTAGAGTGATCCGGAAGTCAGAAAAATGGCCAGAAGCTTAAGAAATATCCGGGAACGACAACGATGATAAAAAAGGCCCAGCTTATAAGAGTAAAGGTTTTTATGAATGCACCGCCTCTGCCGGGATAATCCCGTACATAGAGGCGGTAATTTATTACTGAGGCAAGTGAGCCTATAAGAGAGCACAATCCTGCCGTATCCAGACCGTAGATGAGGCCGGCAAAGTTCTCGGTAAAGGGATAAAGCACGATCGATGCCGGAACATTCGATATTATCTGGCTGAGTCCTATCGACCAGAAGTATTCGTTTCCTGCTACGGCTTTTTTCAGAAAACCGCCGATTGCCGGATTGGCGGATATCGATGATGAAAATACGAAAAAGCAGAGAAAGGTCAGCAGCAGTACATAATCAACCGAAGAAAAAAGTCTGCGGTTAACTGCGAATACGACTGCGATGACTATAAGTACAGCAGCCCACCAGTAAGCAGTACGGCTGACTATCGTGCCGAGTATCATAATGAAGAGAATACTGTAGGCGATACGCCTTATCTTCTTATCTTGTTCCCATTCACCGCATATGTCCCGGGCGTTGAGATCGATCTTCTTTCCCTTTTCCTTCCGGTACATGATCAGGACAAAAACGATAAGCAGTATACCCGATCCCACGCACAGCGGTGACATATGGAGCATGAAGTTAAGAGCTCCGGTTCCGGACTGCTGGTACAAAAACAGGTTCTGCGGACTGCCGAAGGGCATGAGAAGCGAGCCGCGGATAGCGGCTATATTTTCCATTGAAATAACGGGAAGTATGCACTCTTCGCGATCCACGCCGCGAAACAGCATGATCGTCAGAGGAACAAAGATTATAAGTGACACATCGTTGGTAACGAACATGGAGCTGAAGAAAACCCCGAATATAAGAAAAAGCGAAAGCCCGGCCATCGACCTGAAATTGGCGGCGAGCCGTATCAGGGGATTAAACAGCTTTTCCTGTTTGAAGCCTTCCAAAACGGTGAGCATCATAAAAAGAGTTCCCAGGGTGTGCCAGTCTATCTTTTGCAGAAGGCTCATGTCGGGAGGTGTGATGAAAAGGGATATGAGAGCTGCTGTCAGTGATACGAGAAGCATAGGCTCTTTTTTTATTATTTTGGTTATTTTTTTCACGAGGACGTATTTTAGCACAGAGATTCCCCAAAGGTCAATGGGGAATAAGTATCCGAAAAAACGAAAAAGGATTGACAAAAGCGGACTGTTTCAATAAAATGCAGTTGTTAGGCGTTGAAAGTACGTGAGTACGTAAGAGGTAATGAAAGCAGAGATGAAGTGTCACCGGCTGAAAGCACTTCACATGAGCCTTACGGAAGTTTCAGTACCGGAGCCTTCCGGCGAAAAGCATTAAGCGTTAAGCCGGATGTTCGTGTAGCAAACATATTACACATTACGAGTGCAGGATCACAGGTCCTGAATCAGGGTGGTACCGCGGTATATTATCGTCCCTTGCTTTTTTTGCAGGGGACGTTTTTTTACTTTATGGATATTCCTCCGGAATTTTCATAAAGCAAAAAAGCCCTCCGGGCGGGATGCGCACACGTGTGAGAGGAAGAAGTTGTCTTCGGCAACCGCGCTCGCGCGAGCCTGTTGCAAGCGACATGCTATTTTTGCACATAAGATTTGGAGAAAGAAAGGAGTCGTTATGAAAGATAAGATTGAAAAGATTTTATCGGAAGCAAAAGAAAAGATCATGGGAGCACCGGTCGAGAGCGAGCTGCAGAAAGTCCGCGGCGAGTTTGTAGGCAAACAGGGGGCACTGACGCTTCTTCTCAAGGAGCTGCCCAATGTAGAGGTATCGCTGAGGCCGGAGATGGGCAAGATACTTAATCTTGCAAAGAATAAAGTAATGGAGATGATCGACGAAAAGAGGACTGAGCTTAAACTCAAGGCTTCGGAGGTTTCTCCCGATTTCGACTGCAGTGTTCCGGGCACAATGCCTGCCGGTGGAGGATTACACCCTATCACCCAGATGTGCTATGACTTAAATGATGCATTCCGCTCCATGGGATTTGAAGTGTTCCAGGAGGATGACATTACCAGCGAGCTGTACGCTTTTGACAAGCTGAACTTTCCGCAGAACCATCCCGCGCGTGAGAGCATGGATACATATTGGCTGATGGGACATGACAGTGGCAGCACCAATGAGAAACTGTGCTTAAGACCCCACCTTACCGGAGGAAGTGTACGTTACATGCAGACACATAAGCCGCCTTATCGTTTTGTTTATCCCGGACGTGTGTATCGTAACGAAACTACAGATGCGCATCATGAGCGAGCATTCTTTCAGTATGAAGCGCTGATAGTGGATAAGGACATAACCTTTACCTCAGGTAAAGTACTGATAAAGAGCATTTTGAGCAAAGTATTCGGAACGGATGTGCCTGTACGTATGAGATCAGGTTTCTTCCCTTTTGTGGAGCCCGGATTTGAGATAGATATGCAGTGTCAGGTATGCGGTGGTAAAGGCTGCAGTGTCTGCAAACATGTAGGCTGGATAGAGGTAATGCCGGGAGGATCGCCTCATCCCAATGTATTGCGTGCGGCAGGGCTTGATCCCGATGAATATACCGGTTTCTATGTAAATATAGGTCTCGACAGACTGGTTATGATGCGTTACGGTGTGGATGATGTCCGTCTGTTCCACAGTGCGGATTTAAGATTCCTTTCACAGTTCAAGTAAGGAGGCAGAGATGAAATTATCATTATCATGGATAAAAGACTATGTGGATCTTCCCGATGATGCGGATCTGAAGAAACTGGCGTATGATCTGACCATGGATACCGTGGAAGTGGAAGATGTGGAATATATCAGCAAGCGTTTCGATAATATGCTGGTAGGTATCATAGAAGCGGTCAATCCCCATCCCGATGCTGATAAACTGAGGGTTTGTACCGTTGATACAGGTGACGGGGAGAGCAAGACCATCGTGTGCGGCGGTATCAATCTTAAGGAAGGCATGCGTGTTGCGGTTTCCGTACCCGGTGCGGTTGTACGCTGGCATGGTGAAGGCGAGCCTGTTGTTATAAAGAAGTCAAAACTCAGGGGTGTGGAATCCTACGGTATGATCTGTGCTTCGGATGAGATAGGTCTCGGAGATCTTTTCCCCGCATCACAGGAGGCAGAGATACTGGATCTTTCTGATTTTGATGTACCGGCCGGAACTCCGCTGGCAGAAGCTCTCGGACTTGATGATGTACTGCTTGAGATCGACAATAAGTCTATGACCAATCGTCCCGACCTTTGGGGACATTACGGCATAGCACGTGAGATCGCAGCCTTATACGGTCTTAAACTTAAAAAGTTTGAACCTGTTGATATCGATGCTGCATCCGATTTTTCGGTAGAGATACTTGATACCGAACGCTGCCCCAGGTATATAGGAGTGGAGATGAGCGGAGTGGGAGTAAAACCCTCACCTTTCGAGATGCAGAGCCGCATCTGGAGAGTAGGTATGCGTCCCATCAATGCACTGGTGGATATCACCAACTATGTCATGCTGGCGACAGGTAATCCCACACATGCTTTTGATGCGGATATCATCAAAGATCATATAAGGGTAAGACGTGCGGAAAAGGCAGAGAAACTGCTGCTGTTAAACGGCAAGGAACTGGAGCTTGGTGACGATGATCTGGTCATAGCAGACGGAGAAGGAGCCGTTGCTCTTGCCGGTGTGATGGGTGGGGCCAAGGATTCGATCCTTCCCGATACAAAGAGAGTGATACTTGAGGTGGCCAACTTTGAATCAACAGGCGTCAGGAGAACAGCTCTCCGTTATGATAACCGTACGGAAGCTTCATCACGTTATGAAAAAGCCATAGATCCAGAACGCTGCGACCAGGCACTGGCTCTTTCGCTGCAGTATTTCAAAGAGCTTTATCCCGAACTGAAGATCACCGGATACTGCGATAAATATGAAAAGAAGCTTAAGCGTGCGGAAATAGATGTGAATCTGAAATGGCTTGCAAAGAGGCTTGGAAAGGATCTTACAGATGATGAGATCCGTGAGAAGCTGGAAATACTCGGCTTTGATGTGGCTATAGACGGTGACAACATGCATGTTATCGCGCCTACCTGGAGATCGACAGGTGATATATCCATAAAAGACGATGTTATGGAAGAAGTAGCCAGGATGTACGGCTATGACAATTTTGAGGCTACGTCGTTCACAACAAGTTTTGACGGCGCTATCAACCAGAAAGATATAGCCCTTGTAAGAAATATAAAGGAATACCTTGCGATCCGCTGTGGTATGCAGGAAGTTTATACCTATCCCTGGATGAACGATGTATTTGTAAATGCGGTAATAGGCGATACGAAGGGAATGCTGCGTCTTTCAACGCCTCCGGCTCCGGATCTTTCCTATCTCCGCAGCACGCTGCTCCCGAATCTCTGCGAAGCAGCAGTGAAAAACGAGCGTTACTTCAGTGAGTTTTCAATCTTTGAAGAGGCGCAGGTGTTTACTGACGAAGACTATACCTCTGTATATGATGAGACGGAGTCACTGCCGAAGCAGAGGCGCAATATCGCAGCTGCTTTTGCAAGTGCAGCCGGTGATCTGAACGGACTGTTCCGTAAGGTGAAGGGTGTGCTGGAATACATGCCTCGCTATACCCATATGGAAGGATTCACATTCAAAAAAGAGACAAAGCCGGTATGGGCAGACAGTATCGTATGGCAGAATATCTATGTGGGAGATGTAAAGATAGGCGACCTTGGTCTGCTTGATAAGAAGGCATCCATGGAATGTGGTATTAAAAATCTTTCACTTATGCTTTTTGAGATCGATACCACGTTGCTTAAGCCGCTGATCTCAAGAACAAATAAATTCACTCATCTCGCGGAGTATCCCGAGACAGATTACGATATCTCCATGCTGTTTGATTCGTCGGTAAGCTGGGATGAGATAAGAGAAGTGATCGTAAAGAAAGAGTCCGGACTTATAAAGAATGCCGGCTTTGTGGATGAATACAGGGGCAAGCAGATACCTGCAGGCAAGAAGTCGGTGACCATACGTCTTACCATCGGTTCAAAGGAAAAGACGCTGACATCCGAAGAGATAGAAAATGCAGCAGGTTCGGTTATGAAGCAGCTTGGTAAACGACTTGGAGCAGAGCTCAGAGCACAGTAAGGGGGTTAAGAATGTATAAAGAGAAGATCAAAGCAGATCCGGCTGCGAAGGTGGCATTTAACAATTATGTGGATCGTTGTGTAGGAACGGGACGTCTGGGGCTGGCACTTACCGAAGAGTATCTGAAAGAACTTGCATATGTGCAGGAGATGATAGGTTTCTCTTATATCAGAGGCCACGGCCTGTTTTCGGATGATGTGTCAATATATCATGAATATGAAGAGAACGGGGAGACTAAAGTTGAATATAACTACACATACATTGATCGTATCTTTGATGCATATCTGAAAATCGGCATACGTCCTTACCTGGAGCTTGGTTTTATGCCGAAACAGCTTGCCAGCGGTGAGCAGACTATCTTCTACTGGAAGGGAAACACTACGCCGCCCAAGGATTACAGGAAGTGGACGGATATGGTCATCGCGCTGCTAAAACATCTGAAGGTCCGTTACGGGGAGGAAGTATGTGAGTGGCCGATAGAAGTATGGAATGAACCCAATCTGCCGGGCTTCTGGTTCAAGGCGGATATGGACGAGTATTTCAAACTGTTTAAGGAGACATTCCTTGCGATCAAGGAATACGACAGCAGATTCAAAGTTGGAGGCCCTGCTATCTGCGGGGTAAGAGATGCGGAATGGATAGAGGCGTTTTTGAAATTCTGTAAGAAGGAAGGAATATGTCCCGACAGCATAACACGCCATCATTATACTGTGGAGTTCCCTGAACGTTGCGGCCATTATGATTATTCCAAACTGGAAGACCAGGAGATGCGTTTTGCAAATCTTCAATCTACACGCGATATAGTTGATTCCTTTGAAGAATTCAGGGGGCTTCCGATACATCTGACGGAGTTCAGTACTTCATACACTCCAAAGGGTGTTATACATGATACAAATATCAATGCGGCTTATCTTGCAAGACAGCTTTCAAGGCTGGGTGACGTGAATGAGCTGTATTCATACTGGACCTTCGGAGATGTATTCGAAGAACAGGGTGTGCCGGATTCGCTCTTCCACGGAGGGTTTGGCATGGTAGCTGCCGGCAATATCCCCAAGCCGACTTTCTGGACCTTCTATTTTTATAAACAGCTTAAGCTGTTTGGAGAGGATTGTGTATACAGGGATGATAAGGCAGTCATTGTAAAGAACGATAAGGGATATGCCGGAATACTCTGGAATATAGACGAGGAAGATGGCAGTGCCGAGCTTTCTCTTCCCGTTTCAGAAAAAGGAGAGTATACGCTTATAAGCAGAACAGTTGATGAGAGCTGCTGCAATCCGCTTAAAGTATGGCATGATATGGGAGAGCCTGCTTATCCTTCAAGTGCCGAGACAGAGCTGATAAAGGCCTCAGCACAGCCGCTCACGGAAAGCTCAGTTATAAATGCCGGAAAGGAAGATGCGGAGTTTTCTCTTGCTGTAAGGAAAAACGGAGTCGTATACTTTACCCTTACAAAAAGAAAAAATACAGCAGATCGCGGATACGATTACGATAAAGTGATCTCGTTCCACTAGACGGTTAATCAGGGACCGGTATACCGGATCCGTGTAAGAGGAAGCTATATGTCAGATAAGAGATTTTGGACACTCAGATATACGCTTATCAACGTAACTTATTTTGCGGCGTTTTGCACCATACATGCCTGTGCTGCGGTATATCTGCTGGCGCACGGATTTTCAAATACGGAAGTGGGTGTGCTGCTCGCTGTAGCCAATGTTACTTCTGCGATCTGCCAGCCTTATGTGGCAGGCATAATAGATAAACCCGGATGGCTCAGCAACAGACGTTTTATCCTTATCTCTGTCTTTACCATACTTGCCGGATCGCTGGTACTGATGGCAGCCGCTGAGATAAAAGCGGTGGTATTTGTGATATATGTTCTGATCTATATGATACAGTTTGCTTACCAGCCCGTGATGACTGCTCTATGCTTTGAATATCAGAAAGCAGGATGCAGTATAAATTACGGACTGGCCAGGGGACTGGGTTCTGCGGCATTCGCCGTTACTTCCATGTTTGTGGGGAAAGCGATAGAGGATTACGGAGAAAACCTCCTGCCTGTTATCAACATAGCGGTAATGGCTCTTTCCGCCCTGATAGTGTTCACATTCAGAAAACCGGAGAGTGCGGACGGCCGTGATACAGATGCAAAAGTATCACCGGAGGGCGGGCAGGATTCCAAAACAGCGCATAACAACATAGTTGATTTTGCAAAGACTTATCCTGCTTTTTCGGTATTTCTGATAGGAACGGTCTGTTTCTATTTTGCCCATAACATGATCAATGATTTCATGATACAGATAATCCGTGATCTGGGCGGAGGTGAGGCCGAACTGGGGTATGCCAATTTCCTGCAGGCAATACTGGAACTGCCTGTAATGGCGTTCTTCGGACTGGTGCTTAAGAAGATCACTTCGGATAAGATGCTTCTGTTTTCGGGAGTAGCTTTCTTTGTTAAGATACTGATACTCATATTTGCCGTTGATATGGCAGGAATGTATATAAGCCAGAGCTTCCAGCTGTTTGCATATGCCGTGTTCATTCCGGCAGCTGCTTATTACGTGAGTAAAACGATGGAGGAACTGGACCAGGTCAAGGGCCAGGCATATGTGACAAGTGCTATCACGGTAGGCGGAGTGTTCTCAAATCTTATAAGCGGGGTGATACTCGATCATTTCGGGATAAAGCCGATGCTGATCACGGGAACTGTCGTATGTGCAATGGGTGTGATCATAGCGTTTGTTGCGATGCTCAAACTACCGCATCACAGATCCTGAATCTCCTCATCGGAGAATTCTTCTTCGTCATAGTCATCTTCCTCATAGCCGTCAGCATATTCTTCTTCAGGTTCATCTTTGGGTTTTCTGACAAAGAGGGAGAGAATGTGGGAATGGTGTAGTATAAACACGGCCACCAGCATGAACAGATGAGTATAAAAGGCACCGACTATGTAATAGTTCTTTTCCAGCAGATATTCCATGCCAAAACCGAAGAGACAGAGCAGACCCGTAAGTGCCAGCCCCAGGATCAGCAGGTAGATATTCTTGAACATATTCCGGAGAGCCTGGAGAAAATCCCTGAAAGATGCATCGAAATAGACAAAGCGTCCGACCATCAGCCCGAAATAATATATCATCACCGGATTATACTCACTCTCATCGCCGATATTGTTCAGATGTATAAGTATGATGATGCAGTAAAACATGGCAAGCATGCGGACGCATGCTTTTTCACTTCTGTCGGTTTTTTTGAGAGGGATGACAAGTCTGTCAAGCAGAGAGTTCAGAAAACACGACAGGCAGATGAGTAATAGCAGTATGAAGTCCTTCCAGTCTGCCCACAGGCTTAGGAAAGAGTCAAGTCCGGGAGAACCTGTCACGTCTCCCATATCCTGTGCCTTTGCATAGATATGGTTTATGACAACATATGCACATGAAAAGGAGAGTACGGAAGTGCCGGAGATGATCATCTCGTAAAAACGCTGCACACGGTTGTGGGCACGTTCATAGAAATCTTTTTTCTTTGTATGAGAGTCTGCCTTCATCATGGAAGTGGAGACTGCTACACCTGCTATGATCATAAGGATACAGATAAGTACACCCGACAGAGTCACGAGCAGGAAAATGAGTTTTTGTGACCATCCGAAATCCGGATTAATGTAAGCATCGACAGTCATGGCGCGGATCGGATATTACCTTATAACTTTTATCTGGCAGCTTTCCATTACGCTAAGGGCAGCTTCGTGTTTTTCGGGAGTAACACCGGCGCAGCAGCTGCTGTCCACGGTCATGGGTACTTCCGGATAAAGAGCTCTGAGTATAAGGGCATTGCTGATAACGCAGATGTCGGTGCACAGACCGCACAGCTCGATGGATGAGGGTTCATCTCCGATAAGAGAGGTCCATCCGGTATAGCCGAAAGTAGGCTTGTTTATCACAACGGCATTTTCGCTCAGATCCTTCAGGGCAGCGGAGATCTCCCAGCCGTCGGTATTCTCGATGCAGTGTTTAACGGGAAGGTTCCTGCCTTCAAAAGTATCAAGATAGTTTTCCTGATGCGTATCGCGGGTAAAGATAAGCTTTCCGTCGAAACCTTCTATCTTTTTTCTCACATTGCCAACTATGTCTTCAGCCTCTTTTGTGCCGAGACTCCCGTCTATAAAGTCTTTCTGCATATCCACTACTATAAGGATGTTCATATCCATACCTCCTTTAAGCTGCTGATAAAAATACGGAGGAGTCTTTAAACTCCTCCCTCAAAACGCAGACGGAGGGATTCGAACCCTCGTGCCCCGGAGGGCAAACGCATTTCGAGTGCGCCCCGTTATGACCGCTTCGATACGTCTGCATAGCCTGTTTATTATATCCGAGAACGGGAATAAATGCAAGGGGTAAAAAGGATTGAAATTGTTACCGAAAAACGGTAAAATTATCCATTATGAAGATGAAGATAACAATCCTGGGTGTAAGAGGTTCGATCCCTGTAGAGGGAGCGGATTTTTTGGAGTTCGGGGGAGCTACCTCCTGTGTTTTGGCGGAGGCGGATTCCCGGGCCGTATTCCTGGATGCGGGCAGCGGACTGATGCATGCGCCCGATACGGGAGAGCTGCCGGTCTCGGTACTGCTTACACACTCGCATATGGATCATATAATGGGTATCCCGCTTTCTGCGCTGTTTCTTTCAAAAAGGAAAATAGATATCTTTTTAAGGACCAGAAACGGGATGACGGCACAGGAACAGCTGTCAAGGCTTATGTGCCCGCCGTTATGGCCTGTCGGGCTTGACGTATATCCGTCTGAACCGGTCTTTCATGATCCGGAGTTTCCGTTTATGCTCGGAAACATCAAAGTAAGCGGGATGGAAGCAAATCATCCCGGGGGTTCGACTATATATCGTCTGGATCATGCAGGGAAGTCTCTGGTATACGCGACGGATCATGAGCATACGGAGGAGAAGCAGAAAGAACTGGCTGCTTTTGCAAAGGATGCGGATCTGCTGCTTTATGATGCCCAGTATACCGAAGAGGAATATGCGAGGATGAATGGCTACGGACATTCGACAGCAGCGGAAGGCCTTAAGCTGCTTGAAGAAAGCGGTGCGAAAAAGCTTATGTTCGTACATCATGATCCGCGTCATACGGATGCAATGCTTCGTGGCATGGAAAAGGAACTTGATAACGAACATGTGCTGTATGCCAGAGCCGGAGATGTCATAGAACTGTGAAAAAAAGACTGATATGGACAACAGTATATTCTCTGGCGGCAGCCCTGCTGCTGACGCTGCTGGTATATCTGGGCGTGCTGCGCCGGCTGGACCAGTGGGTACAGGATGCACTTTATCAAAAGCCGAGATATATGAGCGGCGAGGTGATACTGTTCGGAATAGATGAAAAGTCACTTTCACGGCTTGGTCCCTTTAACACCTGGGACAGAAATGTCATGGCAAAGGCGCTGGAAGTACTGGCTTCGGATCCCGAACATCTGCCCGCGGTGGTATGTATAGATACACTTTATATAGGAAATACCGATCCCGAAGCGGATGCGCGTCTTGCGGCTGCAGCGGAAAGGCTGGGCTGTGTGATAACGGCTACGGCAGCAGTATTTGACTCCGGCTGGTTTGAAGCCGAAGACGGAAGCATGGTCTGGGATGACTATCATATACTGGACTATGAAGAGCCTTACGAAGCCTTAAGAAAAGTGACAACGCAGGGACATATAAATGTCATGAACGATACGGACGGTATAATGCGGCATGGCATACTTTATGTGGAACCTGATGATAGAACGGTTTACTCCATGCCTTATCAGGCAGTTAAGCTGTATCTGGAAAAACACGGAGAAGAGATCGGTCAGCCGCTTACCAATAATCGCGGACAGTTTTACGTAAGCTTTACCGGAAGACCCGGAGATTATTATGACCAGTCATTTGCCGATCTGCTGGAGGGAAAGATACCGGCAGGGTATTATGAAGATAAGATCGTATATATAGGACCGTATGCTGCGGGGCTTCAGGATATCGTATATACGCCCATAGACCGTGCGGAGGCTATGTACGGCGTGGAGTTCCAGACCAATGTGGTGCAGCAGCTGCTGGCGAATGATTATCCCGTGGAGATAGCTGACGGTATACAGTATCTGCTGCTGTTTATCTGCTGCTTTCTCGCAGGTATCTGTTTCTTTAACCTGAAGGTGGTGGTCTCGGCAGTGATCTGTGCGGGCCTTGTGGCCGTAAACTTTCTGGCGGCGGCAGGGATCTATGATGCCGGTTATCTGATGCATCCGCTGTGGATACCTGTATCGGTGGTGATCGTTTACCTTGCGGCGGTCGTTTCGCATTATGTGAGAGCAGCGATGGAACGTGCACAGATCACGCATACTTTTGAGCGGTATGTTGCGCCGGAGATAGTTCACGAGATACTGAAGGAAGGTACCGGGGCGCTGTCACTCGGAGGAAAGCTCTGCGATATAGCGGTATTGTTTGTGGATGTTCGCGGTTTTACCACGATGTCGGAAAGGCTTGAGCCTGAAAAAGTAGTATTTATACTAAACAGATATCTGACCATGGCAAGCGGCTGTGTGGAAGATAATAAAGGTACACTTGATAAGTTTGTGGGTGATGCGATGATGGCCTTTTGGGGAGCACCGCTCCCGCAGGAGGACGCGGTATATAATGCCGTAAAGACAGCGGAAGCCATCATAGAGGGAGCCGCAAGGGTTTCGGATGAACTGAAGGAAGAGATAGGTGAAGAACTCCGTGTGGGCGTGGGAGTGCATTTCGGTCCGGCCATAGTGGGAAATATGGGAGCCGAGAGGCATATGGATTACACGGCGATCGGAGATACCGTCAATACGGCAGCCAGACTGGAAGCCAATGCACCCGGGGGAACGGTATATATAAGCAGGGCTGTGGCTGATGCGCTGGGTGAACGGATAGAGACCACATCTCTCGGCAACAGTGTGAAGCTTAAAGGCAAGGCTGACGGATTTGAAGTATTAAAACTTGAAAAGATAAAGTAGTTTTGAAAATTATTATAAAGACAGGAGGTATGCGGGATGAAAAGGATAGGGATGCTTACAAGCGGCGGAGACTGTCAGGCACTCAATGCAGCCATGAGAGGTGTGGTAAAAACACTTCACGTGAGCAAAGAGGAAGTGGAGATCTTCGGTTTCAAAAACGGTTATAAGGGCCTTATAAACAGCGATTTCAAGATGCTGACCAATGTGGATTTTTCGGGCATACTTACCAAGGGCGGTACCATACTCGGAAGTTCGCGTATGCCGTTCAAGACCATTGATGAGCCGGATGAAAAGGGACGTAACAAGGTGGAGGAGATGAAGCACACCTATTACAAGCTGAATCTGGACTGCATGGTGATACTCGGAGGAAACGGCACGCATAAGACGGCGAACAGACTGAGGGAAGAAGGACTTAACATCATCACGCTGCCCAAGACCATAGATAATGATCTGTGGGGAACCGATATGACCTTCGGCTTTCAGAGCGCGGTAGATATAGCTACTGATGTAATAGACTGCATACACACGACGGCGGATTCCCACGGACGTGTATTCATAGTTGAGGTAATGGGACACAAGGCAGGCTGGCTTACACTTAATGCGGGTATGGCGTCAGGTGCTGATATCATACTTATACCGGAGATACCCTATAAGATAGATAAGGTGATAGAAGCGATCAAACGCCGTGAGGCCGGCGGCAGCAGGTTTACTATACTTGCAGTGGCTGAAGGAGCGATGTCCGAAGAGGATGCAAAACTCCCGAAAAAGGAATATAAGAAAAAGATGGAGCAGTATCCTTTCCCCAGCGTTTCTTATGAAGTGGCAGCCCAGATAGAGGAGAAAACCGGACTGGAAGTGCGTGTGACCGTTCCCGGACACATGCAGAGAGGCGGTGCTCCCTGCCCGTACGACAGAGTGTTTGCTTCAAGACTCGGCGCTGAAGCAGGAAAGCTGATACTTAAAGGTGAATACGGTTTTATGGTAGGATATAAGAACCGTGAAGTTGTAAAGGTTCCGCTGGAAGAGGTGGCAGGCAAGTTAAAGACCGTCGATCCAAAGGCAACTATAGTAAAGGAAGCAAAGATGCTTGGCATCAGTTTCGGTGACGAATAAAAATGGCTTACACTGCTTTATACAGAAAATTCAGACCTCAGCGCTTTGATGACGTAAGCGGGCAGGAACATATAGTGACTACCCTGAAGAATCAGATAAATACAGGACGCATGGGACATGCCTATCTGTTCTGCGGAACAAGGGGAACAGGCAAGACCACTATTGCGAAGATATTTGCAAGAGCGGTCAACTGTGAGTCACCTGTAGACGGATCGCCCTGCGGTGAATGTCCGACCTGCAGATCGATTGCGGAAGGCAAGAGCCTCAATGTGGTGGAGATCGATGCCGCTTCAAACAACAGCGTTGAAAACGTGAGGCAGATAATAGAGGAAGTGGCATATCCTCCGGTGGAAGGCAGGTATAAGGTCTATATCATGGACGAGGCCCATATGCTTACGGAAGGTGCAAGAAATGCCCTGCTGAAAACTCTCGAGGAGCCGCCTTCGTATGTTATATTCATACTTGCTACCACTGAAGTGCACCGTATCCCCATCACGATAATGAGCCGCTGCCAGCGATACGATTTCAAGCGTATCGCCATCGATGTGATCGCAGCCAGAATGAAGCAGCTCACAGATGAGGAAGGAATAGAGGTAGAAGAAAAAGCACTGAAATATGTGGCAAAAGCTGCCGACGGTTCCATGCGTGACGGCTTAAGTCTTCTGGACCAGTGCATCGCTTTTGAATTCGGACATAAGCTCACTTATGAAAAAGTGCTGGATATCCTGGGAGCTGTGGACACTTCGGTGTTTGAAAGATTTCTTGATCAGCTGCTTGCCGATGATGTGAAAGGAAGCATGGCTCTGATAGAAGAAGTGGTGATGCAGGGCAGGGAACTGTCACAGTTTGTTTCCGATTTTATATGGCATCTGAGAAATCTTATGCTGCTGAAGAATTCCGACGACGGAGATATGGAGAATCTTCTGAATGTTTCCGCGGAAAGGCTGGAAACCATGAAGGTGCAGGCGGCAAAGATTGATATGAATACCATATTTCGCTATATCGATGTGTTTTCGGAGCTTTCATCACGCATGAAGTTTTCTGCACAGAAGCGCATCACGCTGGAGATGTATGTGATAAGGCTGCTGAGACCGCAGATGGACACGGATAACGAAGCCCTGCTGGAAAGGGTGAGGAGACTGGAAAAACTGAGTGAGAAGATAGAAAGAGGCGAGATAGCACTCAGTACTGCCGCTGTGCCAAAGGCGGCCCCGGCTGCAGAGAATCCGGCTGAGAAAGTGCAGCTGACAAGAGCAGTACCGGAGGACATACAGCGGGTCGTAAGGGAATGGCCTGTGATAGTGGGAAAGACCGATAATATGTATCGCCCGATAATGAAACAGGCAGAGCTGTCAATGGGCGAGAACGAGAAGCTGCTGATATGCCTGCCGGACAGTGCTCCCGACAGCATGATCAGGGACGAGGAAATAAGGCAGCATGTGTCGGATATCATAAACGAACACATAGAGAAAGACGTTCCTATGGAATTCAGGAAATATTCCGCAACCAGGAACTTCGGAGAGCAGTATGCTGATCTGAAAAAAATACTGCATGTGGAATATCTGGAAGAAGAATAAAAGAAATAAACAGGAGGAAACAAAATGGCAAGAAGAGGCGGTTTTAACGGCGGAGGGATCCCCGGAAACATGAGTAATCTGATGAAGCAGGCACAGCGTATGCAGCGTCAGATGGAGGACAAGCAGAAAGAACTGGAGACTAAGGAATATACTGCTTCGGCAGGCGGCGGTGCGGTTGAAGTAACCGTGACCGGAAAGAAGCTGATCACAAAACTTACCATTTCACCGGATGCAGTGGATCCCGATGATGTGGAAATGCTTCAGGATATGGTGATCGCAGCGGTAAACGAGGCTGTCACCAAAGCAGAGGAAGAGAGCAATGCATTTATGACCGGTATTTCTTCCGGACTTGATCTCGGAGGCATGCCTTTCTGATGGATCTTTACAGTCAGGATATCAATCAGCTTATCGATGAACTGGGTGCGCTGCCGGGGATAGGATCGAAATCCGCTCAGAGGATGGCTTTCCATATAATAAACCTGCCGCTTGATCGTGTGAAGCGTCTTTCGCAGACGATACTTAAGGCGCGTGAAAACGCCAGATACTGCAAAGAATGCTGTACACTGACAGATGCGGAACTGTGTCCTATCTGCAGCAATGAAAAACGCAACCACAAAATGATAATGGTCGTCGAGAATCCCAGGGATCTGATCGCATATGAAAAGACCGGAAAATACGAGGGTGTCTATCATGTGCTGCATGGAGCCATATCTCCTATGAACGGCATAGGACCATCGGATATAAAACTGAAAGAACTGATAGAACGCCTGAAAGGTGATGTGGATGAAGTGATAATAGCTACCAATTCATCACTTGAAGGTGAGACTACGGCGATGTATATAAGCAAGCTGATAAAGCCTGCGGGCATAAAGGTTACGCGTATAGCAAGCGGAGTGCCTGTGGGAGGAGATCTGGAATACATAGACGAAGTAACTTTATTACGCGCTTTTGAAGGGCGCACTGAAATATAAAGGAGGAAACAAATGGCAGTAGCAAAAACTATTTTCGGAAAGACACAGGAGGGTAAGGAGGTTGAGCTCTATACCATTACAAACAAAAATGGAATGAGTGCCGAAGTGATAACATTCGGAGCAATCCTTAAGAGTCTCTATGTGCCTGACAAAAAGGGCAAGGTAAAGGATGTTGTATTGGGGTATGACAAACTGTGGATGTATTTAAAGAACGGCTGCTTCTTCGGAGCAACTGTCGGACCGTCCGCAAACCGTATAGGCGGTGCATCTTATGTGGTAGACGGAAAGAAAGTACAGCTTCCGGTCAATGATCACAAGCTCAACAATCTGCATTCCGATAAGGATAACGGATTCCATAAGAGACTGTGGAAGGCAGAAGCCGGAAAGAACAGCGTAACATTTACCCTTTCTAAAAAGGATAAGGATCTGGGACCCGGTAATGCAACGTTTTCAGTAACTTATACTCTTACCGATGCAAACGAACTGAAGATAGCATATCATGCAACTTCGGATAAGAAGACTCTCATCAATATGACAAACCACAGTTATTTTAATCTGCAGGGACCTGAGAGCATGTCGATGGAAGATACTGTGCTTACCATCAATTCATCAAAGTTTACGGAGACAGACAGAGCACTGATACCTACCGGAAAGTTTATTGATGTGGACGGTACTCCGATGGATTTCAGAAAACCCAAGAAGATAGGAAGAGATATAGGAAAGTTCGAATACAAGCCTCTGAAGATCTGCGGCGGATATGATCACAACTATGTTATAGACGGATGGAACGGAAAGAAGAAGCTGATAGCCGTTGCCGAGGAGAAGAAGAGCGGCAGGAAGATGGAAGTATACAGTGATCTGCCGGGCGTTCAGTTCTATGCAGGCAATTTCATTGCAGAGAACATAGGTAAGGAGGGATACAAGAACTGCAGGAGAAAAGGCTTCTGCCTGGAGACACAGTATTATCCCGATACGCCGAACCATGAGGAATTCCCTCAGGCTTTCTTTGGTGCAGGCAGGGATTACGATACGACTACGATATATAAATTCAGCTGGTAGGAAAAATGTCGGATACGGGAAGGATTCCGGTTGACAGGACAACGTTTTTAAAACGCCGGATACAGGTAAAATTAAAAAAAATAATACTTGCTGTTGCTCTGCTTGCGGTGATCATAATAGCTGCAGTGTTGTTTTTAGTACACTACAATAACCTGGAGTATACGGAACTGCGCCTGCTCTCGGTAACAGACTGGCACAGATCGGAAGCGGCAACGGTACTGTCCTATAACGGGGACCTTCTCTCCTACAGTGCCGACGGCATACATTGTACGGATTCAAAAGGAAAGGATAAATGGAGTGTTCCTTTTACCATGCAGAAACCTTTTGTACGGATCGCCGGTAACTACGTTACCTGTGTGGATACCGGCGGACGTACCGTATATGTATTTGACAAAAACGGACAGACTGCGAGCATTACCGAGAATAATCCGGTAGAAAGAGTGGAGATCTCGGCAGGGGGAATGGTTGCGGTAGTGCTTAATGATAACGATGTGACCCCCATTCATCTCTATGACAGTACGGGAACTCAGATAGCATCGTTCAGAACGACTATGTCGAGGAGCGGATATCCCGTAGCTATAGGGATATCACCGAATAACAGGCTTGTGGGTGTATCATACCTCTATGCTGACAGCGGTGCGATGACATCCAAGCTTGCTTTCTATAATTTCGGGGATGTCGGAAAAAACGAGACAGATAATGTAGTAAGCGGTTATGATAATGCAGGGACGCTCATACCTGTGCTTGCCTTTCTTGATAACGATACCGCATTTGCTCTTTCAACTGAAAGGCTCATGATATTTGACGGATCACAGAGCCCGAAAAGAAGAGAAGAGATGCCTGAGCTCCAGGGAGAAGTAAGGGCCGAGTATCACGGTACAGACAGCATAGGACTGGTGTATCTGGATAAAAGCGGACAGGCCAGATACAGGATGGATATTTACAACAGTAAAGGCGAGATGAGGAGCAGTATCTATTTCAACATGGAATATGACGATATCTTCTTCCATGATGACAGAGTGGTGATATACAACGCCGGAGAGTGTCTGATATACAAGGTGAACGGAGTACTCAAGTATCATGGGGACTTTAAAGAACCGGTAAAGCTTATGATGCCGGGAGATATGACAAACAGATATAAACTGATAACAGAGAGCGGGATATGGTTATCCGTTCTTAAATGATCACACATTTCCAGTGGATATCTTTTTGATCCATTTGCCGCTCTTTAAGCGCAGGTAGCTCCAGAAGGTCTTGATTATCTGATCGGATTTCAGGCATACATAGATCCAGAAAGGAGAAAGCTTTAATACGAAGCCTGCAAGCAGACCGAGCGGTATGGAGATGATCCAGAGAAAGATATTGTCTGTAAGCATAAGCATTTTGGTATCGCCGCCGCCGCGGAGGACACCTTTAGTCATGATACTGTTGGTGGCCTGGAAGATGATGATGAGACTGATGGCGAGCATCAGATGGTCTGCAATGGCGCGTGTCTCGTCACTTACCTCTGAATAGGAGGCTATGATAGGATTCTTGAAAACAGTGATGAACAATGCTGAGATCAGTCCGAGTCCCAGGCCGAGACCGAAGAACAGATAACCCTGCTTCATGGTGAGTTCTCTCTTGCCGGTGCCCAGAGTCTGGCCTGTAACAATGGCTCCTGCCTGACTTACACCCTGGACGACTACCGTACTTAACTGCTGGGTTACTGCCGTGATCGCATTTGCTGCAACAAAGGTTTTGCCGAGATGGCCGATGACTATTGCTACGGTATTATTACCGATGGCAAGTATGCCGTCGCTTATGAGAACAGGTATGCATATCCTGAAGTATTCGCCAAGCAGGGATCTGGTATTCATAAGCAGATCTTTAACCCGGAAGTTTATCTCCTTATCGATAACGAAAAGATAGCCGAGTATAAAGAAAGCTTCAAATATACGGGCTATAAGTGTGCCCAGAGCGGCACCGGCCACTTCCATCCTGGGGGCACCGAATTTACCGAAGATAAATATATAGTTGGCCAGCAGATTTACAAAGAAAGCGCCTATTGAAACGAACAGAGGCAGCTTGACCTGCCGGACACTCCTGAGTGCTATCGTGGTGGTAAGTGAAGTGCCCGCAAAGAAATAGGAGATCACTGACCAGCGGAAATAGATGTCGCCCATTTTGATGATGGAATCATCATCTGTATACATCGTCATCAGCAGATCGGGGAAGAGGGCAGTGACAATGGCAAATAAAGAGGCTAAAAGCAATGTGAGCCTTAACATCAGGCAGACTGTCTGTTTAAGAGCTCTTGCGGCATCACTGTCATCATCTGCCGACTGCTTCATTCCGTAATATCTTGAGATGAGTACGGAAGCGCCCATGCCGAGCCCCATACAGAATATCTGATATATTGAAATGAAAGAGTTGGCAAGCGAAGTAGCCGAAAGAGCCGTCTCACTGACATTACCTACCATGATGGTATCAAGCATATTTACCCCAATGGTAATAAGACTCTGCGCAGCTATAGGCAGAGCCAGGGTAAAAACATTACGGTAAAAACGTGATTGCTCGAGATCAAACAGTTTCAATGATATTCAGTCCCTTTCTGGAATCAACAGCATTAAACATATCACTTTTTTTATAAGCTGTAAACGCTTGTATATTCGGTCTATGAAATAAAAGCAAAAAATGATAGTATAAAAGCATACTTTAAACAATGGAGAGATGGGAATGTCAAAAGTACTGGTAGGAATGTCCGGCGGAGTAGACAGTGCTGTTGCGGCATATATGCTGAAGATGGCGGGATACGAAGTGATCGGCATAACTTTAAAGACATGGATAGGTGCCGACGGAAAAGAGAGCCGCTGCTGTGAGATAGAAGATGCGGAAATGGCAGCACAGGCTATAGGTATACCTTATTATGTAGAAAACTGTGTCGCAGAGTTTAAAGAAAAGGTAACGGAGCCTTTTATCAGGGAGTATATAAAAGGAAGGACCCCCAATCCCTGCGTGGGCTGTAACAGGGATATCAAGTGGGAACATATGCTGAAAGCAGCGGATCGCTTTGGAGCAGAGTATATAGCGACGGGGCATTATGCCTGTGTAAAAAAGCATGAAAACGGAAGATATACTGTAAAGAATGCCGAGCATCCGGAAAAAGACCAGACCTACATGCTTTATAAGCTTACACAGGAACAGCTGTCCAGAACGCTGATGCCTCTGGGAGCTTTTTCAAAAGAAGAAGTAAGAAATATAGCGGAGAAAGCCGGGATACCGGTAGCACATAAGGCTGATTCCCAGGATATATGCTTTGTCCCTGATGATGATCATGTATCATTCATTGAAGAGAACGCAACGGAAAAGCTGCCCGAAGAAGGAAACTTTGTCGATGAAACAGGAAAAATACTGGGAAAGCACAAGGGTATAGTCAATTATACAATAGGGCAGAGAAAAGGTCTGGGACTGCCTTTGGGATATCCGGCATATGTAAAGAGGATAGATCCGGAGAAAAATGAAGTGGTGATATCGGATGATGAGGCATTGTACGGAAAAGTGGTATACTGCAGCGATCTCAATTTTATGGGTATAGAGGGGCCCGGTATATCCGAAAAAGTAAACTGCCTGGTCAAGATCCGTTATCATCATAAAGCCGGAAAGGCCGTGATCGAGAGGACAGATGATGACAGGGTTAAGATAGTGTTTGAAGAAGCCGTGAGGGCAGCTGCTCCCGGGCAGTCAGCAGTTTTCTATGACGGGGAAGGCTGTGTTTTGGGCGGGGGAGTGATAGACGGTACTGATTGAATAAAGTTGGGTTTTCATGTATAATCCATCGTATAAAAATACGGGACATTCCCGGAGTATAAGGAGGAAATGAACATGGCTGCAATAATTCTGACCGGAGATAATTTTGAACAGGAAGTATTAAAGAGCGATGTACCTGTACTTGTTGATTTTTGGGCAAGCTGGTGCGGGCCGTGCAAGATGCTCTCACCGCTGGTAGATCAGGTGGAAGCAGAAGCTAACGGGGTCTTCAAGGTAGGAAAAGTAAATGTTGATGATGAGTCTGAACTTGCTGAGAAATACAATATAATGTCAATACCCGCGCTTAAGGTATTTAAGGGCGGAGAAGTTGTGCGTGAGTCTGTGGGCATGATCCCCAAGGACAGGGTGAAGGCACTTGTGGAGGGCCTTTGATCATGACGGATATCATAATAGTAGGAGCCGGCACGGCCGGATTGTCTGCCGCCATATATGCACTGCGCGCAGGCAAGAGCGTGATCGTTTTTGAACAGCTGACATACGGAGGACAGATAATCAATACTCCGGAAGTGGAAAATTATCCCGGGATCAAATCCATATCCGGTTTTGATTTTGCAACGGGGCTTTATGAGCAGGCAACTGCTCTTGGGGCTGTGATCGAATCAGCTCAGGTTGAGGCTGTTGAAGACGGAGAGGTAAAGAAAGTGACTGCCGGCGGCAAGGTATATGAAGCAAAGGCTGTCATACTTGCAACCGGAGCAAAGAACAGACCCCTGGGACTTGAAAGGGAAGAGGAGCTTACAGGTTCGGGAGTTTCCTATTGTGCGACATGTGACGGCGCATTTTACAAAAACAGAGCCGTTGCTGTATCAGGAGGAGGAAATACCGCGCTTGAGGATGCGCTGTTCCTTTCAAATTATTGTTCAAAGGTCTATCTGGTACACAGACGCGATGCTTTCCGCGGAGAAGTAAAGCTTGCCGAAAGACTGAAGGAAAAAGAGAATGTTGAATTCGTTCTCAATGCAAACATAATAAAGATACTTGGGGAAAATGAGGTTTCGGGAGTCGTTGTTAAGGATAAGATAAGCGGTGAAGAAAAAGAACTGGCGGTGGAAGGACTTTTCATAGCAATAGGACAGATGCCGGACAACCAGGCTTTTTCTTCCATAGTAAAGCTTGACGAGAAGGGATATATCATAGCCGGTGAAGACTGCGAGACCGGGACTGCCGGTATCTATGCGGCCGGAGATTGCCGTACCAAGACGGTAAGACAGCTGACTACCGCAGCCGCAGACGGTGCAGTGGCTGCCCTTGCTGCATGCGCATATTGTGAACTTGCATAGTAACTGATCGTAACAGGGGCTTTTGTTATCGGTTCAAAGAGGAGATCGTCCATGAGAAAACATCTTATTTTTATGTGGTGTCTGTGCATGATAGTCCTTCTTACCGCATGCGGAAGCCCTAAAAGCGCAAACAGCCTGATCTCAGCGGCTAAACACAAGCATGGAAACTGTACGGTAGTATCAAAGACGAAGGAAAGTGATGGCGGCTGGACCGTTGTGCTTAAAGATGACCTGCAGGGCTTCGAGTACACTGTTTCAAGCTACATGGAGGATATGAGCATTGACGGATCCTCCTTTGGTACTTACCCGCATGATAGTGATACTTTTGACAGGGACCTTTTTGCGTATGTGATCAGCCTGCACAGTAATGAACTTGCGACGATCTGTTCCAATCATAATGTAAGGTATGATACAAGCATGGGTGAGCTGGTGATCATGGCTCCGAGCGAGGCGACAGGCGGAGTGGCAGCATGCGAATGCGCAGAAGTAATACAGAGTGAGAATCTGAAGAATCGCATGGACGGCGTGACTATTTGGGTAAGTACCGATACTTATCCGGATTACATTGATAACGAACATCTGGGAAGCGTAGTTCTGCCGGATATCTCATTCAGAAATGAAGACGCCGAGAAGATAGCTTATTTTACCGATATGGCCAAGTTACAGTATGATGCAACGGCAGTCTATCTCAGAACCGAACAGGGGACATTCGGACAGACCGGAGCGGATTACAACCGTATTGCCAATTGTGATGGTGATCTGGTGATCACAGGGGCGGATTCGCCGGTCACATTTTATTATTTTAAGAACTGGACCGGTAAGGAATTCTATCTCTGCAACTTTACCTATTATGACGAAGAATATGTCCATTATCACTGGTATTCGGATTACTGAGAAAAAATGCTTGCAATTTGATCCGGGATATAATATAATACCTTTTGCGAGTGCGAGAGCACCGAAAAGAATATAGCGCTATCGCCAAACGGTAAGGCAACGGACTCTGACTCCGTCATTTCAAGGTTCGAATCCTTGTAGCGCTGGTGAAAGGAACCGAGAGATCGGTTCCTTTTTTCGTCTGTAAATACAGTGTTTTCAAGCGTTTCGGGGATTTTTTTGCTTTGTAAATCGTCTGGTGGACAGTCCGACGAAACAGAAAACATGTTCGGGTTATTCCTGTTTATTCCTGCCTTTTTCTGATTGCGTTAGCATAATCGTTAGCACAAATTAGCATAGTTTTTATACTGATAAAAGATATACGGAACTATGTGTTATCATTTTTGAGACTCTTATGGACATACTTAAGCTCGCTGTCTCTCAGATAGCCCACCATCAGATATCCATCATACATAAACTGATAGAACCCCATATAGCAGGTCGCCACATCGGTGAGGATCTCATTCTCATGAGTTTCTTTCCTACGGATACCTGTGTGGAAGAGGAAATAATGCATACATTCATGTATGAGCACAGAGTGAATGATGTTATAGCGGGATGAGGGAGTCACCAATATGGTGATCACGCTGTTGATACCATCTGAACTGTATGTGCCGGCGGCGTGGCGCAGACCCATATCGGTCTTGGTTGTTACCGTAAGGTTATGCGGTTCCATACCGCAG
>JAIKYA010000102.1 GCA_024683645.1 Lachnospiraceae bacterium
GCAACCGCGCCTGGTGCGAGCGTTCCTCAGGCGTTGGAGACGCGGTTGAGATAAAAACAGGTGAGGGTGGCTTCGGCATAGGGGACCAGCCAGAGCAGGCCTATACCTGCGGAAAGTACGCCCAGCGAAAAGACGGGAATAAAGCCTGCATAAAGATATATAAGTCTGAGTCCGTTGCCTTTCATAAGGTAGACGGACATTTTTATGATCTCACTGAAGCTTTTATCCGGAAAATCAAGAAGCAGATAGTAGGCAAAAGCCAGCCGGAGCATGATGCTGACATATACTATGGTGCCGAGCGTGATGGCGAGGCAGGCAAAGAAAAAGCTCAGGGCCTGTCTGTCTGAATTATATGCGGAAAGAAAATATGAGGCCGGTATATAGCAGACGGTCTCAATGATCGCGAGCAGTGCGGAAAGCTTGAGTATCCGGACACTGTCATGTTTAAAACCGTAGAACAGATCCGCAAACGAATAGTCAATCCCGCAGCAGAGATTCATATAGCAGCGTGTGAGGCCGAAACGGAAGACTCCGGCCAGGAGTGAGACTATAATGGAGAGAACGATATACAGAAGCAGACGTACAACGGAGGCATTCGGCTGCGTCCGGAAAGTAAGCTCGTTCATGTAAGCGGTTATCAGTACAAAGCAGATGTGTATAAATATAATGCGCCCGTACTTCCCGAGAAGAAGTCCGCGCGCCATGCCTCTGAGTTCTGAATTTTTCAGTATTCCTTCGTTCATTTCCCCTCAGACCGCCGTATCCATATTGTTGCCTTTGAAGGCTTCGGCACCGAAGGAAGCGGCGTTTTTATTATACGGATTCTTAGGATCCACGGGTGTTTTGATGGAAGTGCGTGTCTCGCCGCCGGCAACATACTGTCTGCCGCATTCGGGACAGATAGCATATTTGATGGTAACGCTGGCACGGAGCACTTTGCCGCCCTGCTGCTCTGCCTTATCGTAAGCATTGGCAACATGTTCCTGTTCGTGACCGCGCACTCTGGCTTCCACTGCGCCCGGAGCGATCTTCGCTGCAGACTTGAAAGAGACGTTCTCATCGGAGCCGTCGACATATCTGCGGTTCTTGCAGGTCTCGCATTCCTTGCGGCCGCTAAGCCTGGCTATGGGATCGTCAATGCCCTTCTGGGTGTCTCCATTGCCCCTGACGTCTCCGGTTTCGGACGCATAGGAAGAACGCGTAACTCCCATATAGGGGTTATACGGCATCATTATATTGTTTCCGATTCCCGAGATACCGCCTATCATAGCGTTGTAAATCCCTTTCCGCGTGTGTTGCCGTGAGTATTGTAGTACTCGCGCAAAAGCCTCATGTATTCGTCATAGTCCATATTGCTGACTGCGTTATAAAGCTGTTTTATAAAATCCATCATCTCCGGATCCGTCATGATCGAATAAGCGGCAGCGATGGTGATGCATGCACCGACTATCATGGCAAATACCGAAATACTGACGCTAAGCTTTGCAGAGGAGGAAAGCTTTACCTCCCGGCCCCTCGAGAGCAGTGCCAGTATGATCGACAGGCTGCCGAGCATTATCGGGAATACTCCCGTCAGTACACTGAATACGGCTATACATGCCAGCACGAACGAGGTAAAACAGAACATGTTGGTAGCGTAAGCCGGTGTCCCGGGCATCCCGGGGATACGATTGTCATCTTCCTGATACATATCAACAGTATAGCACATTACGGCTTGGAAGGTCAATTATGGTTGTGTAAAAAGTGCAATTATGGTATTATTTTGGGCATGAGTGTTGACAGGGATATCAATGAATATATAGAGGCTGAGGAAATTCCCCCCGTCAGGGTGATGCAGGGGGATGACAAACCGAAGAAAAGCGGAAAAGGAAAGAAAATAAGACAGAGGCTGAACCTGCAGCGGCTTATCTCGGCGCTGCTGGCCGTTCTGCTTATATTTACTGCATTCTTTCTTTATCAGAGTTCAAAGCGCAGTGCAGAGCTTGAGAAAAAGCTGAAAGAGGCTGTCCTGGAGAATGAGGCAAAGCTCAGTGCCACGGATGCCGGTCAGCGCATCGAGGCTGCCAGGGAGGAAGGCCTGGCGGAAGGCAGGCAGGCGCTTAAGGACGAGATAATGGAGAAACTCTGTGTGCCCGAGACCTCCAGCGCGGAAGTACTTCGCAGGCTGTATGACGACTATATCTACTATGTTTCGGACAATACCTATCACTTTGTCAGGATAAACGAGGAGCTGCCGAAGCACGGTATTTCAAAGAGCGAGCTGGTGGCGGATGACAACGGCTTTTTCGACCACTACGAGAACGGGACCAGGGATTCGCTCCGTGTTGTTGATGTTTCACAGTTCCAGAAGAAGGGGATAGACTGGGACAGGGTAAAGGCGGCAGGTGTTGACGGCTGTATGATCAGAGTGGGTTTTCGCGGCTATGGAAGCGGCGCGCTTGTTGAGGATGACTGCTTTGAGGAAAACATAAAGAAAGCAGCCGCTGCCGGATTGAAGACAGGTGTTTATTTCTTCACCCAGGCGATAGATACGGGTGAAGCCGTGGAAGAGGCGGAGTTTGTACTGGACAGGATAAAAGGGCATGCCATCGAGCTGCCGGTGGCGCTTGACGTAGAAGTGCCGGGGGCGACCGCACGTGCCAACACGCTGACACCCGCGGAGCGAACCGACGCGGCAGAGGCTTTTCTTAAGCGGATATCGGAAGCCGGATACACACCCATGATATATGTGAATACCTACGGTATGTTCGGAATGCTGGATGTGGAACGGGCATATAAGTATCCGATATGGTTTGCATTTTACAGTGATTATATCTACTACCCTTATGAGGTAAAGATGTGGCAGTACACGGAAGCTGCCGAAGTCGACGGGATAAGCGGCGGAGTGGATATGAATGTTTTTTTTCAGTGATTGACGGAGTTTTATGATGGAAGATACAAAACTCGGTTTCGGGATGATGAACCAGCCAAGGATGAATGTGGCCGATGACGGGAGCGCAGGTCTAAAGGAGATGAACGAGATGGTGGATCTCTTTCTGAAAAAGGGATTCACGTATTTTGATGCGTCTTATGTCTATTACGGACAGCAGAGTGAGAAAACGGCCGGAGAATGTCTGGTAAAAAGGCATCCGAGGGAATGGTTCACGCTTGCATCAAAGCTTCACTATGCATATTTCAATACTGCGGAAGAAGCGGATACCGTATTTGAAGAACAGAGAAGGAATGCGGGTGTGGAGCGCTTTGATTACTACATGCTGCATGATATAGATGAAAAGAGTATCGTAAAATATGAAAGACTGAAATGCTTTGACTGGCTCACAGCTAAGAAGAAACAGGGGCAGATCAAGTACATGGGCTTCTCTTTCAAAGGAGACATTCCTCTGCTTGAACGGCTGCTGAATGAGCATGCGCAGATGCATTTCGTTCAGATAAATATGAAGAACAAGACAAGAGAGAGCATGGATGCGGCAATGGATGTATTCGAATGCGCTGCAAAGCACGGGATCGGAGTGATCGTGACTTCCGAAGATCCGGAGGTGATACGTTACTGCATGGGTTTTCCGGAAGTTTACTATACCGTTGCGGGCATTGAAAGCATGAAGCTGCTTAAAGAGCTGACTGCCGACTGAAATGATCAAGGAGGAGAAAAATGGCTGACTGGGTAATAGTTGTAGACGATGATACAAGTAATCTGAAGGTGGCGGGACATATACTGAGCAAGGCCGGGATGCGTGTGACCGCGCTGAAGAGCGGGCAGGCGCTGCTTGATTTTGTGAGGGAAAAGGGAACTCCCGACCTGATACTTCTGGATATAAACATGCCGGGACTGGATGGCTTTGAGACCCTGAAGGAACTGAGAAAACTTGAAGCTGAACTTGCGGTGATGATGGAGATGGAAGCCGGAAAAGATGAGGTTCCGGTCATATTCCTTACTGCAGATGAGAACGAGGAATCGGAAACGAACGGCCTGCAGCTTGGCGCGATGGATTTTATAAAGAAGCCCTTCGTTCCTGATGTGCTGACACTTAGGGTAAGACATATCATCGATCTGAATCATCTGCAGAAAAATCTGGAGCAGGAAGTAGATAAGAAATCGCAGGAAAACGAGAGCCTGTTCATTCATGTCGTACAGGCGCTTGCGGAGGCGATAGATGCGAAAGATACCTATACCAACGGTCACTCCGGCAGGGTGGCCTATTACTCAAAGGAGATAGCAAAGCGTGCCGGCTTCAAAGACAAGCGGGTGGATGCTATCTATATGATGGGACTGCTGCATGATGTAGGCAAGATAGGTATACCCGATGCAGTCATCAATAAGCCCGCAAAGCTTACCGATGAGGAGTTTGAGATAATAAAGAATCACCCTGTGATGGGTGCGAGGATACTTAAGAATATCAAGGAGATGCCGCTGCTCGCAACAGGAGCAAGATGGCATCACGAGAGATACGGCGGCGGCGGTTATCCTGACGGCATAAGCGGAACGGATATACCCGAAGAGGCACGCATCATCGCAGTCGCTGATGCTTACGATGCGATGTCGAGCAGAAGGAGCTACCGTGAGGTACTTCCCCAGGGTATAGTCCGCGAGGAGATAGAAAAGGGTAAGGGTACGCAGTTCGATCCGAAGTTTGCAGATATCATGCTTGCCATGATAGATGAAGATATTGATTATCAGATGAGGGAACAGTAAGGCTGATGAAGCAGAAGGACGAGGAAAACAAGTTTTTTCGGACCTCACATCTGATGGTACTGGGCTGCTATACCATACTGTCAACGATCCTGATGGCGGAAACCTTACTGATGGACTGGGAAAGATGGGCAGTGGTACCGATCGCGGCAGGGCTGATACTTGCCTGGACCGTGCATATCCGACAGCTGCTGAACGCCGATGCAAGGCTCGGGATATATTCTTTCGAGATGATGCTGGCATTCTTTTTCTACGGGATACATCTTACAAGTACCTTTGATATGGCAGGACTCATGGCTGTGATCATAATGGTCTACACCATGACGGGGAGGAAGATGCTCATCATCCTCTGTCAGTGTACATATTTCATCACTTTCATATATGACATCATAATAATGGGATTAACTGCAGATACCGGTTTTTCGAATCTGGACATAAGCAGGTGTTTTCTGCATGTCATGCTGATACTTCTGTGCGGCTGGATAGCAAGGAATATCATCGATAACTGGAACAGGGGCATGGGCATATCCCGCGAGGAGATAGAAGAACTGAAGGAAGCAACGGAACGTCTGGACAATTTCCTCGCAAATGTTTCGCACGAGATAAGGACTCCCGTAAATGCAGTGATGGGTCTGTCTTCAGTGCTGGAAAAAGAGAACCTGCCGGAGCCTGTCATGGACAATATAGTTTCCATCTCGAGAGCCGGTCACCGTGTGTCCGAGCAGATCAGCGATATACTTGACTTTACCGAGATAGATATGGGCAAACTGCATGCGAACAGGGAAAGCTACATGATCAATTCCCTGGTGAACGATCTGCTGGTGCAGCTTTCTTTTACCGAGGATTACGGACTCGATCTGGTCATCGATATGGAGGCGTCGCTTCCCGCCGAGCTGGTGGGCGACAGTGCCAAGATCAAAAAGATACTCCGGCACATGATCACAAACGGATATAAGTTTACAAGGGAAGGCGGCGTGTATGTCCACATATATCCCGTGCAGAGGGATTACGGTATCAATCTGATACTGGAGGTTCAGGATACCGGTATAGGTATGAGTGAAGATGAGATAGATAATATTTATGAAAAATTCTACCAGTCGGATTCGGGAAGATCCAGAACGGCCGGCGGACTCGGCATAGGCGTTCCTATAGTAAACGGCTTTGCCAAAGCCATGGACGGAGTGCTGGCGATAGAAAGCACTCCGGGTGAAGGCACCACGGTAAGAGTAAGCGTGCCGCAGGAAGTGGTCAGCCATCTGCCTTGTCTTAATGTCGCTGATAAAAAGAACTGTGTCGTTGCGGGCTTCCTCGGATTCATGACTACCGGGCATCCCAAGATACGTGAGTTTTACATGCAGATGATAGGCCATCTCGCAAAAGGGCTGTCACTCGCTTTCCACAGGGTGCAGTCGAGAGAAGAACTGGAAAGGCTTCTTGAAAATGAAAAGATAAGCCATCTTTTTGTCGGTACGGGCGAGTATCTTGAAAACAGGGAATATATAGAAGAACTCTCCGAAAAGATGAACGTTGCGCTGGTCGTGGACCGCGGCTTTAAGGGAGACGTGGGAAAGATGATAACGAAGCTGCCCAAGCCGTTCTACGGTTCCCAGATAGCAAACTTCCTAAATCATGCTTTTGATGCCGGAGGGCTGGCTATGGAGGAGCGTATAAGCTGTCCCGGACTGCGTACGCTGGTGGTGGATGATGAACCGCTCAATCTTCTGGTGGCAAAAGGTATCTTTGAGTCGTACGGGATGGAAGTAAGTACCGCACCCGGAGGAGAGGAAGCCATAAAGCTGTGTGCGCTTAATGAATACGATCTTATTTTCATGGATCATATGATGCCGGGAATGGACGGCGTGGAGACGATGAAGCGCATAAGGCAGAATGCATCCAGGTCCAAAAAGGACATACGTATCGTAGCACTTACGGCCAATGCCATAAGTTCGGCAAAAGAGATGTTCATATCAGAAGGCTTTGATGCGTTTATCCCCAAGCCTATAGATATAACGGATCTGGAGCGCGTGCTCAAACATGTCCTGCCCAGATCGGCCATACGTTACACCGGTGTAACGGAAAAAGAAGTAAAGGCAAAGGCGGCGGAGAAAGCCGGCGAAATGCGTGTGCAGGATGAGTTTGCACAGCTGAAAGCAGGAGGACTGGATACCGATGCAGGGATCAGATACAGCGGCGGGGATAAGGAATTCTACAGACAGCTGCTGGAAGAATATGTGAAGGAATATGATACGAAGTCCGCTGAGATCGGAAAGTTTTTTGAAGAAAAGAACTGGAAGGAATACGCCATAAGGGTTCACGGCTTAAAGAGCACTTCAAAGATGATAGGCGCGGGGAGTCTCAGTGAACTGGCGAGGGAACTGGAAATGTCCGCGAAAGCTGAGGATGCAGCCATGGTGATAAAAAGGCATCCGCAGCTTATACCGATGTATGAGAGCGTCGTAGCCGCAGTCAGTGAATGCATGGGCTTTGACGGCAGCAGGGACAATACGGAAGATATACTTGAATTTGAACCCGGCGCGGACGGCGGAGTGGATGCCGGCGCTTCCGGAGAAGATATACTGGAATTCGAACCTGAAGACGGTTCGGAAGTATAGAGGCAGTGCATGGAGAAAAACGCGCTCTGGAAAGAGCATGAAAACGAAAACAGGATGAGACATTTCAGGGTACTCAGTATGGGCACTCTTCCTGTGATGTTCGCATATTTCCTCATAATGAACGTTCTCGGTTACGGGGATATCTCCACCGTGACACTGGTACTTACGTTTTCGGCGCTCGGTATAGACCTGCTGCTTACCTGGGTCGGGATAAAGAGGAAAAGGCCGGAGCTGGTCGCCCCGCTGATAGCTCTTCTGCAGATACTCATCATCATACCTGTATTTATCTCGATGGGCGGTTTCTCACTCGGCAGTACCGTATGGTATGCGCTGACAGTACTGTACATTGCGATAGTCATAGAAGGGCCGGTCAGATATTTCCTTTATGCGACCGAGGCTGTAATGGCTGCCGCAATGCATTATTATTTTTACGCCTTTGCAGCGGAAAGAGTCCATACGCTTGCTGATTATGTCGCATGCTACATAGGTGTGTTCCTTGTATGCCTGATGATAGTGCTGATGGTAAGCTACGAGATACGCCTGCAGAAAGAGACCGCAAAAAAGGCTATGATGCAGGCGGCGGAGATAGAGGAACTGAACCGTGCGCAGAGCAGGTTCTTTTCGAGCATGAGCCACGAGATACGTACTCCGATCAATACCATTATAGGTCTTAATGAAATGATACTGAGAGAGGATATTTCCGATGAAGTGGCCGAAGATGCCAGAAATATCCGCTCCGCCTCGAGCATACTGCTGTCCCTGATCAATGACATACTGGATATGTCCAAGATAGAATCGGGCAGGATGGATATCATAAAGGCTCCGTATGATGTGGCGAAGATGCTTTCCGATGTTACCAATATGATCGTGGGAAGCGTAGATGAAAAGGGGCTGAAGTTCACCATCGATGTAGATCCGCTGCTCCCCTCGCAGCTCTATTCGGACGAAGTCAGGATAAAACAGATACTGATAAATCTGCTGAACAATGCGGTGAAGTATACCCGTGAGGGAAGGGTTTCGTTATCGGTGCACTGCAGGAATACCGGAGACGGAAAAGTTCTTGTCACATATTCCGTAGATGATACGGGTACCGGTATCCGTAAGGAGAGCATGCCCCATCTGTTTGATGCATTCAGACGCGAGGATGAGCAGAAGAATCATTACATCGAAGGAACGGGACTGGGTCTGTCCATAGTAAGACTGCTCACCCAGCTTCTTGGCGGAGAGCTTTCGGTAAACAGTGTATATACCAAGGGCTCAACCTTTACCGTAGCCATAGAACAGGAGATCGCGGATGAAAAGCCCGTCGGCCGTTTTGACATGGCAAGGCTTAAGGATAAAGGTGATGGCAGCAGGTATCATCAGAGCTTTGAAGCACCGGAAGCCAGGGTGCTGATAGTTGATGATAACAGGGCCAATCTGCTGGTGGCCGGCAAGCTTCTGCGGGATACAAAGGTGATGACGGATACAGCCGGCAGCGGAGCGGAAGCACTGGAGCTGACCCTGCAGAATCATTATGATGTTATATTCATGGATCATATGATGCCGGAAATGGACGGCATAGAATGTCTTCACGCCATAAGGCAGCAGGCCGGCGGACTTAACAAGGATACCTGCGTTGTGGCACTCACCGCAAATGCCGGCGGTGACAGTAAGGCGCTGTACAGACGGGAAGGTTTTGACGAGTACATTTTAAAACCCATAGAAGGCAATGTACTGGAGGCAGTGCTCTTAAAACTCCTGCCGGAAAAACTGGTGAATGCCTACGGCTCCGAAAGAGAGAAATATGCTTCCGAGGATGTAGTAAGGGAGATGAGAAAAAAGAAACCCATACTCATCACTACGGACAGCATCTGCGATCTGCCTGCGGAACTGCTCGCAAGAAATTCCATATCGGTCCTTCCGTACAGGGTATACATGAAGGGCAGGGTATTTGCGGACGGACTGGAAGCGCAGGGCGACGTGCTTTTAAGATATATGGAAGATAAGGACATAAGTGCAAGGAGTGAGGCACCCGAGGTAAAAGACTATGAGGAGTTTTTCTCCGAACAGCTGACAGGTGCCCAGCACATAATACATATAGCCATGGCTAAACATGCCAGCCGGGGATATGAAAATGCAGGTGAGGCTTCGCTTTCGTTTTACAATGTAAAGGTGGTCGATTCCGGACAGCTTTCCAGCGGCACGGGACTGCTTGCACTGGCGGCTGCGGAGCTGATAGATAAAGGCATAAGCGATGAAGATGAGCTTGGAGAGAGACTGGATGAGATAAAGGAAAGGATACAGACCAGCTTTATCGTTGACAGTACCGAATACCTGAACAGGGGAGGCAGGCTCTCGGACCGCATATACAGACTGTGCAATGCTTTTATGCTGCATCCCGTGATCGTGCTGAAAAACAGCAGGATGAGAGTGGGCGGCATATATATGGGTTCTGCGGAAAAAGTGCGGCTTGCATATATCAAAAGAGCGCTCCACGATAAGAACAACATAGATACTTCGCTGCTGTTCATAACCTATGCGGGTATGAAGAAGGAAGAACTCGAAGTCATAAAGGAAGAAGTACAGAAGATCGTAGCCTTTGATAAAGTATATATACAGAAGGCGTCGCCCGCGATATCCATAAACTGCGGCCCTGGAACTTTCGGACTTCTGTTTGGGAGGAAAAGGTAATGCTTGAAAAAACGCTTTATATGAATCTGGCTGCGATACCCATATATGTGATCATATGGGTCACGACCGTATTCAGAAAGATGACCAAGGGACGCACCAATGTGTTATTTCTCTGGCTTACGGGAACGGCATTCCTTACGGTTTTTGCCGAACTCTTCGTAAGGTATACCATGAGAACCTTTCCGCTTACGCCCTCACAGGTGCAGGTAGTCAAGGCTGCCGAGTATGTATATTTCCTGGCGCGTAATGCCAGCAATCTTATATATATATTTTTTATTTTTTCCGTAACAAGGACCTGGTACAAAATAAGACCCTTATGGAAAAAACTGCTGATAGCACTTCCCTTTATTGCGGTGTGCGTGATGCTGCTTATCAATGAGCGGACGGGCTATGTATTTACGGTCACGGCTGAGCGCGGTTATGACAGGGGCAGAAAGATACTTATACTTTATCTGCTTGCGACGATCTATTTTGTTTTCGGTACGCTCTATGTCACGTTCAAAAGACATCTGCTGGATCTGGGCGAATGGGTGGTTATGATCACCATGTATGCGTCCAATCTGATCGCGGTACTGATACAGCTTTTCTATCCGGGGATGCTCATAGAGTGTTACTTTACCAGCATAAGCATACTGTTCATAGTCCTGTTCGTGCAGAGACCTGAGAAGCAGGTGGATATGAATACGGGACTGCCGGGTTACCGGGCTTTCTGCGAGGAAATGAGAAAGATCGAGGCTACAGGCCAGTCCGTGCAGCTGATAATAGTGTCGCTGACCAATGCCAGCGAGGTGAGGAGATTTCTCGGAGATGAGGATTACTTTGAGTATATCCATTCGATAGATGAAAACATAAGGGTTTATGCCGATAAGGAGAAGAAGCCTTATGAACTGTACTTTGAGGAGCCGGGCTGCATATACATAATCACCGACGATCCGAAATACAATCCCGCCCAGGCCATACCTGACATCAGGAGAAAGGTGCGTAAGGGCAGCGGAAAGATCGCTGCCAGGGGAGCGCTTCCGGATACCCGTATAGTATCCGTGAAGTTCCCGGATGATATAAAGGATGCCGGTGAGTTTTTCAGATTCGGTCACAGCTTTACACGCTTTGCCAATGTCGACAAAGTCTATACAAGAGCAGCGGACATCATAGGGCTTAGGGAATACCGCATAGAGGCGCATATGGGAGAGATACTTGACCGTGCGCTCGGCGGACAGAAGCTTGAGATAAAGTATAAGCCGGTATGGTCCGTAAAAGAGGGCAGATACGTTTCAGCCGAGGCAGTGATAAGGCTTGATGACGAAGAATTCGGAGAAATGGATGAGGTGATGCTCTCCGAAGCGGCGGAACGCAGGGGAATGATAATACGTCTGGGAGCGTATGTACTGGATCGGGTATTTGCTTTTGTCGGAAGTGAGGAGTTTGAACTGTGCTCATATTCCTGTGTGGACATACCCGTATCCGTGACCCAGTGCATGCAGATGGACTTTACCGATCTGGTATGGAGGCTGCGTGAGAAATATGATGTGCATCCCGAAAAGATATGTCTGTGCATCAGGGAATTATCATATGAGAATATGAGTGCTGTTATGAACGAGAACCTGAACAAGCTGGCATCCCAGGGATACGGACTGTGTCTGGACGGTTACGGAAACGGATTTTCGAACATACAGCATATACTGAAACTGCCGCTCAGAAGCGTCAGATTTGATAAGAGCATGATAGCTGCGGCGATGACGGATGCCGGAAGAGCCGTGCTGGAAGGCAGCATAAAGATGTTAAAGAGCATTCCGCTGGAAGTGATATGCTGCGGAGCGGATGATAAGGCAACTGCTGAAATGCTTGAAAGCATGGGCTGCGAGCTGTTACAGGGAGAACTGTACAGCTGACAGCTGTGTTTCGCATTTGCTACACTTTGGCTGATATACTTGATATACTTACAGCAGGCGGATTTTTGCATGTGATACGGAAGGAGGAAGCTTATGCCCGGAGAAAAATTGATAAGCATGGCTGAAAACGGAGAGTTCCATGAACTGGTAAGAACGTATGTCGAAGTCGGATTCAGGCTGGGCAGGGGAGAACTGACGCCCGAAGAGAGAGAAGATTATATAGCTTTTGAAGAATATATGCAGGAACCGGCAGGGACAAACAACCGTCTGGAGAGGGAGACCCCGAAACGCAGTCCGAAGATCATTACCGGCTTTCTGGAAGAAATGGCCCTGTACCGTGCGGAACTGCTGGTGGAGAGCGGGAAGCTGGCAGAGCAGATCGATACAAGGATAAGAACAGGACAGGTGCCCGGGACCGAACTGTATATCGGAAACGAGGCTGCCATAAGAGATATATCAGACTGCATGATGAACGGCTCGGAGCTGTATGCTAAGACAGTGCTTACTTCCGCAGGTCTGAAGCTTGTCAGCATGACCTTCGATGAAGCACAGATAAGCAGTGAAACCGCGGACAGGCTCGGATATGAGAGCCTGAGCGTAGGAGAGTTTATCAAGAGCCCCATGCGGGAGATGATGGATAACTATGTAAGATCGCTGGGGCCGAGAGGCATGATAGACAGGAAACGCGGCGAGTCACTGATGAGTGATGCGATGCTCTTTGACAAGTACGGTATCAAGCCGGCCGGCAGCGGCTTTGAGCGCGCAGCTGATACTGAAGGAGTAGTACATACACTGGAGCTGGCAGATGAGCGCAATAAAAAAAGCAGCAAAGCCGTCGATGATTATACGAAGACGCTTGATGCGGTCATTCAAACAGCAAAGGGACAGCTGAGCCTGCTTAGGGAGATGGAGGCAAAAAAGAGTTCCAACTCCGCAGCTTTTACGGCAATGGTTGAGGCACTTACGGATATGGCGGGGATCAATGCCAATCTGGCTTCTCCCGCACTGATAGAAAGCCATCTCAGCAAACTGAAGGAAGCCACCGGGAATTATATGAAGAGGATCGACGGCAGTATCTTCAGAGGAGTCAGAGCTGACGGAAAGGCGAGAAGAGAGCTGGCCGAAACGCTGTCGGATTTTGCGGATGCCTGGGATGAGCGGCTTAAGGGGGCGGGAGACGGAAGGCTGAACGAATACCTCCCCGTCGGAGCGCAGGCCGAATCATTAAAAAAGAACAGAGAGGTCATCGATAAGGAAAAGAGCAGGGCTGCACAGATACAGACAGAGCCGGCCACAAAGACGCCGGAGATCGAAAAACCTGTGACTAAAGCGCAGACGATCATCAGTAAGCCTGTGACAAAGGCGCAGACAATGGAACGTTCGAAGCCGACGGATCTTGCAAGTCTTATGAAAGCCGAAAAAGCTGAAAAAGCAAAGCCCGAAGAAAGAAACAGTGTGCGTGAAGAGGTGCTGCGCAAGAGGGAAGCAATCATGCAGAAGCGCCGTGAAAACGATAAAGCAGGCGTTGTAAATGACGGAAAGAATCAGGTACAACAGCAAAGAGGAAAAGGAGGCAGGTAATGAGTAACAAAAGCGTAGACATCACATTTTTGGAATTGCCGGGCGATCTGGAGGCCTTAAAGAGTCTGCCGGAAGCAGCGATGAGCACCCCCTTTGAAACGGCGGCACTGACAGTGGCGGCACTGTGTGTTTATCCGAAGAACAGGGATGAGGCCATAAAGATGCTGGAGTATCTTAAAGGTCCCGCAGGCGTGAGCGAGTATGAAAAGCAGTTTATCCGCGACCGTTTTATGGACAAGGATTATGTTCCGAGATCCTTCTTTAAGGGCGCGGTTCCCGGAAATGATTACACACCGGATAAGCCCTATGTTATCACGGTCAGTGAGAATCCCTATTCCTATCAGGAACAGGGATATGCAAAGCTCTATCTGAGGTCCGGCGGTGCGGATTCGGAACGACCCATACAGCTGCGTCAGGCAAAAGACGGAAAGTGGTACATGTGGGAACAGTTCCTGCTTTCCGATATAAGAAAGCCGGAGAGCAGTAATCCCTGGGCTTGACAAGGGTGTTATAATAAGCTGTAACTAAAAAAACTGAAGATCTTTCGGGGCGGGGTGAGATTCCCCACCGGCGGTGACAGTCCGCGAGCCGAGTAATCGGCTGATCCGGTGTGATTCCGGAACCGACGGTATAGTCCGGATGAGAGAAGGATTGGGATATTGTATTTCCTGCCCCGTTTTTCGTGTGAAAACGGGGCTTTCCTTTTTCGGTAAACGTGGATTTTCGGTGAAAGATGCGGAGTTTCCGTGTAAGAAGAACAAGGAGGATGGAAAATGAGTGAATTGTTACAGAGTGTAAAGGAAAACAGTGCCTATGTGTGCGGCTTTATAGCTATCGTCGCGGCGATATTCGTCCTGGCGATCGTGCTGGAAAAGCTGGCACAGAAGAAAAATTCAAAAAATGAGAAGCTGCTATCCACCAGACGTATCGTTATGATCGGTATGTTCTCGGCAGTAGCCGGCGTGCTGATGCTGCTGGAATTTGAACTGCCTATAGTTCCGAATTTCTATAAGCTTGACTTTTCGGAGCTTCCGGTGCTGATCTGCGGCTTTGCCTTCGGACCCTCGGCCGCCGTACTTACGGAATTTATCAAGATACTGGTAAAACTGATGTTCAAACCGACCACAACAGCTTTCGTGGGAGAACTTGCCAACTTTGCGGTAGGCTGCGCGCTGGTGCTTCCCGCAACAACTATCTACAGCTTTAAGAAGACAAAGGCCGGGGCCCTGATAGCGATGATCACCGGTATCTGCGTGATGGTCGTATTCGGCAGCTTCTTCAATGCGGTATATCTGCTGCCCGTATTTGCAAAGATGTTCGGCGGTATGCCGGTAGAGGAGCTTGTAAAGATGTATGCCGAGATAAATCCGGCAGTGAGCGGAGGAAGCGTTACGAGCTTCGTCATAGTCTTTACCGCACCGCTTAATCTCATCAAGGGCGGAGCGGATGCCCTGATCACCATGCTGACCTATAAGAAACTGTCGCCGCTCTTAAAAGGAACCCACTGACATAGATTGAAATAAAAGTGCTTTTCTGATATAATTATACGCTGGATCTGTGTGTTTAGATGTTATGTACACCGATCCGGCGTTTTTACTGTACAAAAATGCAGGCCGGAATGATCGGAGGAAGGGTCAAGTCTTGGAAGATACATTAAAGATAAAGGCAAATATGAGTACGGCGGTGCTGTATGACTATCTGGTCCATCACAGTTATACCTCTGCCGAGGGGATACTGGGTACCTGCTTCGGCATGCTCGGAGTGATCATCTTTCTGAAGACCTCCTACCCGCTCTATCTGGTGATAGGCCTGCTTTTGATATTCTATCTGCCGGTAAATCTGAGATATAAGGCTTCGCTTGCTATGCATACCAATCCGGCATTTAAGAAACCGCTGGAATATGAATTCGGTGCGGGCGGCTTTACGGTCAGTCAGGGAGAAGAACGCGGGGAGATCAGCTGGGATAAGTGCACCAAAGCGGTATCAACGAGGCTCAGCATCGTGATATATACGGGAAAGAAGAACGCATCCATACTTCCGAGAAAGGATATAGGCGATGATCTCGGAGAACTCATCACGCGCATTACGGAGAATATGGATCAGAAGAAGATAAAGATACGGTTTTAAGATGGATATGCAGGTTTATGAAAGTACAAACAGGGAAGATACCTATGAGCTCGGAGTAAAGCTGGGCCGGGAAGCTGTGGCCGGTGAGGTCTATGCCGTGACCGGAGATCTGGGTGCCGGCAAGACGGTGCTCGCAAAGGGAATGGCGAAAGGACTCGGTTTTGAAGGCGTGGTAAACTCGCCGACTTTCACCGTGATGCAGGAATACACCGGCGGCAGGCTTGACTTTTACCACTTTGATACCTACCGCATAGAAGAGCCCGAAGAAATGTACGAGCTTGATTATGAGGAGTACTTTTTCGGAAAAGGCGTATGCCTGGTCGAATGGCCGGAACAGATAGAGGAACTGATACCTGAAGGTGCGATCAGGATAAAAATGGAATATGACAGGCCGGAAGATATCGAACACAGAAGGATAAGCATAGAGAGATGAACATACTTGCGATCGAAAGCTCGGGACGCTGCGCTTCAGCGGCGTTTATGAGCGACGGGATAATAAAGGGCGAATACACACTGGATACCGGACTTACACATTCGGAAACCCTGCTGCCGCTCACGGACAGGCTGCTTGAGTCTGCAGGGGGAGAGGCACCGGATGTAATAGCCGTATCTGCGGGACCGGGATCTTTTACGGGCTTAAGGATAGGAGCAGCCATGGTAAAAGGTCTTGCGGACGGCTGGAGAGCAGGGATCATACCGGTTCCCACACTCGAAGCTCTCGCCTGCAATTTCTACGGATATGAAGGACTGGTATGTCCCGTTATGGATGCCAGAAGAGGGCAGGTGTACGGCGGTGTATACAGCTTTGAAGGAACAAAGCTTATGGTTCGGAGAGCCGGCGGTGCCTATGATATGAAGGAGCTGGCTGCGTATGTGGATGCTGCCGGAAAACGGGCAGTCTTTCTCGGCGACGGTGCGGACAGATACCGTGAGCTGATATGTGAGGAGGTAAAAGGACAGTTTATGATCGCGCCTCCGCATAAGAGATATCAGTCGGCAGCTTCAGTCGCACAATATGCGTACGAAGCCGGAGAGGCAGCAATCATAGCGCCTTCGGCTTTCACACCCGAGTATATGCGCATGAGCCAGGCCGAACGGGAGAGGGCGGAAAAGCATGGCTGATATCGTGATCAGGGAAATGAGAGAAGAGGATATCAGGGCAGTCAGCCTGCTGGAAGCCGAGAACTTCTCACATCCGTGGAGGTACGAAGATTTCCTTGATGCATATACGAAGCCGCACTATCTCTATTATGTGGCCGATAAGGACGGAGAGATAGTTGCCGTGGCGGGACTGATAATAAGTTTTGATGAAGCGGAAGTGGTAAATGTTTCGGTGAGTGCACGCCACAGAAGAGAAGGGATTGCAGGAAAGCTGCTGACGGGACTCTTCGAAGCGGGAAGAGAGCGCGGCGTGAAGGAGTATGTTTTGGAAGTAAGGAGCGGCAATGCTGCCGCCAAAGCGCTTTATGAAAAAGCGGGATTTGTAAAAGCGGGAGTAAGCCCGGGCTTTTACAGGGATCCTAAGGAAGATGCATTTCTTTATCGTTTGAAAGGATGAGTATGCTGGATGTATGTTTGCTGGGTACCGGCGGTATGATGCCGCTGCCCAGAAGATACCTGACCTCGCTAGCGGTCAGATATAAGGGAATGAGCGTGCTGATAGACTGTGGCGAAGGTACACAGATGGCACTGCGTGAAAAAGGATGGAGCCCGAATCCCATCGGGATGATCTGCTTTACACATTATCATGCGGATCATATAAGCGGCCTGCCCGGAATGCTCTTAAACATGGGCAATGCGGAGAGAACGGAGCCGCTTGTCATAGTGGGACCCAAAGGTCTGGAAAGAGTAGTGGGAGCGCTGAGAGTGATAGCACCCGAGCTGCCCTTTGAGATAGAGTATCATGAGCTGAAGGAAGCGGAAGAGCGGATAGCACTGAAAGAAGAAGGCGGTTTTGTCAGGGCTTTCAGGGTCAATCACAATGTGACCTGTTACGGCTACAATATCGAGATAGAGAGAAAAGGGCGTTTCAATGCGGAAGCGGCAAAGCGTGCCGGTATACCCGTGAAATGCTGGAACCGGCTGCAGCACGGTCAGACCGTATGTGAAGACGGCTGCGTATATACTCCCGATATGGTGATGGGAGAGGACAGGAAAGGTCTGAAGCTGACCTATACCACGGATACAAGACCCACCGAGAGCATAGTGAAAAATGCGTCCGGTGCGGATCTCTTTATCTGTGAGGGAATGTACGGTGAAAAGGAAAAGGAAGCAAATGCCAGAGCGCATAAACATATGATGTTTTATGAGGCGGCAGAACTGGCAGCGAAGGCCGGAGTAAAGGAGATGTGGCTTACGCATTATTCACCTGCGCTCATTCGCCCCGAACCTTTCATGGATGAAGTAAGAGCTGTATTTGCAAATTCACATGCAGGCAAGGATGGAAAGAGCACGGAGCTTAAGTTTGAGGACGAAGCAGAGTAACTGATGAACAAAAAGGCGCTCAAAACAGTAATACTGATGATCATAATGGCAGCACTGATACTCGGATGCTACCTTTATTTGAGTCGCCGGAATAAGGAAAAATCTTCGCCGCAGAAACAGGAAGAAAAGATAGTGACCGAAATGACGGCGGCACAGAAGCTGATAGCGCAGGCCCCCTACATGGATTATCCCGCTACACCCGTGCAGCTGTTGAAGTACTATAATGAACTGACCAGGATATTTTATAATGAGAGCTTTTCCGAGGATGAGATCGCAAAGCTTGCTTCTATCGCAAGAGGCCTGTATGATGAGGAACTCAAGAGCATGCAGAGCGATACGGACTATCTGGAAGCACTTAAAGCTGATATAGCAAATATGCACCAGATCAACTTCAAACTTTATAAGAGTGACGTGTCACCATCTACGGATGTTGAGTATTTCGAACATGAAGGAAGAGAATGTGCAAAGCTGTACTGTACTTATGAAGAGCAGTCCGGCGGCCTGTTCCAGACTGCGAGGGAAGTGTTCATACTGCGAAAGGATGATGAAGGACACTGGAAGATACTCGGTTTCAAGCTGGTGAAGGAAGGAGACGAAAATGGCGGGAGTTAGGATACTTGCGATAGAGAGCTCCTGTGACGAGACGGCAGCGGCAGTTGTTGAAGACGGAAGACGCGTGCTCAGCAATATCATTTCATCACAGATAGACATACACACACTTTACGGGGGAGTGGTGCCGGAGATAGCATCGAGAAAGCATACCGAGAGGATATGTAATGTTGTATCGGAAGCTCTGTCCGCGGCAGGTACCGGACTGGCTGATATTGATGCGGTAGCCGTAACTTACGGCCCCGGACTCGTGGGCGCACTGCTGGTCGGTGTTTCCTATGCAAAAGGCCTGGCATATGCGGCAAAAAAGCCCCTGGTCGGTGTACATCATATCGAGGGACATATCTGCGCAAATCTCATAGACCATCCGGAGCTGGAGCCGCCTTTTTTAAGTCTGGTGGTGTCGGGCGGACATACTACACTGGTGAGGGTCTGCGATTATAACAGCTTGGAAGTGCTGGGAGTCACAAGGGACGATGCGGCCGGAGAAGCTTTTGATAAAGTGGCGAGAGCCATAGGGCTGGGCTATCCCGGAGGACCGAAGATAGATAAGATCTCAAATGAAGGCGATCCCGATGCGATCGATTTTCCGAGGGCAAAAGTCGGAGATGCACCGTATGATTTTTCCTTCAGCGGGCTGAAATCCGCAGTACTGAACTATCTGAACAAATGCAGGATGAGCGGTGAGGAGATAAATGTTGCGAACGTGGCGGCATCATTCCAGAAAGCCGTTGTCGATTCTCTCTGCGAACGTGTCGACCTGGGACTGTCCGAGCTCGGAGATAAAGTGTTTGCACTGGCAGGAGGAGTTGCCGCAAATAAACATCTGCGTGCGGGACTGGAAGAGGTGTGCAAAAAGAACGGCGTAAGCTTCTACTGTCCTAAACCAGTATACTGCACGGATAATGCAGCTATGATAGGAGCGGCGGCATATTATGAATATATGGCGGGCGTAAGGCACGGTCTGGATCTGAATGCCATGCCTTCCCTTAAGCTCGGTGAACGGATATGAACGTGAAAGTCAGCATGGACAGCGGAGTACAGCGCCTCAATGATCTGCGGGGACTGATGGCTGTATGGATAGTGCTGGGACATCTGGCGCTTGGTATGGACGTACAGAAAAATCTTTTTCTCATCCTGCAGAAAGGCAATCTTGCGATCGTGGGACTGTTCTTTTTCCTTTCCGGCTACGGACTTGAAAAGAGTCTGGAAAAAAAGCCGGATTATCTTAAAACTTTTCTGTTCAAAAAAATCTCAAGACTGTTTTTGATGACATGGGTACAGTTCGGAGTTACCGAACTGTGCTTTCTGCTTTTGAGATTTCATCGTGATTACAACGGGCTGCGGGGTGTATTAAGGGAGTATGCGCTCGGGGTTAACTGGTATATGTGGGAACTTGCGCTTATGTACCTTATCTTCTTTGTCTCGCATTTACTGTTCGTGGGCAGGAAGGCATACTTCGCGGCAGTGCTGCTGTGTGCGGCTCTTCTGGCCGGGCTGTACGGGATGCTGGGCGCATATGCGGCTACCTATTCCTGCGCGGCATTTCCGGCAGGGATGATCATATATGCTGCAAAGCAAAAGCTTGAGAAGGCGGCGGAGAGCAGGTACGGAGAAATGTTTATCGCGCTGCTCATACTGACCGGGATATCTGCGTACTCGATGGTGATGCCGAAAGATATCTTTATCTCGGCAGCAGGTAAAAATGTTTTCTGCGTATTCTTTGTGATGCTGACGTCACTGATCTTTTTAAAGCTTGATGTTAATACAGCTGCTTTTAAATCCCTCTCGCGCATGTCACCGGAGATATATCTTTACCAGTTCCCGGCTGCCAGTGTGGCGACGATCATCGCCGCGCGCCGCGGGGGCGGACCTAAAGGACTGACTTATGCGGCGGCGGCATTTGCACTGACAATGCTGCTTGCGCTGATCGTATACGTGCTCAGAAAAACTGCGGAGAAGATGATCGATGAAAACTGAAGCAATAGTTTTAAGCGGCGGAAGAGGAAAACGCATGGGCGGAGATGTGCCCAAACAGTATATGGAACTTGAAGGTTTTCCTCTCATATATTATACGCTTAAGGCTTTCGAAGAGAGCTTTATCGAGGGTGTGATACTCGTCTGTGCGGCGGGTGAGGAAGAATACTGCAAAACAAAGATCGTTGAAAAATACGGTTTTAATAAAGTTAAAAAGATCGTGTGCGGCGGAGAGGAAAGATATCATTCGGTGTATGCGGGCCTGCAGGCTGCAGAGGCGGAGTATGTTTTTATACATGACGGAGCAAGGATATTTCCGGATGAAGAGATGTTAAAGCGCCTGTATGAGGATGCCGGTAAATACTCGGCATGTGTGGCCGCGGTCCCGGTAAAGGATACGATAAAACTCTCCGATGAAGAAGGCTTTGTGGCTGACACTCCGGCGAGAAACAGGCTGTGGCAGGTGCAGACTCCGCAGGTTTTTGAAAGAAAACTTATAAGCGGAGCATATGCAAAACTGATTGAAAACGAGAAAGCATTTGCGGAGTCGGGAAAGCAGATCACCGATGATGCCATGGCGGTGGAGCTTTTTACGGACGTAAAGGTAAAGCTGACTTACGGCTCCTATGAAAATATAAAGATAACAACGCCCGAAGATCTGGCGGTGGCGTCAGGGATACTTGAAGCGAAAAAATCAATATGAGTTTACGGCAGGTCAAAGATGCATTATAATCAGAGCTGCACGCATGTGCCGAACAGATTAAAAGGAGGTCTGAGGATATGGCAATAATCAATGTGATCAAGTATGAGGGAGACAATAACCAGCTTGTCTGGAAGCATCCCATAGAAGATTTCAATATCGGTTCACAGCTCGTGGTCCATGAAACACAGGAAGCGATATTCTTTAACGGCGGACAGGCACAGGATCTGTTCGGACCGGGCACATATACTCTTACTACGAAAAACTTCCCCTTTATAGGCGGGCTGTTAAAGAAGTTCACCGGCGGCGAGTCTATCTTCCACTGCGAAGTTTATTTCATTAACAAGGCTGAAGCAACATCTGTAAGATGGGGCACACCCGACAGGGTTACGATCATCGAGCCTACGGAAGGAATACCGATGAAACTCGGCGCAGGCGGTGATATGACCATACGTGTAGAGGATTCGAGAAAGCTGCTGCTCAAGCTCGTGGGAACCGAAGCGGCGCTCGGAAAAGAGCAGTTTTCAAATAAGTTCAGGGAGCTTATCTCTTCAAGGATCGGTAACTATCTTGCGGACACGGTAGTTGAGTCGGGGATCAGTTTCTTTGAACTTGACAGACACCGCGTGGAATTCTCCGATAAGCTTAAGGAGCTGATAAGCCCTGTTTTTGCCGATTACGGCATAGAGCTTGTATTGTTCAATCTTTCACGCTTCGTGCTGCCCGAAGATGATCCGAACTATCAGAGGATGATCAGATATCACGGAGACAAGTTTGCACAGAAGGCTGACAATGAGCTGAAGATGAAAGATCTCGAAGCAGCCAAGGACAGGAATGTTGTGGAGAATCAGATAAAACTCCAGAATGCAAATGCTGAAGCGGATGTGATGGAGACAGTTGAACTCAGAAAAGCGGAGATAGCCGCAAAGGCGAAGATACTCGATGCGCAGGCATTGAAGGCAAAGCGCGACATAGAAGGTTATTCCTATCAGGAGGAGCGTGGCTTTGATGTCGCACAGTCTTTTGCGGAAAAGCAGTCTGACAGCGGTATCACGGAACTGGGTGTCGGCATAGGCACCATGTCGGCTGTCGGAACCGGCGTGGGAAATTACCTGAATGCTACAGTGGGTGCGGCGCTTGCAGCTGCTGCAGGAAATAAGGCGGCAGGCGGCATGATGCCCGGAGCCGGTATAAAGTGTGCGAAGTGCGGAGCAGATCTTCCCGAGAATGCGAAGTTCTGTTTAAGCTGCGGAGAAAAAGTAGTGCACATACAGCCGGGACAGCTTATCTGTCCTGCCTGCGGAAAGGCTACTCCCGAAGGTAAATTCTGTATGGAATGCGGAGCTCCGCTTGTAAACAAGTGTCCGAACTGCGGCAGCGAGGTGCCTGCCGGCGGCAAGTTCTGTCTTGAATGCGGAACGAAGATTTCTGCGGAGGGATGATCATGGAACAGAGAGAAAAGAAAAAACTTGTCTACAGACTTCCGATGCTCATAATACCGGCACTTGCGCTGGTATTTATGGGAGGCGTATTCTGGCGTCTGTTAAGCATACGCGCAAAGGGCTGGATGTACGTCGTCGCAGCTGTGATAATAATACTCGTGGCACTGGTGGCGATGATATACGCATATCTTTCATCCAGGGCCTGGGAGAAGGATGATGCGGTACTTGAAAAAAAGATGGCTTTTACAAAGTGGCTTACACTTGAACTTCAGAATCTGGAGGGACGTATGAGTGCAGGTGCTGCAAAAGATACGGTACACGCACTTTACGAAGATGCGAGGTTTTCCGATCCCATGTCGAATGCCGGGACGGAGGAAAAGGAAATGCGTATAGGCGAGCTTATCGTAAAGCTTACCGAAGCCGTAAGGGATAAAAATGATGCGGGTATAAGTGAACTTACGGAAGAAATAAAACTTCTGATAAGCGAGAGAAACAGGATCTGTAAAGCATCCAAGTGATAAGGGGGATTTTTTGATGGCTGATTTTAAATGCAACAGCTGCGGAGATGAACTGGAATTCAAAACCGGTGACAAGATAGGCATCTGTCCCAGCTGCGGAAGGAAACAGCCTCTGCCGAGGGATAACAGCGAGGAGATAAACAGACTGCTTGAAGAAGCAAGACGTCTGAGGCATGTGGAAAAGGATTATGACAGAGCGAGGTATAAGTACGAGGAAGTACTGAACATCGCACCCGACGAGCCTCTTGCAAACTGGGGTATGGTACTCTGTCACTACGGTATCCAGTATGCGGATGATCCCATAACACACAGGAAGGTGCCCACGCTCAACCGTATGCAGGTCGCATCCATACTTGACAACGGCTATTATAAAAAAGCCTGTGAGATGTCGGAATACGAACAGCGCGTATTATATGAGGAAGATGCAAAATATATCGACGGTGTCCAGCGTGAGTTTCATGCCATAGCTTCAAAGGAGAAACCTTATGATGTTTTCATAAGCTATAAGGATAAAGTGGATGGCACGGACACAAAGACCGAAGATTTTGAGATAGCAAGGCAGCTGTATGAAGGGCTTTTTGACAAGGGACTCAGAGTCTTTTTCTCGGATCGTACTCTGAAGGATAAGGTCGGTAAATTCGAACCCTATATTTACGCGGCTCTGGAGAGTGCACCGGTTATGATAGTCGTCGGCACAAAGAAGGAATATTTCAATGCCGAGTGGGTAAGGAATGAGTGGACAAGATATATCGACAGGATCAGGAACGGCGAGAAGAAGTTCATTGTTCCCGTGTTCCGCGACATGGACATAAGGGATATCCCCGTAGAACTGTCCGCACAGAATCAGGCTTATGATGCATCGAAATTTATGGATATAAGCCGCCTGATGGATAAGGTCCGTGAGATCTGCGAAGAGAGAAAGAAGGCCGCTGCGCCAGCTGCTGCGGCGCCTGCAGGGGCAGGTTCAGACAGAGATGTCTGGAAGAAGAATATGTTTACAGCTCTTGAAAATGAGAACTGGAGAGATGCTGCAAAATTTGCCGAATGGATACTCAGTGTGGAGCCGACTTATGCGGAGGCTTATCTCGCATATATCCTGATCGACAGAAGACTGACGAGAAGAGAACTGCTGTCAAAGCAGACCGAAAGATTCACCGGAGACAACAACTACAGGCTTTTGAAGGAACTGGCATCACCTGCGCTTATGGCGGAGATGCGGGAGTACGAAGATAAGATAGAAAAGAACATCGAGCAGCAGAGACGTGAAGTCATATATGCCGATGCGATAAGGCTTTTGAACAATGCTAATGACAAGCGGTCGGCAGAGATGGCAGCGGCACAGTTTGAAAGGGTACGCGACTACCAGGATGCGGCTGATAAGATAGCATACTGCATGGAATACGGCGAGCAGCTGCAGCAGGATATTGACAGACAGAAGGCGATACTGAATGCCCAGACTTCAAAAGGAATGCAGGATAAGATTTCGGGTATCATCGGAAGTTTCGGAGGTGGAAAATGATCAGTATTCATGAGGTGGAATTAAGAGCCGACGAGATAGAGAGACTGGGGAGGCTGGCGGCCAATCCGGGACCGCTCACTAATTGGGAAAACTCTGTTTCAAGAATGGTGGAGACGAAACGTCTGGCCGATGAAAAAGAGATGGAGATGAACGGAAAGAAAGGTTTCCTTGGGAAATTCTTTATCGCTTCCGTGATAGCATCCGTGCTCATATTGTTCGGGCTCATTACGGGCAGTGATATGGCTATGGGCGGCGTGGCTGTCTGGCTGATATTTTTCTATATAATCCTGTTCTTAAAGATCAGGAGTTTATATAAGGACAAGATCAGCAGCATCATCATAAGGCTTATCATCGGGTATTTCGTTTTAGCACTGCCTGCCGCCTTATTTGTCGGCATAGGAAGAGCAATGGAAGATATGGGAGCGTTCGGCATGCTGATACCCGTGATCGCAGCGGTCGTATCCGGACTGCTGATACAGAGCAATAAAATGAAAAAGAGCGGGGCATGGAACAGGGCAAAGATCGCATTTCAGGCGGCAGAACGCGATGAACAGGCGGCATGGGATGAACTGGACAAAACGGCTCTGGTACTCCTGCCCGAAGGCTACAGATCCTCACAGGCTGCAGCGGCAGCCTATAACAGGCTGAGAAGCGGCTGCAGGACCATGGCAGACGCGCTCGGATTACAGTAAAATAAAGAATCTCAAAAAAAATATAAAAAAAATAAAAAAAGTTGTTGACACCTAAAAAGCAATTTGGTAAGATAACATTTGCGCTGACAAAAGGCGGACGCTTTGGAGAGGTATCGAAGCGGTCATAACGAGGCGGTCTTGAAAACCGTTTGGCTTCACGGCCACATGGGTTCGAATCCCATCCTCTCCGTTTAACGAC
>JAIKYA010000138.1 GCA_024683645.1 Lachnospiraceae bacterium
GCTGCTTAAACTGCTTCTTGGTCAGCGACTTGCAGAAGCCCAGATCAAAATCCTTCAGATGCTTGGGGTATGGAAAACCGGCGTCCTTGATCCTCCGGGCCTGAGCTTTATCGTGCCTGCACTTCAATTCTCCCGAGAATAATATTGTTTATACGCAGTATACGACCTACACCGGCGGAAGCCGTCACGCTTTCCTTGCAGAAGATATGATTGATGGACGGGATATCAGTACGGTTTCGTTGTATGGCTCTTCAAAACAGCTGTGTCTTGCTGTTCCTACCCCGGATCTTAAGCTTATGGGTAAGGATTTCAAAGCCTGCTTCGTTCAGATCGATATCAGTGAGATAGTGAATCTGCTGGCATTCGAGGACGAAGGAAGAACTTATTTCGGCCTGTATTCAGCTGCCGGTGAAAACCTTTCGGGTACCGAGCTGGGACCTTTTGTTTCGGTGCAGAATCTGTTTGATGCGATCAAGGGAGTGGTGCCGGAAGATTCACTGAATGAGAAACGCGCTGATTTCGTGAGCGGAACGGAGGGGAGCATTACTTTTAATGCAGACGGTGTGGCAGAAACACTATGCTATGTTCCGGTAGAAGGTACGGACTGGAAGATGGTCGTATTGATCCGTGAGAGCGTTATACATGACCGTATACGCGATATCAGCGAGAAAAGTCTGAAATCGAGCCAAAACCAGATAATATTTACGCTGGTAATGGTGCTTCTGTTTGCAACGATTCTGCTGATAGAATTCAGGATGCTCGCAGGACAGAAGCTGGAAGCGGAAAAGGAGAACAGCAGGGCTTTCCGCACTATGGCAAATACGGATTCACTGACGGGAGTCAGGAATAAGCATGCATATTCCGACAGTGAAGCAGCCTTAAATATCAGGATCAAGGAGAATGAGATCGATAAGCTGGCTGTCATAGTCTGTGATGTCAACGGTCTGAAGATCATCAATGATACTCTGGGGCATGCGGCGGGTGACAAGTTTATCAAAGATGCATGTTCCATGATATGCGAGTACTTTAATCACGGAGCAGTCTACAGGATAGGCGGAGATGAATTCGCAGTCATACTTCAGGAAAAAGGCTACGATACGATGCACGAGGTGATCACTGAATTTAACCGGAAGGTTGAGGAGCATATCAAGACAAAGGGAGTAGTCGTGGCAATAGGTTATTCCATTCTGGGGCCGGAGGATGAACAGCTGCATGATATCTTTGAGAGAGCCGATAAGATGATGTACAAACGAAAAAAAGAGCTGAAGGAAATGGGAACTCTGACAAGGCAGGCTTAAACGCCTGCCATCTTTTTATATATCTTTCTTTTTTTGTCGAAAAAAAAATCTTTCCTTTTTCAGAGAAAAATATCTTGACTTTCAAAATAAAAAGTAGTATCTTTTGTGACTGTAATAAGTTTGATAATCAAAATACTTGAAAGTCAAATGTATTGATAGCCAAAAGATAATTCAAAAAAGGAGAAAAGCTATGTTTGAAAAACTGCTTGCGATCATTGAAGAGGAACTGAATGTAGAGGGTATGGAGATCACCATGGATACGGATTTTAAAAAAGATCTGAAGGCAGATTCGCTGGATCTGTTTGAACTGGTAATGGCTCTGGAGGAAGAATTCGGAGTGGAGATATCTTCGGAAAAGCTGGTGGGAATGTCGACTGTGGGTGACGTAGTGAAGTACATGAAGGAAAACGGTATAGAGATCTGAAAGGACAGGGAGCCGGATCAATGAAGAACAGAGTGACAGAGCTTTTGGGATGCGAACATCCCGTGATACAGGGCGGAATGGCCTGGGTGGCAGAGCACAGACTGGCTGCGGCGGTATCGAACGCAGGAGGGCTTGGCATCATAGGAGCGGCATCGGCACCGCCGGAGGTCGTCCGCAAAGAAATACACAGGTGCAGAGAGCTGACCGCAAGGCCTTTTGGTGTAAATGTAATGCTGTTAAATCCGAATGCGGATGAAGTCGCTGAGATAATAGTCGAAGAAGGCGTGAGGGTAGTGACGACAGGGGCGGGAAATCCCGCAAAGTATATCGATATGTGGAAGCAGGCCGGGGTGGCTGTGATCCCCGTAGTAGCCAGTACCGCGATGGCTGTGATGATGGAGAGAGCAGGAGCCGATGCCGTGGTGGCGGAAGGGATGGAGAGCGGCGGACACATAGGTGTGACCACTTCCTTTGCGCTGATCCCGCAGGTCTGTGATGCCGTTGACATACCCGTGATCGCAGCAGGCGGTATCGCAGACGGCCGCGGTATGGCAGCAGCCTTCATGCTCGGTGCGGAAGGTATACAGATGGGTACTCGCTTTGTAGCTGCAAAAGAAGCGGTGGTTCATCCGGCATATAAGGAGAAGATCATAAAGGCAAGGGATATCGATTCAACTGTGACCGGGACGAGTACAGGACATCCGGTGCGCTGCCTGAAAAACAAAATGACCAGGGAATACCAAAAGCTCGAAGAGTCCGGAGCAGACTTCATGGAGCTGGAAAAGCTTACTCTGGGCTCGCTGAAGAGAGCTGTAGTGGATGGTGACGTTGTGGACGGAACCCTTATGGCAGGGCAGATCGCGGGACTGATCAAAAGCGAGGAAAGCTGCAGCGAGATCGTCAGAGGGATAGTAAGAGATGCAGAGAGGCTGATGAAGATCTGAAAGGAATGAAGATGGGAAAGACGGCATTTATATTTCCGGGACAGGGAGCGCAGTATACCGGAATGGGAAAAGATTTCTATGATGCTTCGGAGAAGGTCCGTGAGCTGTTTAAAAGAGCGGATGAGGTGACAGGGCTGGATCTTGAGAACCTGATATTTGAAGAAAATGAGCAGCTGGATGTGACGGAATATACACAGATAGCCATGACAGTGACGGAACTGGCCATACTTGGTGAAGTGCTCGGACGGGGCATTAGGGCGGATATGTGCGCAGGGCTCAGTCTCGGTGAGTACGCAGCCCTTGCGGCCACGGGTGTGATGGAGGCAGAAGACATCTTCCGTATAGTAAGGAAGCGGGGCATATTTATGCAGAATGCCTGCCCTCACGGAGGTGCGATGAGCGCAGTACTGGGTGCTAAGAGCAGCCTTGTGGAAGAGATATGTGCCCGCGTGGCAGAGGAATGCGGGAAGAGCGTATCCCTTGCAAATTATAACTGTCCCGGACAGTACGTGATCACAGGTGATGCGGAAGCGGTAGAGAGAGCTGCAGCGCTTTGTGTTGAAGGCGGAGCGAAGCGTGCAATACCGCTTAAGGTAAGCGGACCCTTTCATTCTCCGCTGCTTGCGGGAGCGGCGGAAAAGCTTGCGCAGGAGCTTTCGGAGGTAAGGGTAAATACGCCGGGAATACCTTATTACACAAACGTAAGCGCGGACGCCGTAACAGCTGCTTCGGATATAAAGGAACTGCTGGCAAGGCAGATCTGCAGTCCGGTAAGATGGCAGCAGAGTGTTGAGCGGATGATAGCCGACGGGGCAGTACGTTTTATAGAGATAGGACCAGGAAAAACACTTGCGGGCTTTATGAAGAGGATAGACAGGAGCATAGAAGTCTGCAGCATAGGAACAATGGAGGAACTGGAGCATTTCCGCGGGGATGCGTCCATGTAATGATACGAGGAGAAAATTTATGAAGAATAAGACTGCGCTGGTCACAGGCGGAGGTCGGGGCATAGGAAGAGCGATAGCGATGAAGCTCGCAGGACTTGGCGCAAAGGTGATCGTAAACTACGGCAGTTCGAAGAGTGCTGCGGAAGAAACGGTGGAGCTGATAAAGGCGGCAGGCGGATACGCGGAAGCTATGCAGTGTGACGTGTCTGACTTTGATGCCTGTGCCGCGCTGGCGAAGGAAGTCATCGCCAGATACGGAAGACTGGACATACTGGTAAATAATGCGGGAGTCACAAAAGACGGGCTGCTTATGGCCATGGCAGAAGAAGACTATGACAGGGTGCTGGATATAAACCTTAAAGGCACATTCAATATGATGCGGCATTTTGCAAGGAGTTTCATAAAACAGCGTGCGGGAAGGATCATAAATATATCTTCGGTAAGCGGAGTGCTCGGAAATGCCGGACAGGCCAATTACAGTGCTTCAAAGGCAGGGATCATAGGGCTGACCAAAAGTGCGGCAAGGGAGTTTGCGGGCCGCGGTATATGTGTAAATGCTGTTGCCCCTGGCTTTGTGGAAACGGAGATGATGGAGAAGATGGGCGAAGAGGCAGTGACCAAAGCAAAGGAGATGATACCTATGGGGCGCGCGGGGAAGCCAGAAGAGATAGCGGAAGCAGTGGCTTTTCTGGCAGGTGATGCTGCCGGATATATCACGGGACAGGTAATATGTGTGGACGGAGGTATGGCAATATGAAGGGAAGACGTGTGGTCGTGACCGGTATGGGTGCGGTAACACCCATAGGTAACGATACGGAGAGTTTCTGGAACTCGGTGAAGGAAGGAAGATGCGGCTTTACACCGATAACGGCTTTTGATACTGCGGAATATAAGGTGAAGCTGGCTGCGGAAGTAAAGGACTACGATCCGACACAGAGCATGGATAAGAAAGCGGCGAAACGTATGGAGCGTTTTGCTCAGTTTGCTGTAACTGCAGCCGGCGAGGCCATAAGGAATGCCGGGATCGATCCCGCCGCGGAGGATCCGTACCGTTTCGGCTGTGCCATAGGCAGCGGAGTCGGAAGCCTGCAGGTGGTAGAGAGGGAACACAGCAGGCTGCTGGAAAGAGGGCCGTCCAAAGTAGGACCTTTAATGGTTCCGCTCATGATATCCAATATGGCGGCGGGCAATGTAAGTATCGCATACGGCCTTAAGGGAAAGAACATCAACGTAGTCACGGCCTGCGCTACCGGAACACATTGCATAGGAGAAGCTTTCCGTTCCGTGCAGTACGGTGAGGCGGATGTGATGGTAGCCGGAGGCGCCGAGGCGGCGATCACCCCTCTGGGAATATCGGGCTTTACCATGCTGACAGCACTCAGTACGAGTGAAGATCCCGCAGCCTGTTCACTGCCCTTTGATGCGAGACGCAGCGGTTTCGTGATGGGAGAAGGTGCGGGCATAGTGGTGCTTGAAGAACTGGAACATGCAAGGGCGCGTGGAGCGAAGATACTTGCGGAGCTTAGAGGTTACGGCACTTCCGCGGATGCTTTCCATATCACTTCACCGGCAGAAGACGGAGAGGGAGCGGCCAGATCGATGCTAAATGCCATAGAGGATGCCGGCATAGCACCGGAGGAAGTGGACTATATCAATGCCCACGGAACGGGTACGCATTATAACGACCTGTTTGAGACACGCGCCATAAAGCTGGCTTTCAAAGAACATGCATATAAGCTTAAGATCAACTCTACCAAATCCATGACAGGGCATCTTCTGGGAGCAGCGGGTGCCGTGGAGTTCATTACCTGTGTGCGGGAGCTGCAGGAAGGCTGGCTGCATCCGACAGTGGGACTGAAAGAGACGGAGGAAGAGCTGGATCTTGATTACTGCAGGGAGGGCTATAGCGGAAACATACGTTATGCGCTCAGTGATTCACTTGGTTTCGGCGGGCACAATGCGAGCCTGATCATCGGAAAGTATGAGGGATAGCTTATGCCGGTATATACAGCGAAAGAGATAATGGAGATACTGCCGCACAGACATCCCTTTCTCATGATAGATACGATAGAAGAACTTGAGAGCGGAGTAAGAGCAGTCGGGAAAAAATGTGTGAGCATGAATGAGCCGTATTTTGCGGGGCATTTTCCAGAAAATCCCGTGATGCCCGGAGTACTGATAGTGGAGGCAATGGCGCAGACGGGAGCAGTAGCACTTCTCGATATGCCTGAATACAGGGGGAAGACTGCGTATTTTGCAGGCATCGATAAGGCACGTTTTAAGAGAAAGGTAGTACCAGGTGACGTGCTGCTCATAGAAGTGAAAGTGATAAAACAGAAGGGACCTGTAGGTGTGGCGGAAGCCGTAGCAAGGGTCGGTGACGCGGTTGCGGCAAGGGCGGAGATAACATTTGCGGTAGGAGAATAACAGAGGACTTAAGATGGGATGGCTGAACATATGGAAAAGACAGGCGCCGGCGGCTGCCGAAAACAGGGAGCCGGAGCTGATACGCTGCCCGAAGTGCGGGAAAATGGTGGAAAAGCTGCGCGTGGCAAAGCGCAGGTTTGTATGTTATGAATGCGGCGCTTATTTCAGGGTAAAGACCGGAAATCGTATACGTATGGTTGCGGATCCGGGAAGCTTCGAGGAATGGTTTGCGGATCCTGAAGTGTGCAATCCGCTGGATTATGCGGGTTATGAGGAAAAGCTGGCTGAGGCCAGGGAAAAGACGGGACTGAAGGAAGCCTTTACCGCCGGCATATGCAGGATATTCGGAGAAGAAGCCGTCGTGGGTGTATGCGATGCGCGCTTTATGATGGCAAGCATGGGACAGGCATACGGTGAAAAAGTGACGGCAACCATAGAGCGTGCGACCAGAGCCCGCCTGCCTGTATTCTTCTTCTGCTGTTCCGGCGGCGCCAGGATGCAGGAGGGGATCATCTCGCTGATGCAGATGGCCAAAACCTCGGCTGCAATAAAGAAACACGGCGAGGCGGGGCTTCTGTACTGCACGATACTTACCGATCCGACCATGGGCGGGGTCACTGCCAGCTTCGCGATGCTCGGCGATGTGATCATGGCGGAACCCGGTGCGCTCATAGGCTTTGCGGGACCGAGGGTTATAAAACAGACTACGGGTGAGAGCCTGCCGGAAGGCTTCCAGACTGCGGAGTTTCTGCTGGAGCACGGCCTCATCGACGGGATCGTGATGAGAAAGAACCTGAAGAAGACACTGTATTTTCTGATCCATGCCCATGCCTGTGCGGGAAAGAAGGGCTGGGCGGATTTTAAGGGAAGTGATTTTCATTTCCATATGACGGAGATACTGAAGGAACGCATGTGGCTGGAAAAGCCTAAAACAGCCTGGGATAAGGTAAAGGGCGTGCGCCGCCTGGAACGTCCTTCGGCCTGCGATTATATGGGATACATATTTGACAGTTTCGTGGAAGCTCACGGAGACCGCTGCTTTGCGGATGATCCCGCGATAATGGGAGGCATCGCTTTTATAGAAGACCAGCCGGTCACGGTGATAGCTGATGTGCGCGGCTCCGATCCGGGAGAATGCCGCAGACGGAATTTCGGCATGCCAAAGCCCGAGGGCTACAGGAAGGCACTGAGATTGATGCGGCAGGCGGAAAAATTCAACCGGCCCATCATCAGTTTTGTTAATACCAGCGGAGCTTTCTGCGGACGTGAGGCGGAGGAACGCGGCCAGGGGGCAGCCATAGCGGAGAGCCTGACGGAAATGTCGGCATTAAAGGTGCCGGTGCTCTGCATCCTGATAGGAGAAGGTGGCAGCGGCGGTGCTCTTGCCACGGCTGTGGGAAATGAAGTGTGGATGCTGGAGAATGCGACCTATTCGATACTGTCCCCGGAAGGCTTTGCCTCGATACTCTGGAAGGATGCGGGCAGGGCAAAGGAAGCCAGCGAGGTGATGAATATCACGGCGCAGGATCTTGCGAGGCTCAGAGTAATAGAGGAGATCATCCCTGAGTTTGGAGGAGCGGGCAGGGATACCGTACAGGCGATAGGAGAATATCTAAAAGAGAAGATAAGAGCATTTCTCTTAAAGTATGACGGCATGGAGCCGGAGCTTATAGCAGCGAAGCGCTATGAAAGATTCAGGGCCTTTTAGGGAGGCACAGAGGAGATAAGGATGACGATAAGGATAAGCGGGACAGGCAGCGCCCTCCCGGACAGGATACTTACGAACCGTGAGCTGGAGGAGAGAGTTGATACTTCGGACGAATGGATAAGAGAGAGGACCGGTATAGTTACACGGCATATCGCCGATAAGGAGACGGTGGCGTCACTTGCTGCAGAGGCCTGCAGGCGGGCACTTGCGGATGCGGGAAAGAAGGCGGAGGAAGTGGAACTGATACTGCTTGCAAGCTGCTCTTCGGAGATGATGCTTCCCTGCGGGGCCTGTCGCGTGCAGGCAGAGATAGCTGCGCAGAATGCGGCGGCTTTCGATATAAATGCAGCCTGCAGCGGCTTTGTCTTTGCACTGCAGACTGCCAATGCCTATATAGCATCAGGCATGTACAAAAATGCGCTGGTCGTCGGAGCGGAGGTGCTTTCAGGGATAGTAGATCCCTCGGACAGGAATACCTGCATACTCTTCGGCGACGGTGCGGGAGCGGTATTCTGTGAGATGAGTACGGGAGAAGGAGAAGGGATGATCGCGGCACTGCAGGGCAGCATGGGAGATCGAGGAGGAGTGCTTTGCTGCAGGGCGGGACACAGAAGGGACGCTGACTATGCGGAGTATCCAAAAAAGGATGCCTTTGTTCATATGGATGGCGCCGAGGTATACAGCTTTGCGGTGCGCACGGTGCCGGCCTGCATAGAAAAGCTCCTGGATATGGCCGGCATGGGAGCTGAAGAGATCGATCTGTTTCTGCTTCATCAGGCGAATATACGTATCATTAATTCGGTAGCAAAAAGACTGAAGATACCGGCCGACAGATTCCCCTCCGATCTGGAGCGGGTGGGCAATACTTCATCGGCGGCGATCCCGCTTCTGCTTGATGAATTAAATAAATGTGGTAAAATAGTAAGAGGCTGCAAGCTTGTATTGGCGGCTTTCGGCGCAGGACTGACCTACGGTGCCTGCGTGCTGCAATGGTGAGCATCAGGCTTCGGAAAAAGGAGAGAGCATGGCAAAGAAAAATACCGTGGCGCTGAACACACTGCTTGTAAATCTGTTCAACAGAGTGCTTGATGCGGAGGCAAAGGCAGTGATCACGGAAGAATTCCGCGACATCAGCAATAACGATATGCACATCATGGAGGCGATAGGGATCGGGGATCCGCAGAACATGTCGTCGATAGCGGCGAAGCTTTATGTGACGGTGGGTACCCTGACCGTCAATATGAACAGCCTGGAGAAAAAGGGATATATAGAAAGAAAGAGAAGTACCGAAGATAAGCGTGTGGTATATGTCACGCTGACAGAGAAGGGAAGAAAGGCATTCTTCCATCACCGTGATTTTCATAAGTCCATGATCCATGCGGCGGTGCGCGGCCTGGAGCAGGATGAGATGGAAGCGCTGATGAACTGTCTGACCAAGCTGAACGCATTTTTTGAAAGCAAACAGTAAAGACAGTGACCGCGGACCCGGAGGGGGAGTACGTACGGTTGAGAGAAAACAGGATCACAGATCAGATCGCTACGATAAAAGATTTAAAGATGGTTCATTTCTACCGTCTTTTTTCTGCCGGCGGGAGTGTATGCGGGATACTTGCGTATTACGGTGATAAGCTGATAAATCTGTGCAGCGCCGATGAACATTTTAACGAGCTGGCAGATCGTATCGCAAAGGTTTATCTGCTCGAAAAGGATGCATCTGACATCCTTGCGGATAAAGAAACCGAGAGATTTCTGAAACGGATAAGTTCATTCCGGGAAGATTCATTTGAAAAACTGATATCGGGATATAAAAGAACGGATGTGCCCGTGATGCTGCCGAAAGCCTTTTCGGCCTGTTACATCCTGCCCATTATCGAATACGTCCTTAAGACTCTGTACACCGGGAAGGATGCGTCCGAAGCGGAAGACGGGGCCGGGCCTGTCTTTGACAAAGAGATAAGGCAGTGGTTCGGGAAGGGAGTGATCGGGGCTATGGTGAACGGAAAGCGCTTAGGCTTTCCGTATCAGATATTCTCAGAGGCCGGCGAATGCTACGATATAGTGGTGCGAAACGCTCTTGAGGACGGTAACGGATTAAAGATAGAAGTGAGTTTCGGCTATGACAGGATCACGATATCCTATTACGATCATATCTTTAAGTATAAAGGAAGCATACAGTATACGATGACTGCTCATAAGGGCAGTGTTTATCATGAACTGGAGAAATGCGGCGAGACAGTGTTTCGGAGCGAGTCGGAGTGTCCGGCAGCGAAGGGAGCGGTACCGACCCCGCAGGCGGCGCTCGTTGGCGGCTGCGAGGGGACAGCCTGGAGCGGCTTAAAGCTTCCCTGGGGAGCTGAGCTGTGCTTTGCAGCTGCACAGGGGAAGGAATACAGGATAATAAAGACCGGGGGAAACGATCTGAGCATAAGTTTCGGTATGTGCTTTTGTTATCTGGAAGAGAGCGGGGATACACCGCTTGAGTTTGGCGAGTATGCCTTCAGGCTCTATGAGAGGAGTGACATAAGCGAGCTGCATCTGCTGGATACGGATATACCGGGATCATCACTGTACAGGGAAAAGTATGCAGGGCGTTATTACAGCAGATGACAGGAACGAAAGAGTCCTGTCGTTTGCCATGCAAAAAAGAAGGCTGATCATAAACGGGGGAGTCGGAAATGGCAGTTAATTACACAAAGGTCGAAAAGACGGCTATAAACAGAAAACTGGCGCGGATCATAGATGCGCTTAAGGATGATGCTGAGAAAAAAACATCGATCACCGATGCCATAAAGGAGATCATAGGCGGACTGGAGAGAATGAAGAGCGGCAAGGAAGAACCGAAGATAAGGCCGCTCGCTCTTTATCTGGATGTGATCGAGATACTGCGGGAGGAAACGCTGCTTACAAATACTTTTCCGTCGCTGGTATCTCATGCGGAGATGATCTACGATTCCATGTTCGTATACGGAGAGAATACTCCGGACTTTGATGAGCTGGCCGAGATCTATAAAAAGATAGCGGGCAGGGACGGCATAATGATGAAGGGCTTTTTCGACCCGTATCTGTTTGCGAGCTTCACCGACAAGTCGCAGTATTTCACCCTGGTAAAACTGATCTCGGAGCGTAACGGAGCCTTTGCGATCTTTACGGCCATAAAGGCACATGCACCCGAAGCGAGGCAGTTCGTGGTGGATGATACCGCTTATCTGGCTTATCTTCTGAAGCTGGTGCGCAGGCTGGCAGAGACCACTTCCGACCGCTATGATGCAGTGATCAAAGAAGAAGCGGATATACTCGCTCGCTGCAACGGGCTTTACGATATCGATCCCGTGCGTCTCGCTCAGGTCGAGAAAAACGTGCACAGTGCAGAGCTTATCATAGAGAACGGAAAGAGCACCCTGGATGCGCTGGAACGCAGGATACGTGATATGGAACGCATTGCCGCAGAGGTAGAGGGGCGCGTGGAAAATACGGTGAGATCCGGCGAAAGCCTGATGGATAAAAAAGCTGCGGGAGCAGCGGAGAAGCTGGATGCCGTTCTAAGGGAATATGAAGAGTCACAGAAGAGATCGATACAGCTTGAGAAAGAGATATTTATGAAGGAGCTGTTTTCGGAAGCGGAAAGTGAGATGACAAAGTATAAGTCAATGGCGAAGACGCTTACCGCAACGACCTCCGCGGAACTGGCGGCACTCGGTAAAAATGCGGACGGGATGATAAACAGGCTGAAGGCGGCTTCTGCAAGCGAAGCGGAGCTTAAGGCTGCGGCGGGGCGAGCACTTAAGGATAAGGAGCTTTTAGACAGGCTTGAAAAACTCACGCTCTTAAATGACGTGATGATAGGAAGGATGGAAGCGGCAGCGGGATCAGGGGCCGGTGCATCGGAAGAGGCAGCCGCGGAGAAGACCGTCGAGATACGCAGCGTACCCGTGTACGGGACGGGCATAAAAAAAAGCGACCGTCCCATAGCTTTAGTCTGTCCGCTGCTGGATCGGAATGTGCCTTTCAAAAAAAGATTTGAACTGGCAATGCAGGAAAAGAAGCGGAGGGCAAAGGCCGGTGAACTGTTCCACGAGATGTTTGACGATGTGCTCACAGCAGTGATGGAAGAGGTAAATCCTTATCTGATCGGACCTTCCGGCTGCGGCAAGACTTATATGATCGGGCAGATAGGGGAGATACTGAACGTGCCCCTGCTTGATATAGGCTATATAAACGAAGAGTATGATATCTTAGGCTATGTTACGGCAACGGGCGAATACTCCGAGTCAAACTTTTACCGCCTCTATAAATACGGCGGGATAGCCTTCTGTGATGAGCTGGATAACGGCAACAGCAAGGCTACGGTCAAGCTGAATTCCTTCCTGTCGAACAGACAGAAGGCAGGGTATTGTTTCCCCGGCGGAGAATACGTGGAAAAACATCCGAACTTCCGTGTGATCGCTGCGGGCAATACGGACGGGAGCGGTGCGGATCTGAATTACAGTACCAGGGAAAGAATCGAAGAATCCGTGCAGCAGAGAATGATCCCCATATATGTGGGCTATGACAACCGCGTTGAAAAAGAGATACTTAAGGACTATCCCGACTGGTTTGAATTCGCCTGCGCGTTCCGCAGGGCGACGAACCGCTGGGAGGCGGCAAGCGACATTCCCGCGCAGGGCATATTCACCACCAGGGATGCATACCGTATTAAGATGTATCTGGACAACGGAAGCTTCAGTCCGGAGAAGATAATGAACTATGAATTCGTACAGACCAAGGAACCGGAGTATCTGGGATTTCTGAAAGAGGAGACAGCAAAGAGCCTGAAGAAGGATTCCGGCGGATACGGTATATATCTGCTGTTTGCAAAAGAAGCTGACCGCAGGAGAAGCGGCGAAAGAAAATGAAACTGAAGACATCCGTACTTACATATGAAGAGCGGAGCTACAGTATCTACCGTATGGATTTTCGTTCACTGACCGAACTGGAACTGTATCTGAAAAGCGAGCCGAAGGTCAACAGCAAGGTTTTCCCGCTGCAGAAGAGCATAGAGATGCCGCAGGAATTTGCAGGTGAAAAGCTTGAGGCGGCGATCGAATACTGTCACGGCGGATATGATAACGGCCTGGAGCTCTTTCTCAAAGCAAAGAAGGAACTGGAGAGCAGGAACGGCAGGGAAGAGACTTTCAGGCGGAGCCTGCCTGCGGTGGTGGGCTCGCGGCCCCATGTACCCAACTTTATCGCGGGGACGCCCAAGACCATGTACCGCCTCGACCGTGTCAGGGAAAAGAAATTCGTTGATCTGTATATCAACCTGGTCTACAGCGGAGAGACCAGCAAAGAGCAGATCATAAACAGGGGGATACTGGCGCTTAATCTGATAAATCTTTATGAGCAGCAGGGCATAGCCGTCAATCTGAAGGTATTCGAGGCAAGCTATGTGGCGAATGAGATCTTTATCGCGGATATCACGCTGAAGAAACCGGGGCAGTCCCCAAACATCGGTAAATGCTACTATCCGCTCTGCGGACGTGAATTTATAAGGCGGCTCCTTACAAGGGTGAAGGAATCCGTACCGTTCAGACAGAACTGGGGAAGGGGATACGGAAGCGTGCTGCCGGAAGAACTGTTAAAGAAGTGCTTAAAGATAGGCGACAAAACCCTTCTTATACGTTCACCGATAGAGATGGGACTGAAGGGAGTGAACATATACGAGGATGCGGATATATTCTTCAGACAGCTTGAGCTGTCCGAAGATATCAGACTGCCGGAATACGGGGAGAATAAAAGCAGGATATGAGCGATGTTTTTAAAAACATGACCGACATACTGAATCTCGGACACGGGACTCAGAGCAGACTGGCAGAGCTGAACGGGATAGTCGCGGAGCGGATAAGGGAGACGGATAACGCTTACGTGCACAGGCTCTTTGAAGAACTGCTCGAGCTTGTCGCCGAGACGGATGTCAGCAGGATGGCCGCAAAGGAAGAGAGGCTGGATGCACTGGGACGGGATCTCTCTGCCGTATGTATGGAACTTCTGAAGGAAGCCGAACTGATGCTGGCCATGAGAAGTGCAAATGACAGCCTGTTAAAACGGCTGCGTGAGGATATAAAGAAAGCGGAAGATCATGCGGATACGGAGGAATGCGCTGCGATACCGGATGCTGTCTCAAGGGCGGATGCGCTGAGGCGGCGCGCGGCGGAGCTTCGGGTGACGCTGAACGTGGGTGTCGGTTTTTCCGAACAGATAAGACTGCATGAGAAGAATCTCCGCTCCCTGGCTGAGCGGATAAAGGATGTGGCGCTCAATCTGATACCGCTCCTGCGAGGGCGGATATCCGCCGAGCACAGCAGGATACTTATCTCGGAGATAAAGGAGATGATGGTCTGAAGCTGTGGGCGGCATGCTATTCTTATTGACGCATACGGGGCGTTGAGATATAATATATCATGTATGTGTATTTTCAGACAGGGATATATGGGATCCCGGGGGGTTTGAATGATAAGATCGATGACAGGCTTCGGTCGCTGTGTTACCGAAGATGAGAAGCGCAGGTTCATAGTGGAAGTAAAGGCGGTCAATCACCGTTATCTGGACCTGAACATCAAGATGCCGAGAAAGCTCTATGCTTTTGAGTCGGCCTTAAGATCACTTACCGGGAAAACGGTACAGCGCGGAAAGGTGGATATGTATATCACCCTGGAGAACAAGGCCTGCGGCGATAACAGTATCAGATACAACAGGGAGGCTGCCGGAGAATACCTTAAATTCCTCGAGGAGATGAAGGAAGAATTCGGACTTGAGGATGATATAAGACTTTCGACACTGTCGAGATATCCTGAAGTGTTCACGCTCGAAGAGGCGAAGGCAGACGATGAGGAGATATGGTCGCTGCTTGAGAAGGCTGTGGAGGGAGCGCTCGAGCAGTTTTCGGAAAGCCGTGAAAAGGAAGGCGAGAATCTAAAGCAGGATCTGCTGGATAAGCTTGAGGGCATGAAGAGCAAGGTGGCGCAGATAGAAGAACAGGCGCCGCAGGTAATAAAGGATTATCAGGAAAGACTTTTTGCAAAAGTAAAAGAGATGCTTTCCGATTCCAACATAGATGAAAACCGTATACTCATGGAGACGGCGGTATTTGCCGACAGGGTATGCGTGGATGAAGAAACCGTGAGGCTGAAGAGCCATATCGATCACATGATAACCGAACTGGAGAGAGGCGGAGCAGTGGGAAGAAAGCTGGATTTTCTCGCACAGGAGATGAACAGGGAAGCCAATACCACTCTTTCCAAATCCTCGGATCTGACGATAACCGGCGTGGCGATAGAGCTGAAGACAGAGATAGAAAAGATAAGGGAGCAGGTGCAGAACCTGGAGTAGAATGGGAAAGCTCATTAACATCGGCTTCGGAAATGTGGTGAATGAGGATAAGGTAGTGGCGATAGTCCATCCGGAAGCAGCTCCGGTAAAGAGACTGGTAAGCTATGCCAAGGAACACAACCTTATCGTTGATGCGACCCAGGGCCGCAAGACCAAGGCGGTCATAGTGATGGATGAACAGCGGATACTGCTGTCGGCGCTCCTGCCAGAGACCATAGCAGGGCGCATGGAAACGGCTGAATGACCTTATATACAGAGGTAGGATATGGAACACGAGGGTATACTGGTAGTGATATCCGGCTTTGCCGGGGCAGGAAAGGGAACCATAGTTAAGGGACTGATCGAGGGCTATGACAATTATGCGCTTTCGGTATCCATGACAACGAGACAGCCCAGACCCGGTGAAAAAAACGGGGAAGCGTATTTCTTTGTGAGCCGTGAGGAGTTTGAAAAGACCATTGAGGAAGGCGGACTGATCGAACATGCCCGGTACGTGGATAACTATTACGGCACACCAAAGGCTTATGTCGAGGAAAAGCTGAAAGCCGGCAGGGACGTGATACTTGAGATAGAGCTCCAGGGAGCGCTTCAGGTAAGAAAGCTGTATCCGGAAGCACTGCTGCTGTTCGTGACCCCGCCCAGTGCGGAGATACTGAAGAAGCGGCTTACAGACCGCGGCACCGAGACCCCCGAGGTGATAAAGAAGAGAATGAACCGCGCCGCGGAAGAGGCGGAGATGATGGATAAGTACGACTACATCATCGTAAACGATAAGATAGAAGAAAGCATAGCACATACGCATGCGGTGATACAGGCTGCACATTCGGTGCCGTTTCGGATGAAAAAACTGACGGAGAGCCTGCAGAAAGATTTACTGGAAATGTCCAAACAATAATCATTCATTAATAAAGGAGATATAAAACAATGATGCTTCATCCTTCTTACACAGATCTAATGGAAGTAGTAAATGCGGATACGGAACCGGGAGAAACCCCCGTTGTCAATTCACGTTATTCCATAGTAATGGCTACTGCAAAGAGAGCAAGACAGCTGATCGGCGGATCACCCGCAACTATACATGCAGTCGGCAAGAAGCCCCTTTCCATAGCTGTAAAGGAACTCTGGGACGGCAGCGTACGTATAATCGGTGATGAGGCTTGAGTATTAAGGTAATGCTCATATCCCTCGGGTGTGACAAGAACCTGGTGGATTCGGAGATGATGCTGGGTATACTCGACAGGGCAGGCTATACGCTCACATCCGATGCATCCTGCGCGGATGTGATAGTGGTCAACACCTGCTGTTTTATAGGGGATGCCAAAGAAGAGAGTATCAATACACTTATAGAATACGGTGAGTACAAGAAGAAGGGACGGCTGAAGGCGCTTATCGCCGCAGGCTGTCTCGCTGAGCGTTATACGAGTGAGATACATGAAGATATACCCGAGGTGGATGCAGTCGTAGGCATCTCGTCTTTTGACAGGATAGCCGGGGTCATCGAAAATGTACTTAACGGTAAAAGCGCCGATGCAAAGGATGACAAGTCCAGACTCATATACGGTAGAAAACGAATGCTCTCTACAGGAGGGCATTATGCTTATCTGAAGATAGCAGAAGGCTGCAACAAGCACTGCACCTACTGTGTGATACCGCAGGTGCGCGGACCTTACCGTTCCGTTCCGATGGAAGCGCTTCTGGCGGAAGCGCAGGAACTGGTCAGCGGCGGAGTAAGGGAGCTGATACTGGTAGCCCAGGAGACCACGGTATACGGTGTGGATCTGTATGGTGAAAAGAAGCTGTACGAGCTCATTGAAAAACTCTGTGCCATAGAGGAACTCAACTGGGTAAGGCTGCTGTACTGCTATCCCGAGGAGATAGACGATAAACTGATAGAGGTAATGGAAAGAGAAACAAAATTCTGCCATTATCTTGATATGCCCATACAGCACAGTGAGGATGAGATACTGAAGAGAATGGGCAGAAAGACTGATAAAAAAGAGATCAAAGCCATTGTTGCCAGGCTGCGCAGCCGCATACCGGACATCGCACTCCGGACTACGCTGATAGCGGGCTTTCCCGGGGAGACAGACACGCAGCATGAAGCGCTCTGCGATTTTGTACGTGAGATGCGTTTTTCCAGACTCGGGGTATTTCCCTATTCTGCGGAAGAGGATACGCCGGCGGCGGCAATGGAAGGACAGATCGATGAAGAAGAAAAGAGAAGGCGCGCGGAGCACATCATGGATCTGCAGCAGCAGACGGCTTTTGAAGAAGCCGCAGCCATGAAGGGCAGAGTGATCAGCTGCATTGCGGAAGGCCGGATACCCGAAAACAATGTGCTGGTACTGCGCAGCTACAAGGATGCGCCTGAAGTGGACGGATATGTATTTGTGGAAGATGCCCCGGATATCATGAGCGGGACTGTGCTGGATATCCGTATCACCGGAAGTGAAGAATACGACCTGATCGGAGAGATATATAATGAACCTTGCTAACAAACTGACGATGCTGAGAGTGTTTCTGATACCGTTCTTTATCTTTTTCCTGATGACGGATATCTTCGGGGATGGCGGTAAATGGATAGCTCTCGTTATTTTTCTCATAGCTTCTTTTACCGATTTTATGGACGGACAGATCGCCAGAAAAAGAAACATGATCACCAATTTCGGAAAGTTCATGGATCCGCTGGCTGACAAGCTTTTAGTCTGCAGTGCCATGATATGTTTTGTGGAACTGGGGCGTCTGGCAGGATGGATCGCGATAATCATAATCGCAAGAGAATTCATAATAAGCGGTTTCAGGCTGATAGCCGCTGAACAGGGCAGAGTGATAGCTGCCGGCTGGTGGGGGAAATTCAAGACAGGCTTCCAGATGGCTGCAGTGATCTTTATGATCGCGGACATCGACGGCCTGCAGCTTTTTACGGATATACTCATATATATCGCACTTGGCCTCACGATCATTTCACTGATTGATTATATCGTGAAGAACAGGGACGTGATGAAGGACGTAAAGTAAGAGAATATGTCGGACGCTATGATGAAAAAGACGGTTGAACTGATAGTCCCCTGTTATGATGAAGAGGACTGCATAAGGCTTTTTTATGATGCGGCGGCCGATGTTTTTGAGAATGAACTTAAGGAATATGAACTGAGGCTTTTGTTTGTTGATGACGGCAGCAGCGACGGTACGCTGGACGCTGTAAAGGCACTGCAAAAAGACAGCCGTGTGCACTATATCTCACTTTCCTGTAATCAGGGAAAAGAAGCGGCGATATATGCGGGGCTGGAATACAGCCGCGGAGATTATGTGGCAGTGATGGACGCGGATCTGCAGCATCCGCCCGCCCTGCTTAAGGAGATGCTTAAGGCCGTAACTGAAGAAGGTTATGACAGCGCCGCGGCAAAAAGACAGACCAGAAAAGGCGAGGGCGTGATCAAGCGTGCGGGTTCGGTGCTGTATTATGCCATAGTGAACCGCATGACAAGCATAAGGCTGGTGCCCGGGAGTACCGATTTCAGGCTGATGAGCCGGCAGATGACAGATGCGGTGCTTAAGCTTTCGGAGCGGGAACGTTTTACCAAAGGGATATTCCAGTGGGTAGGCTTTAAGACAAAGTGGATAGGCTATGAGAATACTCCGCGTGTGGCGGGACATTCCGGCTGGAAGCTTGGGGGGCTGTTCCAATATGCCCTGGCAGGACTTTTCTCTTTTGCAAAGCATCCGCTTCGTTTTGCCGTATGGTGCGGTGCGCTCGGAGTTATAGCTTCACTGATATATCTGGCGGTGATGCTTGCAGGCGCGGAGGCGGATACGGAAAGCCTGATACTTTTCTTTGTCATATTTTTCGGAGGATTTTTGCTGGCGGTATGCGGATTTATCGGTGAATACCTCGCCAGGATATATATGGAAGTGAAACGCAGACCTATTTACATTATCAGAGAGAGTGACATTACGAAGGGAGAATGAGATGGCTAATTCAGTGATCAGGATAGGCGATCGTGAGATCGGAAACAATGATATGCCCTACTTTATAGCGGAGATAGGCATAAACCATAACGGTGACATGCAGATAGCCAAAAAGCTGATGGATGCAGCATTCTGCTGCGGCTGGGACTGTGTAAAGTTCCAGAAGAGAAATCCGGACAAGGCTGTGCCGGAAGCGCAGAAGGGCGTTATGAGGTCGACCCCCTGGGGAGAGATGACCTATCTCGATTACAAAAAGCATATAGAATTTGAAAAGAAGGAATACGATGAGATAGACAGATACTGCAAGGACAAGCCGCTGATGTGGACTGCATCTCCATGGGATCTTGACAGCCTGGACTTTCTTATGCAGTATGATGTTCCATTCATAAAGCTGGCATCGGCTGCCAACGGCAGCGACGAGCTGATCAAGGCGGCATGTAAGACCGGCCGTCCCATCTTTATGTCAGACGGCATGAGCACACAGGAAGAACTTGATCATGCGGTAAGTCTGCTGGAAGATTTCGGCAACGGTGATTATGTGCTGCTCCATACCAATTCAACCTATCCCGCAGCCGTAGATACGCTGAACCTCTCATATATGCAGACCATGAAGGAGAGATACGGCTGTATAGTCGGCTACAGCGGGCATGAGCAGAATCTGGAGCCTACCGTGGCAGCCTGCATACTCGGTGCAAAGGTCATAGAAAGACATGTTACGCTCTCGCATGATCTGTGGGGAACGGACCAGAAGGCGAGTCTGGAGATAAACGCCATGTACATGCTGAGAAGACGCTGCATGGATATACCTGCGATGATAGGTGACGGCGTAAAGACCATGGATGAGGGCGAGAAGAAGATCAGGGAAAAACTGAAGGGATATTGATACTTGAAGCTTTGCCGAAGCTGTGGTATCATGTTTTTTGTTTATGTGGATCTGACCCGTATCTCGGGTGTCTTGTTATTGTTGTGATCGGAAAGCTTTTCATAAAAAAATTATGTTGACAAAACCGAACAAATGTTTTATTGTTTTAAAAGAACATTTGTTCGGGATCGGTTTATTTAAGTTAAAAAGGAGAAAAACATAAATGGAAAGAGAAGAAAAATTAAAGGCACTTGAAGCCGCTATGTCACAGGTGGAGCGTCAGTTCGGTAAGGGCGCTGTCATGAAGCTGGGAGATCCCGCATCAAAGCTGAATGTGGAGACCATCCCCACAGGTTCGCTCAGTCTTGATATAGCTCTGGGACTCGGCGGCATACCCAAGGGCAGGGTGGTAGAGATATACGGTCCCGAATCATCAGGTAAGACAACGGTTACACTGCATATGATCGCCGAGGTACAGAAGAGAGGCGGCATCGCCGGTTTCATAGATGCGGAGCATGCGCTCGATCCCGTATATGCGGCAGCGATAGGAGTGGATGTTGACAACCTTTATATCAACCAGCCGGACTACGGCGAGCAGGGACTCGAGATAGCCGAGACAATGGTGCGCAGCGGTGCCATGGATATAGTGGTGGTTGACTCCGTGGCGGCCCTTACACCAAAGGCCGAGCTGGAAGGTGAGATGGGCGATGCACACGTAGGCCTGCAGGCAAGGCTTATGTCACAGGCTCTCAGGAAGCTTGCCGGTGCCATCAGCAAGTCCAACTGTACGGTGGTCTTCATCAACCAGCTGCGTGAAAAGGTCGGCGTGTTCTATGGCAATCCCCAGGTGACCACGGGCGGTAATGCACTTAAATACTATGCTTCGGTACGTATGGAGATACGCCGTGTGGAACAGCTCAAGAACGGCGGAGAGTTTGTGGGTAACAGGACCAGAGCCAAGATAGTCAAGAACAAGGTAGCCCCTCCCTTCAAAGAGGCTGAGTTCGACATCATGTTCGGTGAGGGCATATCCTACGAAGGAGACCTGCTGGATCTGGCTGCAGACATAGATGTCATCAACAAGAGCGGTGCATGGTATGCCTTCAACGGCGAGAAGATAGGTCAGGGCCGCGAGAATGCAAAGCAGTATCTGAAGGATCATCCCGAGATATGTGCCGAGATAGACAGCAAGGTAAGGACGCATTACAATATCGGAGGTTCCCCTTCGGAATTGGACATAAAGGCGAAGAAGCCGGCAAAGTCCGCGAAGAAGGCAGAGGCCGATGAAGCGTGAAGATCTGAGCCCGGAAGCGCTTGTAAGGCGGGCCAGACAGAGACTCTTATTCCTTCTTGATAAGAGGGATTATACGGCCTGGCAGCTGAAGATGAAACTGAAGCGGGGCGGTTATCCCGAAGAAGTCATCGAAGATGCGGTTCGTTACGTTATCGATCTGGGCATAGTAAATGACAGAAATTATGCAAGACGTTATATAGAATGCAGGAAGCAGTCCGTAAGTCTTCGGAAGATAGAGCAGGACCTGGCACTGAAGGGTGTGAACAGGGAGCTTTTGAAGGAATGCATCGAAGAAGCGGGCGATACAGACGAGCGGCCGGGCATCATGAAGCTTTTAAAGAAGCGCCGTTACGATGCTGAATGCGCGGATGCGGCAGAGAAGAGGAAGCAGTTTTCCTATCTTCTCGGTAAGGGCTATAAGCCGGGCGACATCAGCTACTGCCTGGAGTGCAGTGTAAGTTTATAAGTTTTTGATAAGAACGGGGAGGCTTGCTTCGAAAAAAGAAGCGAAGGTCTCGCCGCTCTTTTCGTTTGGCTGCGGCATGCCTGCTGTCAGCCAGTCCAGAAGAAGCCCCTTTACGGTAAGCTCGTACATATGGCATATTTCTGCCAGCTTTTCATCATCGGCACAGCTGCCATGCAGCCTGGCCAGAACATATTTCCTGACAAGGTCCTTGGTGGCAGTATCAAGATATCTGTAGAGTATCTCGGGCTCCTTTGAATGATAGACGTGCAGTACGGTTTTTTTGTATCTGTAAAGCATGGATGCACGCTGTCTGTATTCGTTCTGAATGGAGGTAACGGGATCCGCATTCATCTGGGCGATCTCGCGGCCGAAGAGATGGTCGAGCACATCCATCAGATCCTTAAAATGATAGTAAAAGGTATTGCGGTTTATATTGCAGTATGTACACAGTTTCTTTACGTTGATCTTTTCCAGCGATTCTTTCTCAAGCAGTTCAAAGAAAGTGTTCAGTATGAGTTCGTAAGTATTTTCCGCGTTCATAGTTTATTCCTTCCTGTATTTTTCAAGTATTGCGGATATGGCCCCGAGCAGATGGGGCTTCAGTTCGCTGATGTTTACGGGCTCGGCTGCGGCTATTGCACTGTAGGAAGCACTGCCGGTCAGCTCCAGTATGAGACAGAGCATTATCTCGGGATCTTTGTACGCGCCGCCCGCCATTTCCACGGCTTCTTTTAATAAGCCGCTTTTCTGCAGGGTGGAGTAGCCCAGGTTTTTTACGAGAAAGGCAGCCAGGAGCTTATCTTCCGCAAGTATGTCTATGGTGCGTGAGATAAGCCGGAGCAGCATCTCCTCAAAGTCCATGTCTTCGGTGATACCTGCTTCCTGTCTGGCACGATGCAGTATCTGTTCCGCCTTGTGTGCGGTAATGCGGCTGCGCAGGTCGTATTTGTCTTTGAAATAAAGGTAAAAAGTGCCTTTTGCAACCTCGGCTTTTTCGGCGATCTCGGAGATGGAGGTTTTACCGAAGCCCTGTTTTGTGAAAAGTTCAAAGGCTGCTTCCATAAGAGCGTTCTGTTTGAGTGCTTTTTTCAGTTTATTGTCCATGACTTTAACTCCTTTCAGACAGATTTCAAAAAGTGTCTGTTGACCGATGGTCATTTCTGACCTATAGTCATTTTATCACTAAAATGACCGTTGGTCAAGAAAGGAATAAGAGGTGAGTAAAATGCAGAAAGCTTTATCAAAGGGCATAGTAAAACACAGAAAACTGATACTGCTCATTGCCCTGCTGCTGCTAATTCCCTCGGTCCTGCTGTATTTCAGGACCGGTGTAAACTATGACCTGCTCAGTTATCTGCCGCAGGATATAGACACGATGAAGGGACAGCAGATACTCGTAGATGAGTTCGGAACGGGAGCCTTCTCCATGGTCGTGGTGGAAGGCATGGAAGAGAAGGATGTTTCGGCGCTGAAGAGCCGGATCGAAAAGGTCGGACATGTAAAAAAGGTACTGTGGTACGACAGCGTTATGGATCTGTCCGTACCGATGGAGCTGCTTCCCGAAGATATATATCAGATGTTCAATAACGGTGATGCGACGGAGATGTTCGTCCTCTTCGACGATACCTCAAGTTCCGATGCGGTTATCGGAGCGGTAAGAGATATAAGGAAGCTCTGTGACAGACAGTGTTTCGTTTCGGGTATGAGCGGGATACTGGCGGATACCGAAGATCTTACGGATTCGGAGACTCCGGTATATGTGGGGCTGGCAGTGATCTGTTCGGTGATAGTACTGTCACTGACCATGGATTCCTTCCTGGCGCCGTTTCTTTTCCTTGCCAGCATAGGTATGGCGATAGTCTACAATATGGGAAGCAATTATTTCCTCGGCAGTGTTTCATATGTTACAAAGGCTCTGGCAGCTGTCCTGCAGCTGGGAGTGACGATGGATTATTCGATATTCCTCTGGCACAGCTATGAAGAACAGAAGAGCAGGTATAAAGATCATGAAGAAGCAATGGAATGTGCAATATCCGATACCTTTACTTCGGTGCTGGGCAGTTCGATAACAACCGTTGCGGGTTTCGTGGCACTCTGTTTTATGAGCTTTACCCTGGGACTTGATATAGGCATAGTGATGAGCAAGGGAGTGCTGATAGGTGTTATAAGCTGCGTAACGATCCTTCCTTCACTGATACTTGTATGCGATAAGCTGCTCGAAAAGACGAGTCATAAGCCGCTGATACCTGAGTTTACAAGACTCGGCGGCTTCGTGATGAAGTTCCATATACCGCTTTTGATACTGTATCTGATATTGCTGGTACCCGCCATATACGGGAATGACCATGTGGGAGTTTATTACAATCTGGATTCCACACTGCCGGAGAGTCTGCCGAGTATAACAGCAAACAAAAAACTCTCCGAGCTGTTCAACACCGGATCGACCCATATGCTGATGCTTCCGGCAGATACGGACGAAAGAGACGTAAGGAAACTTGCAAAAGATATAGAGGCAATGGACGGTGTCAAATATGCGCTGGGCTTCAATACAGTAAAAGCTGCAGGGATCCCGGCAGAGCTGATACCGGATAAGGCAAAGGAAGCGCTGATCAATGACAACTGGCAGATCATGCTGATAGGCAGCGAGTTCAAGGTTGCAAGCCCTGAGGTGGGCAGACAGTGTGATGCGATCTCGGCTGCGGCCAAGGAGATCGCAGACGGATCGATGCTCGTAGGCGAAGCACCCGGAACCGCCGATCTGATAAAGACTACGGATAAGGATTTTACGACAGTCAATACGGCGTCGATCGGTATAGTCTTTGTGATAATAATGCTGGTATTCCGTTCGTTATCCATACCCGTGATACTTGTGGCGGTAATAGAGGGCGGGATCTTTATGAACATGAGCGTTCCGTACTTTACAGGTACGACGATACCCTTTGTTGCAAGCATAGTGATAGGTACCATTCAGCTTGGAGCAACGGTTGATTATGCGATACTGATGACTAACCGCTATCTGAAGGAAAGACGCAGCGGGCTTGATAAGAAGGCAGCGCTGACCACAGCTGTCAGGACTTCGGCAAAGTCGATATTCACCAGTGCCATGAGCTTCTTTGCAGCCACCTTCGGAGTGGGTGTGTATTCGAACATAGATATGATAAGTGCCCTTTGCATACTGATGGCAAGGGGTGCGATAGTGAGCATGCTGTGCGTGATCTTTGTACTGCCGAGTTTCCTTATGCTCTTTGACAGGGTGATCATGCATAAGACGGTAAAAAAAGCTTCCCGGGATATGCATAGCGGAAACGACAGAAGATTAAAACTGTCATTCTGAAGGCAGCCGGGAATATAAGAGTAAATACGGAGGTAAACAGATATGAAAGCAAAAAGAGTGATAGCAATGCTGATGAGCCTGTCGCTGCTTGCATCAATGAGCGCGTGCGGGAAGGAGACAGAGAGCATGCCGGCGCAGAGCAGGAACGAGGAGATCGAGGAGGAGGCAAAACTGAGCGGACTGATGGCTGAAGCAGTGGGGTCCCATTCCTCGGATGCCGGCAAGGATGAAGTGGTATATGTACTTATGGATGCCGACGGAAAAGAAGAGAATGTGATAGTTTCGGATCAGCTGAAGAATGCCGGCGGAAACGCAAAGCTGAGCGATATGACGGAGCTTAAGGACATCTCAAATGTGAATGGTTACGGCAGCTACGAAAAGAACGAAGACGGGACGATCACCTGGGAAGCAGACGGGAGCGACATATTCTACCACGGCACTACTGACAAGGAACTGCCTGTAGAGGTGAAGCTTTCATATGAGCTGGACGGACAGAAGATAAGTGCAAAGGATCTGGCCGGTAAGGACGGACATGTAAAGATACGTCTGGATTATGAGAACAGATCAAAAGAGAATGTTGATGTGGACGGTAATGAATATGAGGTGAATGTGCCCTTCGTGATGGTAAGCGGCATGATACTTCCCGATGACACTTTTTCAAATGTAAGTGTGACAAACGGTAAGGTGATAGGCGAGGGCAATAACGAGATAGTGCTGGGACTTGCATATCCCGGACTTAAGGAAAGTCTGGATTGGGACAATACCGTGGCTAAGGCAAAAGATGATGAAGCCAGGGAGAAGCTGGAAGAGATCAACATACCGGATTATGTGGAGATAGAGGCTGACGCGCATGATTTCGAACTGGGAATGACCATGACACTTGCGGGCTGCGATATATTCAATCAGGTTGATGCGTCCGATTCGGTTGATCTGAGCGGGATACAGGAGAAGATGGATGAGCTCGGAAACGGCTCCAAAGAACTTGTAGACGGAAGTGCAGAGCTAAAGAACGGTACGGCAGAACTAAAGAACGGTACGACAGATCTTAAGAAGGGAACGGCAGATCTTTGGAACGGAACGGCGGATCTTAAGAAGGGAACGGCAGATCTTTGGAACGGAACAGCGGATCTGAAAAACGGCACGGCTGAACTGAAGAGCGGTACGGGCGATCTGAAGAGCGGTACGGCAGAACTGAAAGACGGGACCGGAAAGCTGTATCAGGGAGCCGGTGATCTGAAAGACGGAAGCAGCAGATTAAAGAACGGCGCAGGAGAGCTGAAGAACGGCAGCAGTGAACTGTATGAAGGCAGCAAGACATTAAAGAACGGCACGGAAGAGCTGTATAACGGGACAAAGAGCCTGAAAGAAGGTGCGGCAGGGCTCTATGCAGGAAGCGGTTCTTTATATGACGGTATCGTAAGCTATACCGACGGGGCCTTGCAGATAAGTGCGGGTGCCAGACAGCTGGCCGGAGGAGCGGCTGTTGCAAAGAACGGCGCTGATACACTGGCGGCAGGTTTTGCCGAAAATGATATAGTCGGGAATGCGAATGCACTGGCAGAAGGTGCGTCGCAGATAAGTGCAGGCATAGACATGCTGAATGAGGCGCTTGCAGGCAGTACAAACGCAAGCGTATCAAAGCTGCGCGGTGCCGCTGCACTTACCTCTGCAGCAGCCGAGTGGATGCAGGGCAATCTGGCGTCACTCCAGGCAGGCGGAGAGATCATGGGAAGTGATGAGCTTGCCGCACAGAGTGAAGCACTGACAGGGGCGGTAAGTCTTACATATGAGCAGTGCTACGGCGCATTGCAGCTGGCAGCAGGCGGGGACAGCACTGAAGCGGTAAAAGCACTGACGGCATGTAAAACGGCGGCTGCACTGTATGGTTCTGTCGCAACGGAGCTGGAGTCGGCTATGGCATCCGTGCCGGAGCAGATGACGCCGCTTAAGAACGGTGCGGATCAGCTGGCCGGAGGAGCTGCACAGCTGGCAGGCGGACTTAAGAACGTAGGTGACGGGGTAGCAAAGCTTGATGCGGGACTGAATGAGCTGTCACAGGGTGCGGCTGCGCTTTCAAGCGGAGCTGACGGCCTGGTACAGAATAATGATGCACTGGTTAAAGGTGCGGCGGATCTGAAGGAGGGCGCCGGCAGACTTGATGAGGGCGCCGGAAGCGTAATGAACGGAGCGGGCAGGATATTTGAAGGCGCCGGTGATCTCACGGCCGGTGCCGGAAAACTCGTTGAAGGAAGCAGCAGCCTTTATGAAGGAGCTGCGCAGCTGGATGCCGGTGCAGGCAGCCTGAAGGCCGGAGTTGCAAAAGTAGATGAAGGTGCAGGCAGACTGAACGACGGTGCCGGAAAACTGTTTGAGGGCGCCGGAAAGCTTGATGACGGTGCATTTAAACTTTATGACGGAGCAGGCAGGCTTAATGACGGAGCAGGCAGACTGTATGAAGGCGCGGGAAAGCTTGATGACGGAGCAGGCCGACTCACTGAAGGCGCAGCAAAACTTGATGAAGGAGCTGCAGCGCTTCGCGACGGAATGATAAGACTGGATGAGGAAGGGATACAGAAAGTGACGGAACTGCTTGGGGATGATGCGACGGAAATACTGAACAGATTTAAGGCTGTTCGTAAGGCGGGTGAAAACTATACCAGTTTTACGGGAGCACTTGATGAAGACGGTGATGCAAACAGTGTGAGATTCGTCTATAAGACCGGAGCTGTGAAATGATAAACTTAAGCAGTAAAATGAAAAGGCAGGGGCTGTAAAACCCCTGCCTTTTTATACGCTTCTGTGTCTGCGGTGGCGCACCTTATAGTTGTACATCTTTTCGTCAGCGAGGCTTAAGGCATTATCAAGGGTTATATCCCTGAAATCGTCAAAGACCAGAATGCCTATGCTGGCGGATACGTTATAGGGCTTGTTTAAGGTTCTGGATTTGGCTTCTATGGCTTCGGTAAATTCCGATGCGCGCTCGGCTTCATCATTTCTGCTGTATTCGCCGATACCGATCAGGAAGAATTCGTCGCCGCCGCTTCGGACGCAGATCTCATTGCTGCGGGTAACGCTGTTGAGTACCTGGCAGAGTATCTTCAGTCCGAAATCTCCTTCACTGTGGCCGAAGGTGTCGTTGATATATTTAAGGCCGTCCATATCGATGACTCCGACAAAAAGTGCACATTTGTCTGTAGCGGCAGCCGCCGACATGAGCCGGAACTGTTCATACATGCCTCTTCTGTTATAGGCGCGGGTCATTTCATCACGGACAGACATGGTCTGGAGGCGTTCCCTTGAACGGATCATTTCGAGACAGTTGTTGATGTAGCGCAGCCAGGTGCGGTAAACGATATTGAATAAGGAGTCGGGAGAAAGCTCCCTGTGCAGCACGGCATAACCCAGAAGGGCACCGTCAAAATGCACCGGTGAGAAATAGAATAAGCCGGGCTCCTCGCGTTCCTCGTCAAGCTTGGGATGCATGCAGGAGATCCAGAAGGAACGGTCAGGGTCTATCCCGCTGAATTTATCATCGTCAACGGTTGAGGTGGCTACATATGTACGCATTGATTCGGGATAGCCTTCGTAGGTGTCCTCGTCTATATTGAGCCAGTTTTCCCTGAGACAGAGATAGAAATTACGATAGGGTTTAAGCTGGTCAGCATATTCATAGATCTTTTTCAGACATTCCTCGGTAGAACCGGATGCGGTAAAGTCCTCAAAAGCATAGCTCTCCATAAGCTGTCCGATCCCTATATGTTTGGAGTTTTCCTCATCCGCATGATTATAGGAACTGATATAAAGTGAGCCGCGGAAGCGTCTCATCGAGTGTATGGGATCGGTCTGACAGCCGCAGCTGGCACCGGGATGGAACTGAAGCTTCGTATCACGCGCATGCGGTAAGATCTCGGCACCGGGCTCGATACGCTTGCGGATCTGATCGACCGCATCTGCACCCATGGTGATATCACCGGGATCGTAGGAACTTAAGGTGGTGAGATTCACAGCGGCTTCGTCAGAAGCATCAAAACCTATGACCAGTATGTCTTCGGGAACACGTATGCCCATTTTCTGCAGACGGTCGATAAGACCGATAGCCATGCAGTCGCTGGCGCAGATCACCGCATCGGGACGGGGGATCTCGCCACCTGCGATCCTTCTGGCAAGATTGTCACCGCTCCAGTACCAGAAATCACCGTATATAATGTGTTCGGGAGCTACGTCCAGTCCGTGTCTGCGGATCTCGTCAAGAAATACCTGCAGGCGTTCTTCGGAAACGTTTACGCCCTTATGACCGGTTATGACGCAGATTTTTTTCCGTCCGTGGTCTTCTATGGTATGACGTACCATTTCACGAAGTACCGCTTCATTGTCGTTATGGATCAGTTCTGTGCCTTCGGTAGGCAGTTCCAGAGAAAACTTGGGAAGCTCAGGGTATTGTTCAAGGCGTTTGACCAGCATCTTTAAACTGCGGTCATCAGGATCGCCGGTCAGGGTAGTGTGGTCAAGGATGACACCGTCCAGCTCAGCAAGATTTGCCAGTCTGAAGATGTTTGCTTCGCCCTTTACATAGTTTTCATGAGGAAAAGAAAGATGGATGCTTGAAGCAAAGACACACAGATCATAATCGTATTTTTTGCATTGTTCCATAGCACCTTCGGTTATCCTTCGTACGTGCACTATCTCGGGATAGCCTACGAAAAGTCCTATTCTTTTACGTCTGCCCATGATATCTCCTATTAATTGCATGACCTAAGATATGCGTCTATTATACAGGCTTATAGAGTGTATAGCAAGTGTCAAAACTCTTCTTTGTGCTTGACATAATATGGTTTGCAAGCTTATAATATTCGTGTTGTGTTGTCAACAAATTTGCACAATGAAAACTAAATAAGGAGGTTCACGTACAATGATGTACGCAGTAACAGCGCTTATTGCGGTCGTTGTCACGCTGATCATAGCAATACCGGTTGTATCAAAGGTTTCGGTGAACAAATATAAGCAGGATACCGAAAAGAAGATCGGCAATGCGGAGGAGAAAGCGCGGGCGATAATCGATGATGCTCTGAAAACTGCTGAGGAGAAGAAGCGTGAGAGCCTGATCGAAGTGAAAGAGGAGACCATCAAGGTCAAGAACGAACTGGATCGGGAGCTGAAGGAACGTCGTAATGAAATGACGAAATCCGAACGCAGGATACTTCAGAAGGAAGAGAACATTGACAAGAAAACGGAAGCAATAGAACGCAAAGAACAGTCTCTGGCCCAGAAGGAAGCCAACCTTCAGAAGAAGAAGGAAGAAGTGGATAAACTGGGAGAACAGAGAGTACAGGAACTGGAACGTATCTCGGGTTTGTCATCCGACCAGGCTAAGGAATTCCTGCTTAAGACGGTTGAGGAGGATGTAAAGCACGAAACTGCAATGAAGATCAAGGAAGCTGAACTGAGGGCAAAAGAGGAAGCGGACAAGAAAGCCAGGGAATATGTGGTGACCGCGATCCAGAGATGTGCCGCAGATCATGTGTCCGAGACAACGATCTCGGTAGTGCAGCTGCCCAGCGATGAAATGAAGGGACGTATCATTGGACGCGAGGGACGAAACATCCGTACACTGGAAACCATGACAGGTGTGGAGCTGATCGTCGACGATACTCCGGAAGCGGTAGTGCTTTCAGCTTTTGATCCGGTAAGGAGAGAGGTTGCAAGACTTGCGCTTGACCATCTGATCATAGACGGACGTATACATCCCGCCAGGATCGAGGAAACGGTCGAGAAGGCAAGACGTGAGGTTGAGACCAGCATGAAGGAAGCCGGTGAAGCGGCTCTTCTGGACTGCGGTGTACACGGCCTGCATCCCGAGCTTACGAGACTGATCGGAAGACTCAAGTACAGAACGAGCTTTGGCCAGAATGCACTGACCCACTCTATAGAGGTAGCGCAGATAGCAGGCCTGCTTGCCGAGGAAGTCGGCATAGATGCGAGAGCGGCAAAGAGAGCCGGACTGCTCCATGATATAGGCAAGGCCGTGGATCATGATATGGACGGATCTCATGTACAGCTCGGAGCAGAGCTCTGCAAGAAGTACAAGGAGAACGATATCATCGTTAATGCGGTGGAAGCACACCACGGAGATGTGGAGCCCAGGAGTCTGGTAGCCTGCATAGTTCAGGCTGCAGATGCTATATCAGCAGCAAGACCCGGTGCCAGAAGAGAGACGCTTGGTACATATACCAACAGACTCACCCAGCTCGAAGAGATCACCAATTCCTTTGACGGAGTTGAGAAGTCATTTGCCATACAGGCAGGACGTGAAGTACGTGTTATGGTCGTTCCCGATAAGGTATCCGATGACGATATGGTCATCCTTGCAAGAGATATCTCTAAGAAAGTGGAAGACGAGATGCTCTATCCCGGCGTGATAAAGATCAACGTGATAAGAGAATCGAGAGTAGTGGACTACGCAAACTGAAAGAAAAGCCGCAGGCGCAACGCCTGCGGCTCTTCTTGCTTTATAGGAAATTCCTCTGGAATTTCCATAAAGCAAAAAGCCCTCCGGGCGGGATGCGCACTCGCGCGAGAGGAAAATGTTGCCTTCGGCAACCGCGCGAGACGCCGGCGTTCCGCAAGCGAAACGCTTTGTTCTATTACGGGGACAATACAGGCATGAAAACCATTATCGCATTTAAGTGTGATAATTATATAATCTTTCAAACAGCATCAAACGAAAAAGTATCATGTGATAGTCTTGAAACATAGAATATAAAAAGCATTTCAGAAATTAAAAAACCGTCCATAAACATGAACGGTTTTTTCTGCGGGAAAAGAGACTTGAACTCTCACGCCCTAACGAGCACTAGATCCTTAGTCTAGCCTGTCTGCCAATTCCAGCATTCCCGCAAACAAATGGTATGATATCAGATTTCCGTTTGCTTGTCAATCTAATATCAAAAAAAATATAAAAAATTGTTACTATTCACAGACTAATCGCCCTCCCGGCTTCTCCTGTCAATAACATGTGACGATTTTTCTCATCATTCAAATGTCATAAAAAGTCAGATTTTATCGAGCTTTTTGGTTTTTTTCCATGACCTTTAATCGTCATGTAATATAATTATACATAACGATATAAGGAGGTGATCGTATGGCAATCACATACAACAACAGGTATCTATGAGGATTCCATCCTTGCTGCTTTCAGTCCGGATACCATCGTAATGCAGGCATAAGTGTTCTATGCGCAGATGGCCTTTGGTATCATATTATGTAAATCAGGGGTGACACGCATAATTGGCGAAAGCTCCGATATGCGTGTCGACAAATGTGGAATAATACACGCAGATCGGACTTAAAACGAAAGTCTGCGTGTTACTGAGACACGCAAATCCGGAAGAAATACATATCTGCGTGTTCGCGAAAGCCATAGCATACACGCAAATAAAAGGATTGACGTGAAAATGCGTGTATATTTTGGGATTTGGACTATTTTTGCAGCTTTAGGCGTTGGTGAATATGCCTGAGCTGATCCCCGCTTTATTATCAGCCGCGTTCACAGGAGTGGCCGATCCCGGTGGGAAAATGTTCGATCCTTTTTCATTTCAGCGGTTTTCTTCAGATGGGACTTGTATTTGCCGGCTGCGTAGATTAGACTGTAACTGATGTGTATATATATAAGTATATGAATTACGGAGGGGTATATGAGGAAAAATTTTGCATCCGACACTTATATTCGACCGGTATTGGTGATAGAATGTTACTGTTCACGGCCTTCGGGCAGTGAACAGTAACGATAGAATATACGATGTTTGTTGAAAGCACGGCTATTTGTTTACGGAGGAAACGTGGCACTTATCTTTTACCCGCTTGCGATAGTATTCTGGGAAATGCTTTTGAGGATACTGGATGATGTGAATCCGTTCTGGGATATCTCACTGATACCGATGGTCCTGTTCTCGCTGTCTTTCGGCTTTCTGCTTTCCTTTGTTTTTCTTATCATAAAGAATAAACGCTTCTCGCGTATACTCTCTGCCATCGTGCTGTTTCTGCTCGCTTTTGTTTTCTTCTTTGAGTATAACTGTATTTCCTTTTACAAGATATATTACGGACTGTTCTATGCAATAGGCATGACAGGCCAGGTGCTGGGCGAGTTTGCGGATCTGGCAGGTGAAGTGGCTTTGGGAAATATCGGTATGGCGGTCTTTTTCGCCCTGCCGTTTATTTTCTATATAGTATTTGCAAAAAAGATCATAGCGGATGATACGGATAAACTGCATAGGAAGCGGCCGCTGGTACTCATACCCTTTGCGGCTCTGATGCTGGCAGCAGTCATGTTTATGCGGCTGGGACCGAAAGCGGATGTGTATACCTATGCATTTTCCGTTCCTGGCTGCGTGCCGGCCACAGGCCTGCTTACGGCGCTTCGCCTTGACCTTTGCTATCGGATAATCGGAACACCGGAAGAGGGGGTGAAGACCGGAGCTGAGCAGACCGCACTCTGGACACCCCAGGCGCCTGCGAAACCGGCTTCATCGGCATCCGTAAATGCTGCTGTCTCGGGCAACTCCGCCGTATCGGGGAATGCGGTGAGCGAGAATGCTGCGGAAGAGCCTGTGGTCTACGGCTATAATGCGGCTGTTGATTTTGCTGCGCTGATAGATGAGGAGAGCGATCCCGCATATAAGAGCATGCATGAGTATTTCGGCTCCCTTGAGCCCACACAGCAGAATGAATATACAGGCATATTTAAGGACAAGAATCTGATACTGCTGACGGCCGAGGCCTTTTCGCCCTATGCCGTGGATAAGGATTTTACACCCACGCTCTATAAGATGGCAAATGAAAGCTTTGTATTTACGGACTATTACCAGCCCGGCTGGGGGCTGTCAACGACAGGCGGTGAGTTTTCGAATATGACAGGCCTTATCCCGCTGTGGCTGGACGGCAGCCATTCCTTCCTGCGAAGCGTTGGTGATGCCATGCCTTATGCGGCAGGCAATCTGTTCGGAAGCGCAGGCTATGTATGCCGCGCTTATCACAACAGCGCCTTTGACTACTACGACCGTGACAAGACGCATCCCAATCTGGGCTATGATTACAAGGGGATAGGAAACGGGCTGAAGATGGAACTGGGCGGCTGGCCATATTCCGATCTGGGTATGCTTGAGGCCACAACCGATGAGATCATCGAAGAGCATCTGAGGACAGGTGTGCCCTTTCATACCTATTACATGACTGTCAGCGGACACTGCAATTATTCCTGGGGAGCAAATGCGATGAGTGCTAAACACAAAGCGGAAGCGCAGGCGGCTTTCCCGGATGAGTCACCTACGGTTCAGGCATATAAGGCCTGTAACAAGGAACTGGACCTTGCCCTGGAATATCTGCTTAAGAGACTTGATGAAGAAGGGATACTCGAGGATACAGTGATCTGTATGGGAGCCGACCACTATCCCTATGCCATGTCCAAAGGCGAGCCTGATTATTACTGCGAGATGTCGGGCATCGATGATACGGCCGCAGACATCAGCCGTTACCGGAATACGCTCATACTATACTGCGCAGCCATAAAGGAGCCGGTGGTCGTGGATACGCCCTGTTCCTCCGTGGACATCATGCCCACGCTGGCCAATCTCTTCGGGATCGATTATGATTCCAGACTTTATTCAGGGCGTGACATCTTTGCAATGAATTATGAAGCCGGCGTGGCAAGCGGGACAATGCCGTTAGTGATACTGCCGGTCAGCGGAGGCTACAGCTTCGTAAGCCCTGCGGGGCAGTATGATGCACACAGCCGCAGCTTCACTCCAAATGAGGGAGTAGAAGTTGAAGACGGATACGTCGACAAGGCCAAAGCCATAGTGAGCGACCGTCTGAAATACGCGCGCCTGATCATATCCAAAGACTACTACCGGCGCGCAGTGGCCGTGGGTGAAGAGTAAAGACAGCACAGGAGGACGAAAGGCCGCGGTATGCTGTTTCCGGATGGATGAGAGCAGAATACGGGCAGAAAACGAGGGTAAAAAACTATTGACAAGTTGTCTGTGAAATGGTATTATTCTTATGTTGCGCAGGAATGGCGGAATTGGCAGACGCGCACGGTTCAGGTCCGTGTGAAAGCAATTTCATGAGGGTTCAAGTCCCTCTTCCTGCAGAAAAAAACCGTTCACAAAGGTGAGCGGTTTTTTAGCTTCAAACTTTACCCCGCCGTTAAGAAGCTTTATCGCGGATAACGAGGCAAAGCTTAAAGGTAAACGCTTTGCGGCTTTTGCCTGCCAGAGCGGTGCAGGGGCCGATAAAGCATTTGAAAAACTGGCTAAGTGCCTTAAGATCGATGGTTTTGAAAAAAGAGCGGTATTCATCGATCCGAAGGACAGGCCGTCGAAAGAGAAAGATGCGCAGATAGATGAATTTGCAGCATCACTTGAAAAGATAGGATGATAAAACGAAAGCAGCTAAGTAAGTCTAAAGCGACTTGCGGATGGATCTGATAAGACTGACTGCGGAAGCATATCTCTCATTGTCAAGCTTACGGCAGGAGTAGGCGGCAAAATTCACAGCCGTGGTGAGGTCTGAAAGCGAGGAAAGATAAGGGGCGGTATCTGCGCCGGCAGATGCCGCTTCTTTTATTATGCTCTCGATGTCCCTCGGAAGAGGGTTTTTAACCGTCAGAAGCTTCTTTGAGCGAAGGGATCTCTGCAGGCGTTCGTACTCAACGAGCAGGGCTTCATTGTACATGCCTCTTGCAGTATACAGTCTCTTTTTCAGAAGAACGAGAAGGCCGGCAGCAGGCGCTCTTAGAAGCATTGCAAGTATCATGAGCCCCAGGGTGATGCCTATGGGGCGGAGTATGAAGCTTAGGCTGCTGACGGCTCCGGAGAGTCTGCCTGTATTCGGCGGGGTGATGTTGTCGGCAATGTCAAGTGTGGCTCCGCCGGCATTTCTCCTGGTCTGCTGGAGCAGGCCGAAGAACTGGCCGAGGAACGAAAGTCTGGCATCGATAAGCGGTTCGTCCGAAGGCGGAGTAGTCTCGAAGGGGATCCAGCCGTAGCCGTAGAGATAGATCTCGGTCCAGGCGTGGGCGGAACCATCGTTTACTTCTACTTCGATGACACCGGCTTCTCCTTGGGCATCCTTTCCGTATACCCAGGAGCTTAAGTCGGAGCTTAAGGGTGTGCCGTCAGCCATATCGGAGGGAGAGATATAATACCCCTCGATGTATCTGGCGGGAATACCAAGCCTCCTGAAAAGCAGCGTGGAGGAGGCGGCGAAGTGTGCGCAGAAGCCGCGCCGCTGTTCACTCAGAAAATAAGACACCATATCCTGTCCCCAGGGTGTCCGTCCCGGTGACATGGTATAGCTGAAATTATCCATAAAATACTGCTTCAGTGCATAGGCGGTCTCCAGCGGATCGGCTGTATCGGACAGGCCGGCTTCCGCTATGAAGTCATCAAGTGCAGGTATTACACCCTCGGGCAGCTGCAGATAGACGTCCGATACCAGTTCCTCGTACTCCTTCGGAATGTTGGGATTCTTATAGAGTTCGGATGCCGACGAAAAAGGCATGTAGAGCACATCATAACCGTCAGGCCCTGTAAGGGTATTTATCAGTTTTCTGTCCTCATCGGGAAAACGCTCGGCATTTTTGATGAGATCAAAGCTTTCGGGGTAAACATCGGCAAAGTGAGCTTCCATATTTTCGGTATAGGCTTTTTTGCTGTAAGCGCGTCCCGAGGTAGTATATGCCGTGTAATAGGGACTGTAATCATATTCGAAATCCGCATCCGCATTTTCGATGTGCATGCGCTGGATGACGTTCTCACCGGTGTTGATAAGAGGAGCGCATTCGTCGGCAAGCTTCAGATCCTCCTCAGACAGCAGGCGGTATTTTAAGCTGTCAGGGTCGGAATGGGGAAGAAAGCGTGTATAGGTATCGTTATAGAAAACACCCGTATATGCCTTCAGGTATACGCTGTCAGATGCATCCGTGGCGAACTGTACATAGAGGTCCGGCTCATAATCGGGGATCACGCTGCCGACTCCGCCAAGCTGTCCTTTGGCAAGACCGCCGGTGGAAGTGTAGCGGTTTAAAAGTGAAGCCAGACCGCCCTGCATCACGGTCTTTACGTACTGGTCGGTCTTGTCCTTGACGGGATTGGATACAAAACGGCCGTCAAAGTCTTTTGCAAAGACGCTGCTGGCGATCACCATGAAAAGGGCTGAGAGTATCAGGCTGTACAGCGTGATGGTGAGCATGCCTCCGGAGCTTGCAAGATAGGTGAAACGGTGTTTTTTAAACTGCCTTTTATGCTCGAAATTCTGCTCCTTTGTATGCCTGTAAGGCAGGGTATAGTGCCCGGATCGCCCCAATACGGCGACAGTTATATATACGGCCAGCAGCATTACAAGATAGTGGAGCGGCGGGATGATATCGATGTAGAAAGCCACCTGCAGCGGCAGGAAAGTAACGATAAAGGTGAGAGCGAGGCTCATGTATCCCGATATCGTTATGTTTAACAGTATGCAGAAAAACCAGCCCATAAAGAGCATGGCGGCGGTAACGGTAAGATATCTGTCCGATATGAGCTCCTCCGCTTCGCGGGCCGTGGAGAGCAGGAAGTAATCCGAATACTTGTTGTAGACCTCGTTCAAAAAGGCCTGGTAACCCGAATTGACATAGAGATACATATAGATCGAAAAGAAGACAAAGCTTGCAAATACAACGAGATAACCGACATAGAAGGTGATCTTGTTGTAATACAGAAAGGCCGAGATAAATGCAAGGAGCATGATGCCGGTCAAAAGTATGGGTTTGGAAAAAGGCAGGCCGAAGGAGGTGACGATGGCTGCGAGCATGCCGTATACCGCAAGGAATATAAGTATAGCCCTGAGAAAGCAGAGATAAAAACGGCCGGGCTGATCTAAGGGTCTTACATCGCCAAGGCCTACTCCGTACTGCTCCAGTTCTTTTTTATATTTCGGATCGATCTTTACTTTTTTCCTGCGTTCTTTTTTCATCCTAGCCTTCTTCCGGGATCAGCAGCTTTCCGCCGCTGATCCTCAGTACCCCGTACATCTCGGGATAGAGAGCGGAGAATCGCTCATATACTTCACTTGTATCATATACGGGCTCAAGATAAAGCTTATAAAAAACTATATCGAGATCCTGGCGGTTACTTACTTTATAAAACTCAAACAGCATGCCGTCTTCGTGAAAGAGGGCAACGCGGAAGCTTTCCTTCATGGCAAGAAGGGTGCAGGCTGTTTTTGCAAAGGCATGTATGCCTTCATCAAGTGTGCCGCGTTCCAGTTCCGGCAGTATGAGAAAATAAAGATCGCTCGCGGTCTCGTATTCCTTTACCATGAGGTCCCGGCTTCTTGCGGACTGCTTCCAGTGTATGTCTTTGAGCCTGTCTCCGGGACGGTATTCACGCAGCTGTTTTATCTCGTTGATAAGCTCGCCGGCAGGCGAAGGCTCGCTGTCCTCGGTCTCTACGGCAGCTTTGGGGAAATCAGTATTTTCATATTTTTCCTCATCGGGGATGACGGGTAAGAGCGCGCCGGCCTCGCTTTTTATTTCTTTTGTATAAAGGTGCAGATAGTCCGTGACAAGTATACGGTTTATGCTCGCAGAGAACATACCGGCTTTCTGCAGTTCAAAGGGAAGCAGAAAATCTTTTTTCTTTCTGATCTCGGCCGGGACCACTATCTCCGAAAAGCCCGGGCGCGGGTAATAAAGATTTTCGTATTTCATTTCCACGCAAACGTTTAGAAGCGGGATTAGCCCGGGATTGCGAACGCTTAAGATAAAGCCGGCCGTGCCGCCGGGGACCGCACTTTCCGCAGGCGGCGACAGAGTTATCTCCAGCCGTCTGACAGCGATCAGAGTAAGATATATCGAAACGGGCGGGAGTATGATAAAAAGGATCACCAGAACGGAAAGCAGTGACTGCCTGTAAAAGAGCACACCAAGAAAAAACAGCAGCAGACACAGTATATATGTGATCAGATATGGCAGATTGCGTATATTCATGTTCAGATCTTAGGCAGCTTTACTTCTTTAAGAAGCTTGTCAAGAGCAGTATCAACAGTGAGACCCGCAGCCTTGGAACGGCTGGTCAGGCGCACCCTGTGCGTGGCAACGCAGTGGAATACATCGTGTATATCCGATGACGTGACATAATCTCTTCCCTCATAATAGGCGTAAGCTTTAGCCATGCGCATCAGGGCTATCGATCCTCTGGGGCTCAGGCCGAGTGCAAAAACTGAAGCGTCGCGGCTCTGCTCCGTAAGGCGGACCACATAATCATATATGCTGTCATCGATGCGGAGTGCGTCCACTTCATTCTGCATGCCGATAAGCTCATCGGAACTGACAACGGACTGCACGGTCTGAAGATCATGGGACGAATTGCCCTTCAGTATATCGACCGCGCTCTCATGATCGGGGTAGCCTATGGAAAGACAGACCATGAAACGGTCGAGCTGTGACTCGGGAAGACGCTGCGTTCCGGAAGAGCCGAAGGGATTCTGCGTGGCAATAACAAAGAAAGGCTGCGGTACCTCACGGGTCACACCCTCAACAGTTGCATGCCTCTCTTCCATGACTTCCAAAAGAGCTGACTGGGTCTTGGGCGAAGTACGGTTTATCTCATCCGCCAGAAACAGATTCGTATAAATACTACCTTCCTGAAACCTGAAAGAATTACTCTCACGGTCAAATATCGAAAATCCCAAAAGGTCTGACGGAAGCACATCCGGAGTAAACTGTACCCTCCTGTATTTCATCGAAAGCGCCTTACTCAACGAAAGAGCAAGCGTCGTCTTTCCGACTCCCGGTATATCCTCCAAAAGCACATGGCCGCCGGCAAGCACGGCACAGACAGTAAGCCGTATCACCTCATCCTTACCGTGTATGACTTTCTTTATCTCATTTTCTATCATGCGTGGTCTGTCGCTCATAAACACCTCACATCATTTTCTTAAAATTACGGTATCTACCTATTTTATCTTATAATCGCGGCAAGGTCAATGAGTACACAGCCCGGCCCTTTGTCCTTGTTTCTTTTTCTTTTACCGACACATCCGGCAGGCATTAAGTCCTGCTAAATCGTTTCGCACATAAGCTCAAACTTCGAAGCAGAACTATCCCCCGGCTCGCAACGTTCCCTCCGGGAAGTTGCTGCGCCCGGGATATGCTTCTCGTTTTCGCTAAGTGCTTCACTAAGTCGCAGGACTTAATCGCCTCCGGACTGTGTCGGTATACATACGCTGACAAGGACATTAGGCGGTGATCATGCGGCCGCTCGGCTGTCGCAAGCTCTTTATGCCTGTTCGGCCGTTTGCGGCCTTCTGATCCATTACTGCTTAGCTGTCATTTTATCTGCCCGGTGAGAGTGGTCAACCCCGTAGCCGCACAGCGGTGCTTCGCAGGTTTGACAACTCTCTCCGGGCAGATGTTTATTGGTCAAGCAGGAATGGATCCTTATGCGCTCCGGCGCCGGTTTATCGACGTCTTTTCACTGCTTTGCTGTCTCACTTCGCCATGATCCGCATTATTGAGGCGCCAAAAAACCGGAAAGGCGTCATATCGTTGCCTGTTTTTTCCCTCCTGCTACTTGGCGGCAACGGAGAATATGAAATGTCATGTTTTTCTTGCCTTTTTTCCATCCCAGCATCTTGATCGCAACGGAGAATATGAAATGTGATGTTATCGTTGCCTTTTTTTCCATCTCAGCTACTTGATGGCAACGGAGAATATGAAATGTGATGTTATCGTTGCCTTTTTTCCATCCCAGCAACTTGATGGCAACGGAGATTATGAGATGCGACGTTATCGGTGTCTGATTCTTCCGCTCTCCCGTGCTGTTTTCTTCAAGCTCACTTCCGTCAATAAACAGCATAGCGCTGCTTTTCTCACTCCCGTGCTGTTTTCTTCGGATTTATATAAAAGAAATAGTTCTACGAATGTATTGCCTCACACAGTCTTGCGCTGAAGCGATTTTTTGCCACTGATACGATGGCGAAGTGAGGACAGAATGACAGCCCCCTATCAGGATAATAGAGTAAAGAATCTGTCAGTTGAATAAAAAATAAAAGATGAGAGTGATGATCCTCTAAGGTATCAGGATGCTGGCTATTGTCCGATTCGGGGTGTTGTGATAAAATAAATTGAATGATTATGCTCGGAAGGGAGCAGTTCGTGGGTAAATACAGAAGGAAAAACAGGGGATCGAGAGTGGTACTGTACGCAGGCGGCATAGCGCTGTTTATTTGCATATGCCTGTGTATAGCTGTTTTTTTATATCTGAAAAGAGAGTACCGGATGGTGGCCTGCAGGGAGTTCAGTGACCAGCATGTGAGTGCAGGAGAAGAGCTGGGAAGGCAGGTGCTGGGGCTTGCCAACGATATGCGCGGAGGCGTGAGGGATATAGGCGGGATGACCGAAAGTAATCTGGAGAAGCGCATCAGATACTTTGCGAATGCGGTAGTTAAGCGGGAAGCGTTCAGCCATGTTTTTTATGTGAGTTATGACGGGAAATACTATGCTGATGATTCCGCATTGGTACCGGAGAACAGCGATACTATTCATGAAGCATGCAAAGTGTTTGAAGAGCTGGATTATTACCAGGATGGAGTGTATGTGGGGATGATGCTGCCCCTGATAGATCCGGATGTCCGCAGGATAATGATCGTAACCAGGGTATACAGGAACGATAAGGTAAGGGGCTATGCTGTCGGTATAGTTGATACGGACAGGCTTTTTGATTCGCCGCTTTTTGATTATCAGAAGTCCAGGGGTAAATGTTTTGTCGTGGATTCCATGGGAAAGATAATGTCACAGACGGCAGCGCTTTCGGGGAGTCATGGCGATTCCTTCAAAGAGGGAGTGCTTGAGCAGTGCAGGGACAGCGAGGAAAACAGGAATGCGCTTTCGGGTATAAAGTATGCGCTTACAAAAGGTGAGAGCGGATATATCATGGTGAAGACCCTTGAGGGGCTTGATATGCAGATCAATTTCTCGCCGGTAAGGGGTGTACCCGAGCTGAGCTATCTGTGTGCCTATACACCGGGATTCCAGGATGAGATGTTCAGACCCATGCTGTTCTGGAGCGTGCTGGCCTGCATTTTCATCATGGTGCTGATGATCATCTGTATGCTGATGGTCTGGGCGAATGCGAAGCGCATAAACATGACCGTGGAGAAGCTTGCATATGAGGATCCGGTCACCAAGGGGAAGAACTTAAGCTATTTCAAGGAGTTTGCCCTGGAGAGGATAATGAATTCGCCCGAGAAGGAATATGCGATATACAGATTTGATATTTCGAATTTCCGGTATATAAATGAATCCTACGGACATATCAGGGCAGATCATATACTTGAATCCTGCATCAGGAATTTTACACAGATCTTTACGGATGAGGAGATCTGCGTCCGCATGAATTCCGACCAGTTCCTGGCGCTGGTGATAAATGATGCAACCCTTGAGAAGCGGAAGAATGAGTTCAGAGCTGCGGTAAATGCGGATTCAAGAGGCAGAAACATCAAATATCCTATACGGTTCAAAACCGGGATCTACTTTGTGAAAAAGAACGATCACGATATCGATACGATGATCGATCATGCCAATGTTGCCAGAAAATCTGTGAGCCGGGATACTAAGGATCTGGAAGCAACTTACAGCGAAAAGATAGTTGACAACATGCGGAAGATCGACCGCATTGAGTCGCTGATGCACAAGGCGCTGACGGAGCTTGAATTCAAGGTGTATCTGCAGCCGAAGTGGGATATAGTAAATGACCGCGTGTGCGGAGCGGAAGCTTTAGTCAGATGGTGCAGACCGGACGGGACCATCATTCCGCCGGACAGCTTCATCCCCATTTTTGAAAATAACGGCTTTGTGGAACAGCTGGATTTCTATATGCTCGAATCAGTCTGCTCGATACTTAAAGACACGATCGCAAAGGGCGGCAGCGTGCATCCGGTATCCGTAAACCAGTCGAGGCTTCTGCTTCACAGTCCCGATTATGTTGATAACGTGGCAAACATCATCAAAGAATATGATATATCGCCTGAGCTGATAGAGCTGGAGATAACGGAGACGGTTTTTGAAAACGGCAGGGAAGATATGATACGTATAGTGAAGGAGTTAAAGAAGCTGGGAGTCAGGGTATCAATGGACGATTTCGGCTCGGGCTATTCTTCACTGAACATGCTCAAGGATGTTCCGTTTGATGTGATAAAGATAGACAGGGAGTTTTTTGCGGGTGCTGCCGACAATGCGGAGGCCGGAGTGATACTGCGCAAGATCGTTGACATGGTAAACGAACTGGGCAGACAGGTAGTGTGTGAAGGCGTGGAGAATGCCGGACAGGTGGAACTGCTGAAGAATATGGGATGCAGCTGTGTACAGGGATACTTTTATTCGAAACCCATACCTGCGCCCGAGTTTATTGAAAGGTATTTCAGGTCATGAGCGACGAAGAGATGCTGCTTCTCAGGAAGGAAGATTACCAGGGCAGACTGGACCGGCTGATAGAAGCTTATGCGGGAAAGACGCGCCCGAAGCTTCTGCTGCATTCCTGCTGCGCGCCCTGCTCGAGCTACTGCCTTGAATATCTGCTTCCATATTTTGACATTACGTTGTATTATTATAATCCGAATATTACGGAAAAAGCTGAATATTCCCACAGGGTGAGCGAGGTGAAGAGGCTGGCGCAGGAGCTTTACAGAGACTGCGGCTATCTTGCGTCGGTTATCGAAGGTGATTATGAGCCCGCGCGCTTTCTCGAAGCGGTGAAGGGATATGAAAAAGAGCCGGAAGGCGGTCTGCGATGCGTGAAATGCTTTAGGCTGCGGCTGTCAAAGACAGCGGAGTATGCCGCAAAGTACGGCTATGATCTGTTCTCGACCACGCTTACGATATCGCCGCTTAAGAATGCGGCGGTGCTGAATGCGCTGGGATGCGAACAGGCGCAGATATACAATACAAAATTCATGCCGTCTGATTTTAAAAAGAAGAACGGTTATAAAAGAAGCATAGAGCTGAGTAAAAAGTACGGCCTGTACAGGCAGGATTACTGCGGCTGTGCTTACAGTAAAGCGGAAAGGGAAAGGCAGAGAGAGGAAGTATGAAAAAGTTTCTGGATACTATCTCGGAAGAGATGATGAAAGCATTTGAGGAGGCGGGATATGACGGGGCACTGGGCCGCGTAAACATAAGCAACAGGCCGGATCTGTGTGAATATCAGTGCAACGGCGCCATGGCAGGGGCAAAGAAATACGGGAAAAAGCCCATTGATATAGCCGCTGAGGTAGCTGAAAAACTGGCATCTTCAAAGACATTTTCGGAGGTGGAGGCAGTGATGCCGGGCTTCCTCAATCTGAAGCTGGATGAAAAGTTCCTTACAGACTATGTGAGAGCACAGATGAAGGAAGAAAAGTACGGTGTGGAAAAAAACGAAACTCCGCTTAAGATAGTGATAGATTACGGCGGAGCCAATGTGGCCAAGCCGTTGCATGTGGGACATCTTCGTCCGGCTGTGATAGGAGAGAGCGTGAAGCGTATCGCGAGATACGCGGGACATGAAGTGACAGGCGATGTTCACCTCGGCGACTGGGGCATGCCCATGGGGCAGGTGATCACCGAGATGCAGGAACGTTTTCCGGAGCTTTCGTATTTTGACGAAAGCTTTAGCGGAGAATACCCCGCCGAGCCGTTTTTTACGATAGCCGATCTTGAAGAGATATATCCTACCGCATCGGGAAAATGCAAGAATGATGAAGAATACAAAAAGAAATGCCTTAAGGCAGTACTCGACCTGCAGCAGGGAAGGCGCGGATACCGCGCACTCTGGAGGCAGATACTGGATGTGTCGATAAAGGACCTGAAGCGCAATTACTCCAATCTCGGTGTGGAGTTTGAGCTGTGGATGGGCGAGTCGGATGCCGACCCCTATATCGCCGATATGATAAAGGATATGAAGGACAAGGGCTATGCATACCTGTCCGAGGGTGCATATGTGGTGGATATAAGGGAAGAGAGCGATAAAAAGGAACTGCCACCCTGCATCGTGCAGAAGAGTGACGGATCGTACAACTATCAGACTACTGATATAGCGACCATACTTTTCAGGGAGAAGGACATAAAGCCTGACCTGATCATCTATATCACCGATAAGCGACAGGAACTGCATTTTACACAGGTGTTCCGTGCCGCAAAGAAATGCGGTATCGCGAGGGAGACCACAAAGCTTGAGTTCCTCGGTAACGGAACCATAAACGGGGCGGACGGCCATCCCTTTAAGACCAGGGACGGCGGTGTGCCCAGGCTTGAGTTCATGCTCAGGGAAATAGAGGACAAGATGTACGAGCGCCTGCGCGAGAATGAGGAAAGCCGCGGAGGAGAGGCGCTGCCGGAAGAAGAAGCAAGACGTACCGCAAAAATGACAGCTCTTGCTGCGCTTAAGTACGGTGATTTGTCAAACCAGATCGCGAAGGATTATGTCTATGATGTGGAAAAATTTACTGCTTCCGAGGGAGATACGGGACCTTATATACTTTATACCATGAGCCGTATCAAATCCATACTCAGAAAGTATCTGGGAAGTGCCGACGGAGATTATACTCCGGTTGATATGAAAGCGCTTGAAGACTGCGTTACAGGTATACCCGATTCAGCTCATGCCAGGGATATCATGAAAGACCTGGCCATGTTCCCTCACATGGTGGAGGATGCGTTTAATGAAAGAGCACCGCACAAGGTATGCTCATATCTCTTCGGACTTGCAAACGACGTTAATTCATTTTATCATGATACAAGGATACTCACCGAGGAGGATGAGGAGAAAAAGAAGGCTTATATAGCGCTTATCAGGGATGCTTTAAAGCTGTTCGAGGCAGGCATAGAGATGCTGGGCTTTACGGCTCCTGAACATATGTGATCTAAAGCAGAAAGGATGTAGACGATGGAAAAAGTATTTTTGGAAGTAGCCGAGAAACAGTACGACTGCGAAGCCGTTGAAGCGAAGGTAAAGGCGGATCTCAGAAAAAAGAGCCGTGCGGCGATAAAGGATCTGAAGATCTATATAAAGCCCGAAGACGGAAAGGCATATTATACTGCCAACGAAGGAAAGATCTCGGGGGATGTGACGATCTGAGAGAAATAAAAAAACCGCTCCGATCGAGCGGTTTAAGTAGCGAGAGGGGGACTTGAACCCTCGACACCGCGGGTATGAACCGCGTGCTCTAGCCAGCTGAGCTATCTCGCCATGTCTCTTTCAGCAGACAAATGGTATTATATCCAAATGCGGGATATTTGTCAATTACTTTTTGTACCGTCTTTTTGAGACGTCATGATTTGACTAATCATACAAAATTTACTATAATCACAAGGATGGGGTTTTATTCTGGGTTATCCATTCAAGGAGGAAGTATGGCAAGCTTTACATGTCCGCAATGTAAAAGATTTGTTGATGAAACGATGCGTTCGTGTCCCGGATGCAAGTTCAACATCAAAAAATACGTTAAGGAAATGAAAAAGAACGGAATGTCCTTTGGCGGACTTTCCTTAAACAGTGTTTATAACCGTTCGGCTGAATCGGCACCTGTGTCGCCCCAGCTGGATTTCTTAAAGCCTGCGGCACCTGAGCCTGCAACACCTGCGGCACCCGAATATTCGGCACCTGCAGCTCCTGCATATTCCGCACCCGCACCGGAGCCTGCACCTGCATATTCGGCACCTGCAGCGCCTGCACCCGCACCGTCATATTCGGCGCCTTCGTATCCTACGCAGCCGCCTGTATATAATGCGCCGACACCTCAGCCGGCTTACCAGACACCCGGAGCAGCGGCAGCACCTGCACCTGCTTATCCGACATCGGGGGCGTCTGCACCTGCGGCACCTGCACCGGAGCCTGCACCTGCGTATTCCGCACCTGCTCCTGCAGCACCCGAGGTGGTATTCGAGTCTCCTTCACTTAACAGGAAACCGGATGAGCCCAAGTTTGTGGCACCTAAATATGAAAAGCCGATCAATCAGCAGGCGGGAGCCAATGTCGGCAACAGATCGAACAGTTCGACACCGTGGTCCGCAGCACCTGCGGCGACACCTGTGGATCAGGGAGCGGTATCCGGACCTTTTGAATCGGCTATACTTAACAGCACTACAGTGGGAACCGGCGGCGGAGCGCTTTCGGGTATGTTCTCCAAGCCTACGGTTATGGAACAGATAAGGGCGGAGAAGGAAAAGGAAAGGGCTGAAGCGTCCATCTTTGATTCACCGACACTCCGTGCCCAGGAAAAGGCTATCAACAGCGGTGCACAGGCGCCTCTCGGCGGACTGCACGGAAATATGAGCATCGCTGAGTTTATGGAGCAGCAGAAGCTGACCAACAGTTATAATAACCGCAGAAACTATACCGCTGCACCTGATGCACCGCAGCAACAGGAAGCTCCTGCGGGACCCGCACAGATTTCAGACAAGCCTACTTACGAGGAACTGGCAAGAGCATACGGCGGAGCGGCGGCACAGACACAGGCACCGGCCAATCCCTATCTGCAGCAGCAGGTACTGGGAACCACCAGACCTTCAGGACCTTATAACGGCGGCAATAACAATCCCTTCCTCTCGCAGACGACACCTACTCCTGCGAGAACACAGACATCGGGAACATATGCACCGCAGGCCAATAACAATCCTTTCCTGTCACAGCAGCCGGCAGCACCGGCTCCTACGACTTCGGGACCGTACCGGCAGCAGCCCAACGCCAATCCCATGCTGGGCAGCAATAATAACCCGATGCTTGGCGGAGGAGCATAAGAGGTAAATATCAATCTATGGTAAACAGAGTCGACAACAGGTCTTCGGTCGCCGCAGCTTATGAGAGCACGGCCAGAAAAAGAAAGCGATCAGAGACTGATGCGCCGGCTTTTTTACTTGGAGATGAAGAAGGGGTCGTATGGGAAAGAGGGGACAAAAAGGAAAAAGCAAAACCCCGCAAAGAAGAGCGTATAGAAGAACGTGTGGAAGAATCAGCGACTCCGAAAAAGGAGAGCGTGAAGGAAGCCGGTAAGGGCTTTGATATACACGAGATAATAGGACGGATCAGAGACAGGATAAGAGCTGTTTTTGACAGGGCACTGAAGCTGCTCTGGTACGGCGAAGAAGAGAAGAAGGAAGCAGGGCAGGAAGAGAAGGAGATGAGCAAAGAGGAGAAGGAAGAGATGAAGCTTCTTCACAACACTTCGATACTCACCTGTTACGATAAAGAGGGGAAGCTCACAAAGATGGAAGGGATCCCCGGAAAGAAAACATACAGACAGCACATTTAAGGAGAAATTGATGCGTATAGGAATGGGATATGATGTACACCGACTGAAGGAGGGGCGGAAGCTCATCATAGGAGGAGTTGATATACCGTATGAGTCGGGACTGGACGGACATTCGGATGCGGATGTCCTTACTCATGCCATAATGGATGCGCTGCTGGGCGCGGCGGCACTGGGCGATATAGGCCTTCATTTTCCCGATACGGATGAGAGATATAAGGGGGCCGATTCCATAGAGCTGCTTAAAGCTGTGGGAGAGATGCTGGATGAGGGCGGCTTCATAATCAGCAATATCGATGCGACGATAATAGCACAGGCGCCGAAGATGCGGCCGTATATAGACCGGATGAGAGAGACGATCGCATGTGCGCTCTCGATAGAGATGGCACAGGTCGGCATAAAGGCGACGACGGAAGAAAAGCTGGGCTTTACCGGGAGAAAAGAAGGTATCGCCGCGCAGGCAGTCTGTTTGCTTGAGTCTGCAACGGAACTGTATTCAAGAGACATAACTGCGGGCGGCTGTGCGGCCTGCCCGAGAAACAAAGCGTAGGGATCCTTCGGACCGGTGCTTCGGTATGCGCGGACGGCGTCATGCGGGGCGGAAGAAGGGCCTTAAGAGGAGGATATAAATGAGGATATATAACACCAAAACAAAAACCATTCAGGATTTCAAACCGAATAAGGAAGGGTTTGCGGGGATATACACCTGCGGTCCTACTGTATATCATTTTGCACATATCGGAAATCTGCGTACCTATATCTGTGAGGATGTGCTGGTAAGAACACTCAGGTATGCGGGTTATGAAGTAAAGCGCGTCATGAACATCACCGATGTGGGACATCTGTCATCGGATGCCGATACCGGAGAAGATAAGATGCTTAAAGGTGCCAAGCGTGAGCACAAGACAGTACTGGAGATCGCTAAGCAGTATACCGATGCTTTCTTTGACGACTTCAAGGCACTCAATATGGTGATGCCCGATGTGGTGGAACCTGCAACACACTGCATACCCGAGTTCATCCATATGATAGAGGTGCTGCTTGAGAAGGGCTATGCTTACCGTGCGGGAGAAAATGTATATTTTGATACATCAAAGCTGGATAATTACTATGTGCTCTCAAAGCAGAACGAAGATGAGCTGAAGGTCGGCGTACGTGATGATGTGGATGCCGATGAGAATAAAAGAAATAAATCGGATTTTGTCCTGTGGTTTACAAAGTCGAAGTTTGAGGATCAGGAACTGAAGTGGGAAAGCCCCTGGGGCTACGGTTATCCCGGCTGGCACATAGAGTGCTCCTGCATAGGCATAAAGCATCTGGGAGAATACATGGATATCCACTGCGGCGGCGTGGACAATATATTCCCCCATCATACGAATGAGATAGCACAGAGCGAGGCTTATCTCGGACATCCCTGGTGCAATTATTGGTTCCATGTTCATCATCTCGTAGAAAAGGACAAGGGCAAGATGAGCAAATCCAGCGGTGAATTCCTGACGGTATCCGTGCTCAGGGAGAAGGGATATTCACCTCTTGCGTACAGGTATTTCTGCCTGCAGTCACACTACAGGAAACCGCTTGAGTTTTCCTATGAAGTGCTGGACCAGATGAGCAGCGCATATAAGAAACTGGTGAACCGCTGTGCGGCTCTCGGCACTGACGGCGATATCGATAGGGAGGCTTTTGAAAAATACTCTGAAGAGTTTGGGGAAGCGGTATGCGATGACCTCAATACTTCGAGCGCATTCACCGTACTGTTCGATGTGCTCAAGGCTGATATAAATGATGCGACAAAGAGAGCCCTGGTGGAACGTTTTGATACAGTACTAGGCCTCGAGCTTTTGAAGGCTCCCGCGGAAAAGGAGACTGACAGCGAGCTGGAAGCTTACGTACTCGGAAAGATAGAAGAGAGAAAGGCTGCCAAGAAGGAGAAGGATTTTGCAAAGGCAGATGCCATAAGAAATGAACTTCTGGAAAAGGGAATAGCGCTTGAGGATACCAGAGAAGGAGTCAAGTGGAAAAAGATTTGAGAGCGAAGGATATAGCGGCAGCATTTGAAACCGGCGAGGCGGATATCAGGAACTATTCTCCCCTGGGGCTTGCCTTTGTGGGAGATGCGGTGTATTCGCTGATAGTCAGGACCATGGTGATGGAAAAGGGCAATACTCCCGTAGACAGGCTTCACCGGAAGGTCAGCAGCTACGCACGCGCATCGTATCAGTCGGCGCTGGCGGCTGAGATCGCTGAAAAGCTGAGCGAGGAAGAGGCCGAGGTATACAGGAGAGGAAGAAACGCAAAAAGCCATGCGGCTCCGAAGAATGCCACCACCGGAGATTATCACCGATCCACCGGACTGGAAGCGCTGATAGGATATCTGTATCTTTCGGGAAAAGAGGAACGGATATTTGAACTGATGAAAAACGGAATGGAAGCTTTGGAGGGAAAGGATGGCTTACAGTGAATCACAGATAGAGGGAAGGAATGCTGTACTCGAAGCATTCCGTTCCGGAAAGACTATAGACAAGATATATGTACTGGACGGCTGCCAGGACGGGCCGGTGCTGACCATCAAGCGGGAAGCAAAAAAGAACGACTGCCTGATAAAGTATGTCGCCAAGGAAAGGCTGGATCAGCTCTCACAGACCGGAAAACACCAGGGCGTGATAGCTGTGGCGGCAGCTTATGAATATGCGGAGCTCGATGACATCATGAAGGCTGCGGCGGAAAGCGGGAGGGCTCCTTTCGTATTCTTCCTTGACGGCATAGAGGACCCGCACAATCTGGGCGCCATCATACGTACCGCTTATCAGGCGGGAGCGCACGGAGTGGTGATACCTAAGAACAGGGCAGTGGGGCTGACACCGACCGTGGCAAGGACGAGTGCAGGCGCACTCAACTACCTGCCCGTGGCAAGAGTCACCAATCTGACCCAGACCATTGAAAGTCTTAAGAAGGAAGGCATGTGGTTTGCCTGTGCCGATATGGACGGGGAAGTGATGTATAACGCGAACCTGACCGGTTCCATAGGACTGGTGATAGGTTCGGAGGGCGAAGGCGTAGGCCGTCTGGTAAAGGAAAAGTGTGATTACAGGGTATCGATACCGATGTTCGGTAAGCTGGATTCACTTAATGCATCCGTAGCTGCGGGAGTGCTGGCTTACGAGATAGTGCGCCAGAGGATGAAGGCTTAAGCTTCTTCCGAAGAAGTATCGGGTTCATTCTTCTCGGGAAGAGTGAGACGTACGCTGACTATGCGGTTATTGTCCAGTGCTTCGACTTTAAGAGAAGTACCGTCGTTTAAGATAACGGTTTCACCTGCCTCGGGGAGACGATCCCCGAGCTTTTCTATTATGATGCCGCTTATGGAATCGTAATCCTCACTTTCAAAGGCAGTGTCCAGCGCATCATTTATATCATCGAGATTGACGGAACCGTCGACGATATATTCGCGCTCTCCGACATTCATTATGAGTTCCGCTTCATCGGCATCGTATTCGTCACGGATCTGGCCCACCACTTCTTCGAGCAGGTCTTCCATCGTGATCATGCCCTCGGTAGTGCCGTATTCGTTGAGGACTATGGATACGGCCATGTTCTTATCACGCATTTCTTCCATAAGGTCCGCAAGGTTCTTGTATTCGTAGGTGTAGTAAACTTCGCGGATCAGTTTATTTAAATGGAAAGAGTTTTCGTCGGCAAAGAGCAGATCTTTGACATTCAGAAAACCGATTATCTTATCCGGGGTTTCATCGTATACCGGCAGACGGGTATACATGGTCTCCAGGTAGAGCTTCTTTATGTCCTCAAAAGAACTGTGGATGTCTATAGACACCATGTTCACGCGGGGGATCATGATGTCCCTGGCCTGGGCATCCGTAAACTCGAACATGTTGTGGATCATCTCTTTTTCACTGCTTTCGATCACACCTTCTTCATGTCCCGTGTCTACATAGTGGAGCAGTTCTTTTTCACTGATGCTCAAGAGCTTGTTGTCCGGAGAAACATGCAGCATGCGAAGGAGCAGGTTGGAGATGATATCCGTGATCAGTATGAAAGGCAGCAGTACATAGGTCAGCAGCCTTATCGCCGGTGCATAGGCAAAAGCTATCTTTTCATTATTGAGCATGGCGAGAGTCTTGGGCAGTATCTCGCCGAAGACCAGTACCAACAGTGTAAGCAGGCCGGTGAAAAGCCCGACTGCCCAGCTGCCGACAAGCTCGGTCACCACGACCGTCATAAGAGCCGAGGCCGAGATATTAACGATGTTGTTGCCGATGAGTATGGCAGAGATCATCCTGCCGGGATCTTCAAGTATGCGAAGTACCAGAGCGGCACGTTTAGAGCCTTCTTCGGCAAGACTCTGTACCCGCGCGCGCCTCAGTGTGGTGAAAGCCGTCTCAGCTGAAGAGAAAAAGCCCGAGAGCAGGAGCAGTACCACAAGTATTAAAAGTTTTATTATATTCTCCGTGTCCATTTCTGCGGGCTATTATATCATAAAGGGGGGAAGGTTGGCAAACCTTCAGGATGTGGAGGCAGACGCATGTTTTGCGGCCAGATCAAATGCCGGAGCCATACGGCGTTTTTCTGCTTCAGAAATACCGTATTTTGTAGCCAGTCTGTACCACGATCCTGTTACTGTCTCAGATATTTCTTTTATTATATCCTGTGCTTTTTCGTTAGTAAGATGATAAAAAGAAGCAGTGGATAAAGCTTTATCAAAAGATCTCCGGCCATCATCCATATCAATATTCATTGATAAGTAATCGGCATTATATACAGGGTTAAGATCATAAGAAGGAGACAGAGACCATTTGTTATCTTTCAGTAAAAAGCCATGATTTCGAAGGTGATCATCATGGTTGGATATTGCTATATCAAAAACAACTCTTCTTAATAAAGCTTCCAACTCTTTATCAGTATTAACTGTGATTTTGGCAACTACTTCTGCCAGATCCAGAAAACCGACTCCGTCAGTATTGCCGTCACTTAACCCAAGCATTGTCATTGCAGAAGCAAAATGGATCCTTTGCTCTGCGCCGAAAGAGTCGTACAGTCTGTCGAAACGCTTCACAAGAAACGTACTTCCGAGATCACTATAGCGGCATAACTTTGATTCAGGTACGTCAATATGGCATTTCTTTGCTATATCATGAGCGACTTTTTCCCAGGCGCCTATATCATAATCATCGTATCTTGATGGGAATTTCGCTATCCAAAGAGAACCATCTGTATTTTTAACATTTGCCTTTGGACGAGCGCCACCAAGCGAGGACCCGGGATTAACCAGTTGTTCTATCCATCGTTCATCGTTGCCTTTTTCGTAACCCAGGGATATCTGTTCCAATTCCCGTATAGAAGATATAGGTGGGACATTTAGATCAAAATCAGCTAAGTAGTCCCCCTTGTTCATTTGTTTTAAAGCGAAATGCACCACTCCGAGTGATATCCTGAAGTCTGAGCAGGTATCCTGTTTCAGTGAATTTTTGAGGCCTTCTTCCTTCTTTTTCAGCATAGATAGATTCACGACGATCGATAAGTTTTCTTCCCCATCTGTCAGGACATGAATCCTGGAAGGCGCCAAATAAAATCCTGTCTTTAGAGTAAAACCTGTATGGAGATTGCTCAAAAGTAGGATCTAATATAAGAAACGGATGTTTTTGAAGCCACTCCTGTTCGTAAGCAAAAGAAACTACCTCTGTACCGTTTAATATATCGCTGAAAATGGTACCTATTTTTATATTATCTTCCCAACCGGCGTACACATATGTTTTATTTTGATCCATTTTTCCTTACCCTCCTTGGTATCTTTAAGTTCAGATCCTGATAAGTCCGGCCCATTACATCATCATGAGCCAGTAACAGGATATCATCTTCCAGTCCTAAGGCATTTAATACAGCTAAGTACATACCCATGGATACGGAAGGAGAGCCTTTTTCAATCTGGGTTACCGTAGAACGGCCTATGGCAGCCTTTTCAGCTATTTCCTGAGCTGTCCATCCTCTTCTCAGACGGGCATATTTAATCTGATTACCGACTGTCTGCAGTTTTTTTGCTGTTTTAGGTAATAAAAGAGCTTTATTTTTTCCCATTATTATTCCTACCTTTTTATAATGTTCGTATTTACGTTCATAATACTATAACATGCGTGTAAATACAAGCATTAAAAATGAGGGGGGGACATCAAAAATGGTTCCTGGGAGTGATGCGGAGAAAATACCCTTTGGGGTAAAATACGGATTAATGGGTGGAGAAGGGCCCGGACAAAAGAAGGAGGAGAAAGGAAATGAAGAAGAAAACAGGAAAGCGGATACTCAGTTTCCTGATGGCTGTGATCATGGTCATCGGTACGCTGTACGTGCCGGGGCTGACATTAGAGGTGCATGCTACAACAGTAGTGGCTTCGGGATCCTGCGGGACCAATGTTATTTGGGAGCTGGATGATGCCGGAAAACTTACTATCAGAGGCAATGGGGAAATTACAAGTACGCCATGGCTGGATCAAGGTTATACTGATGACATAAAAACACTTGTGATAGAGGATGGGGAAGGGAATGAAGTGACAAATATACCCAATCAGGCTTTTATAGATTGTGAAAACCTGACCGGCGTTACCATCCCCGGCAGCGTCAAAACAATAGGTAATAGTGCATTTTATAACTGTGGCATGAGTACAGTTGTTCTCCCGGAAGGCGTGGAAAGTATAGACCCGGGTGCTTTTTATGGTTGTAAAAAACTGGAAAGTATTTCAATCCCTAAAACAGTGACAAACATCAGGCGAGGTGCATTTAATTTATGCGATGCTCTGGAAGCCATTAACGTGGATAGCAATAACACGATGTTTTGTTCGGTCGACGGTGTCCTTTACAACATAGGAAAGACCAGTCTTCTCAGGTATCCCGGCGGCAAAGAATTTGACAGTAAATATCTGAATACAGTGACAGATATAGGTGCCGAAGCATTTTACGGCTATAAGAAGCTGACAGAGATAACAATACCGGCAAATGTAACTTCTCTGGGAAGGGAGGCTTTCTGTGAATGTACTTCGCTGGCAAGCGTTACGCTTCCGGCCGGTTTATCGGATATAGGAAGCTTGGTTTTTTGGGGATGTACAGCGCTGACAAACATTACAATCCCCGGCGGATTGTGGACGACAGGGTCGGGCACCTTTAGGGACTGTTCGGCTCTGACCAGTGTTGTGATAGAAGAGGGTGTGGAGATGATAAGCGACAATGCCTTTAATGGGTGCAGTTCGCTTACCGAAATAACCATACCCAAAAGTTTATACAGTATTAAAGTTGATGCTTTCAAAGACTGTAATAAGACTATTGCTGTAAAATATTACGGGACAGCTGCTGAGTGGAACGATATCAGTTTAGCAGAGGGTTGTGGCCTGGATAATTATACTTTAAGCTGTCTCGGAGTTGACCGTGTTGCAAGCGGAACATGCGGTGACGGCATGAGCTGGAATCTTGACAGCACCGGCCAGCTGACGATCAGCGGCAGCGGGGAAGTAAGCAGTGCTCCGTGGAAAGATGAGCACAGGGAAGCCATAAAAAAGGTTGTTATCGGAAAGAACGTTACTGATATAACAAAAGCAGAGCTGATGGATTGTGATAATCTTGAGGAGATAAGTGTTGAAGCAGGAAATGCTGCTTATATATCTGAGGAGGGGATTCTCTTTAACAATGATAAAACAAAGCTGATACAGTATCCCTGCAAAAAAGCAGAAAGTAAATATTCTATTCCGGATAGTGTAAAGTTCATAGGAGATTATGCATTTACCAGATGTAATAATCTGACAGATATCACTATACCTTTCGGAGTAGAAACAATAAGTGATGCAGCCTTCTCCAGGTGTGAAAAGCTTTCAGGCATTTCCATACCTGAAAGTGTCACTGATATAGGCGTAGCAGCATTTGACAGATGCAAAAAGATATCAGAAATATGTCTGCCGAAAGAATATACAGAGATCAAAGATATTACTTTTCGCGGTTGCATTTCTTTGAATACGATCATATTCACGGGTACAGTGACAGCGATAGGTGAAAATGCTTTCCAGAACTGTAATGCGCTGAAGGATGTATATTACCCAGGAAGATATTATGACCTGTATTGGAAGTGTCAGAATAATGGGAATGATTGCCTTATCGATGCGACATTCCATCCTATGAAAGGATACTGCGGATATTTTACTACCTGGACACTGACAATGGACGGATTACTTACTATCAGCGGAAATGATGAGATAAGCATTGATCAGGAGGAAATATGGTATCCGGATGATGTTGTACAGCTGGTGATAGAAGAAGGAGTGCCGGAAATTGGATATAGTGCATTTGAAGATAACAGCAGGCTGACAAGTGTATATTTACCGCTTAGTGTAAAATCTATTTTAAGTGATGCATTCAACGGATGCACAAGCCTCACTGATGTGTATTACAGCGGTACAGAAGAAGACTGGAAGAAAATTAATATACAGGGAAGCGGTAATGACCTGCTTTTAGGTGCAGACATACATTTCAAGGTATTGGTTACCGGTGTAAACCTGTCGTCGGAAACACTGAGTCTTAAGGTCGGCGAGAGCGGAACGCTTACGGCAACTGTAGCCCCCGCAAATGCAACAAACAAGAAAGTAAGCTGGGCAAGCAGCGCGGAGGCGGTTGCGACAGTAGCGGACGGTGTGGTTACCGCAGTAGCGGAAGGAGAGGCGACTATCACCGTAACGACCGAGGATGGTGGTAAGACAGCAAGCTGTAAGGTAACAGTTACAAAAGTTGAAGAACCCGCAGAACCCGACAAGCCGGAAGAGCCTGTAATGGTGGAAGGACCTCTCGGACCGGAAAAGCCCGATCTCTCACGCTATACTGCAAGCGGCAATGAGATAGCAGCCAAGTCCATCAACCTTAAGAAGAC
>JAIKYA010000189.1 GCA_024683645.1 Lachnospiraceae bacterium
TCCGGCTTGCCGGTCAGCTCTCCGTAATGGACAGGGATCGCAACAGACGGCTTCATCGCATTTACAAGCTCTGCTGCCTGTTTCGCATCCATAGTGTAGAAGCCCCCGATGGGGACCAGCGCTATATCGCATTTTACTGCTTTGGCTTCTTTTATCGCATCTATATCCCCTGCTATATAGATACGTTTTCCATCGATCTTCAGTATATATCCGCACCAGAGGGCACTCTTGGGATGAAAAGGTTTTAAGATGTTATACATCGGCACCGTCTCAAACTCCAATGCATCTGCTTCATATGCTGCTCCGGGGTTCACGCTTATGATACGCGCTACCGTTCCCATAAGCTTTTTCGCCTTGTTCTCCATCTTCTGGGGAACCACCAGCACGGTATTCTCCCCGGCAGCCTTTTCAATATCCTCCGGCGAAAAATGATCGTAATGATCATGTGTTATAAATATATACGCCGCATCTTTCGGAGTCTCCTTCAGCTGAAACGGATCGATATAGATATTCCCGCATCCCGCCTTTATCCGTATGCTGTTTTGCTTAAAAACCGTTATGTTTTCTGTCATACAAACCCTCCCTATATTTCACGCCTTTTGATACCGGTCAATCCCAGATAATGATAGGAATGCAGCATCCAAAGCCTGTGCCTCATCTCATCTTCTTCCCTGCAGTTTAACAGAATATCAATATAGGCGGTCATCATAAGCGATGCCACCTGCTTTTTAAACTCTTTATCCCTGAGCGGACACCCGGCAACAAAGAAGTCACTCATTGCCGCGCGTATAGCTTCCTGTTCGTTCTTCGCCCCGGCCTTAAGCATGATGAGCATACCCATCCGATACTCACTCATCACCTTTGCCAGCACTGCTGATACTTCATTGATCTTATCTTCCGTATAATTGCCCGAATATTCTTTACTTCCGAAGCGGCTGATCAGCTTCATGATGCTTTGCCTGGCCGGGCCGACTATCGTCTCGTAGATCTCCTCTTTTGAACGGAAATACCTGTAGATATTACTCTTACTGATGCTGCATGCCCCGGCGATCATCTGCAGGGAGGTGTCATCGTATCCGTTTTTTATGAAAAAGCGTTCCGAAACAGTAAGTATCCCGTTTCTGATATCTTCTTTTTTGGTCTGCATACTTTTCCCTTAAGATTTCTATCATTCATCCGAAGTATTTTGGATCATAACCGCACAGCAAGCGCCCAATTCAACCGTGAATGATAACATTTCTTCCACACGCTTCATCATCCGATAATATTGATCAGGATTCCCGACACACACGCAAACAAAATGATAAATGCCCAGTATAGCAGGAAATGCTTCATTCCCAGCACTACCTTGAGTGCTCCGAGATTAGTGATCTTGGTAGCCGGTCCTGTGATCATAAATGCTGCCGCGCTCCCAAGACTCATTCCGTTTGCCATCCAGGTCTTTAATATAGGTATGGTCCCTCCACCGCACACGTATAGCGGTACTCCCACAGTAGATGCCATCAGTACGCCCCAGGCTTCGTTACCACCGAACATAAAAGTAACCGCTTCTTTGGGAACATATCTCTGAAACACTGCAGACAAAAGGATCCCGATAAAAAAGTAAAGCCCTGTTGCCTTAAAATTCCTGATGATATTTTTTATAAGTCTTAAGAAAAGATTCGGATCGGTATCCTTGTTTTTCGGCTCATCAAAGCCGTCAAAGCGAAAGAACTGTTTTTCTTTATAAAACATCCTTATCAAAAGTCCTGCTGCTATCCCGCACAGAAAACAGCTCATGATCCTGACAATCAATACTTTCATCCCCAATGCCGCGCTGTATATGATCAGCTGCGGATTCAACAGGATCGAGCTCATCATAAACGAAGCCAGCCATTCATCACGTATGCCGCCCTTTGAAAAAGAAGCTGCGATGGGAATAGTTCCGTACATGCATAAAGGTGAAGCCACGCCCAGCACGGAAGCAAAGATGATCCCCACGAAGCTGCTGCCGTCGCTTTTCATATTACGCATCAGTGCATGGATCTTATCCTTAAAGAATACCGAGACTGCCGATCCTATCACCATACCGATCACCCAGTAGCCCGCGATCTGCCAGAACTGCACGGAAAAATAATACCAGATATAAATGATCTCTCTTTTTATGATCTCAGACACTTATTCGCTTTCCTCTGTTTCAGCAACGTCAATATCCACGATCTCGTATGCCCTGTTGCCAAAACCGATCTTCTCGCAATGGGTAAGGATATGCAGGCCGTTCTTTTCCAGTATCCTGTTCTGAAGCGACGCTCCGTCTTCTGCCTTAAATACCAGATCCACACAGGCCTGATCCAGCGCGACCGGATCCGTCGACGCAAGTATCCCTATATCGTGCATATCCACTTCCGTCGGAGTCGATACACAATCGCAGTCAATCGACATATGATTCATCACGCTGATATATACGATATTCTGTCCGTGTCCTTCGTAATCCGAAACCGACTTTGCTGCTTCAGCCATGGATTCCGTAAAGACGTCCTGATTGGTAAGCATGGCGCCCATATCGATCGGCGGTTTCGAAAACACACCGCCCGAATGTATCCGCACTTTTCCTTCTCTTGAACCTATACCTATGGAGATATTTTTAAGTGCTCCGCCGAAGCCTCCCATGGGATGACCTTTAAAATGCGTAAGGACCAGCACATAATCATAGTTTGCAAGATTCTGCCCAACCCAGTTCTCCTTAAGGTTGACGCCGCCTTCAACAGGAATGACCATATAAGCGTCGCGGTCCATGATATCTACATCTGCGATCTCAGTGAATCCGTGATCCTTTGCAACCTGCATATGCATTTCCGTATCAGCTCTCTTTGACCCCGAATAAGC
>JAIKYA010000002.1 GCA_024683645.1 Lachnospiraceae bacterium
TGACTATGAAATTCATGGCAATGGTAGGCTCCGAGATCTTCTGAAAAGGTATGGCCTCCACATGTTCGGGATCACAGAGAGTATCACCTATATGGATATCCGCAATGCCTGAGATCGCGACTATCGAACCTATATGTGCCTCATCTACCGCAACCTTTTCGAGTCCGTCAAACTCGTAGAGCTTACTTACCTTTACTTTCTTTACTTTATCCGGATCATGATGATTGACGATCACCACTTCCTGATTAACCTTTACTACTCCGTTATCTACCTTGCCGACACCTATACGTCCGACATACTCGTTGTAGTCTATGGTCGAGATCAGTATCTGTGTACCCGCTTCGGGATCACCTTCGGGGGCGGGGATGTAATCCAGTATCGTTTCAAACAGAGGAGTCATGTCCTTTCCTGTCTCATCGGGCTTTAGCGAAGCCGTGCCTGCCTTTGCCGAAGCAAATACAAACGGACAGTCAAGCTGTTCATCATCAGCACCGAGATCGATGAGCAGTTCCAGCACTTCATCTATAACCTCTGTGGGTCTTGCCTCCGGACGGTCTACCTTATTAACACATACTATCACGGGAAGCTTCAGCTCCATTGCCTTTCCCAGCACGAATCTGGTCTGGGGCATTGGCCCTTCAAAAGCATCCACCACCAGGATAACACCGTTCACCATCTTGAGCACACGCTCGACTTCTCCGCCGAAATCGGCATGTCCCGGGGTATCAATGATATTTATCTTGGTATTTTTATAGTTTACGGCCGTATTTTTTGAGAGGATCGTTATACCTCTCTCCCTCTCTATATCATTGGAATCCATAACACGCTCGACCACTTCCTGATGTGCTTCGAACACGCCGCTCTGTTTCAGCAGCTCGTCCACAAGCGTAGTCTTGCCGTGATCGACATGGGCTATTATCGCTACGTTTCTGATATCATTTCTCGACTCTTTCATTTTTCTCTTCCTCCAAAACTCAAACAATGCAAGAGTATAGCACCGCCCTGCTGCTTCGTCAATAAAAAAACAGCGTCTGCTAACAGGACAAAGCGTTCCGCTTGCAGAACGCCGACGCCTCGCGCGGTTGCCGAAGGCAACATTTTCCTCTCGCGCGAGTGCGCATCCCGCCCGGAGGGCTTTTTGCTTTATGGAAATTCCAGAGGAATTTCCTATAAAGTAAAAAAATGCCCCTGCGCCGATCAGCGCAGGGGCAGACATTATTCCTTATCAGATCTCCACTATCCAGCCTTCGGGTGCATCCAGGCGTCCCATCTGTATGCCGGTCAGCGTATCGTAAAGTTTCTTCGTGATCGGTCCCATCTCATCCATGCCGCTGGGGAAGCAGATCTCCTTACCGTGATCTACTATCTTTCCTACAGGGGAGATGACTGCTGCAGTACCGCACAGGCCGCACTCCGCAAAATCCTTTACTTCATCAAAATATACTTCTCTCTCTTCCGCTTCCAGACCGAGATACTCTTTTGCTACATACATAAGAGACCTTCTGGTGATCGAAGGAAGTATGGATGAAGACTTGGGTGTTACCACCTTATTGTCCTTTGTCACAAAGAGGAAGTTCGCTCCGCCTGTCTCCTCTACCTTTGTACGGGTAGCTGCATCAAGATACATATTCTCCGCAAAGCCTGCTCTGTGTGCTTCCTGTATGGGATGAAGGCTCATCGCATAGTTGAGTCCCGCCTTGATATGGCCTGTCCCGTGAGGAGCCGCACGGTCAAAATCACTGACGCAGAGTGTGAGCGGTTTGATACCGCCTTTGAAATAAGGGCCTACCGGGGTGGTAAAGATACGGAACTGATACTCTTCCGCCGGCTTAACACCGATGACCGGGTTGGTACCGAACATATACGGTCTTAAGTACAGGGTCGCACCCGAGCCGTAAGGAGGAACAAAATCCTCGTTGGCTTTAACCACCTGCTTAACCGCATCAACAAATCTTTCCTTATCGAAAGGAGGCATCTCCAGACGTTTAGCTGTATCATACATACGTGCAGCATTGAGATCCGGTCTGAAGCAGACTGTCCTGCCATCCTCCGTGGTATAAGCTTTAAGGCCTTCAAAACATGTCTGGGCATACTGGAGCACACAGGCACACTCATTTAAGACTATATCAGAATCATCCGTGATGACGCCGTCGTCCCACTTACCGTCCTTAAAATTGGAAACGTAGCGCTTGTCAGTCTTTATATAACCGAAACCCAGCGATCCCCAGTCAATATCTTTCTTAGCCATTATGACCACCTCCATAGAGTTTTTTATCTGGTAAACTATTTTATTCCTTGTTTTGTGGGCTGTCAAGACAAGTTGCCTAAAGCCCGTATTTCTGATAATATATATGGAAGAGGTATAATGCTTTGAGAGACCTGATAAAAAAGATTACTGAATTCATAGAAGCTGATGTAAAAGATCCCGGTGAGACCAAGGATCTTGCCGTGCTGCTCAGGATAGTCACACTTTTCGGCATCATCTATTATTTCTGTCATGCCGTATTTTTTGCATACCTCGGACACTTTGTTCTGGCTTTTATTTCTGTGGGTGCGATAGGACTGGCCTGCTCTGCATTTATACTGACCTATGAAAACAATACTAACCTGGCCCTTCTCATAACCACGGTCGGCATCCTCCTTATCTCTCTTGCATACACGCTGAACCTCGGGAATGCTCCATCCTATCATACGGCCATATATCTGAACATACTCATCATATATTACAAAAAAACCGAACGCATGCGTCTTAAGATGTTTCTGACTGTGGGAATGATCCTTATTCTGATCGCCGTCTCCTGTCTGTGTGATCTCTGGCCTTACCGCGTTGAGCTCGACGAATTCTGGTCCAGATTCATCCTGATGTTCAACATCTGTGCCCATGGTTCTTTCATGCTCGGCTTTTCTTATTCCTACGGCAACAAATTCAACCGTTCCGAAGAAAAGCTTCGCAGGATCAATGACAATCTTGAGCGTCTGGCCAACTACGATCCTCTTACCTCGCTGGTTAACCGCAGACGTATGACGGACATCCTGGCCGAGAAAGTCTATACGTTTAACAGGACCGGTGAACGCTTCACCATAGCGATCGGTGATATCGACCACTTCAAGAACGTAAACGACACCTACGGACATGATACAGGCGATTATGTGCTTTCAAAGGTAGCCGAAACCATGCGGAAATACATGCGTTACAAAGGAACTATCGCCAGATGGGGCGGAGAGGAATTTCTCCTTATCTTTGATAACCAGGATCTAGAGGGAGCCGCGCTTCTTCTGGAAACTCTCAGGAAAGATATCGAAAAACTCCATTTTGATTATAAAGAACACCGCATAAATGTTTCCATGACCTTCGGTGTCGAGGAATACAATTCCCGCACAGGTATCGATTCCACGATAATCCGCGCCGACCGAAAGCTTTATAAAGGAAAAGAAAGCGGCCGCAACAAAGTTGTCAGCCACCTGTAGGATTCATTTCTTTTTTTCATATCTGACGAAGCGGTATTCAAGATCAAAGTAGGTCTCCTCGTCGCTCTCGCCGGTCACCTCCCATTCCGGGTCGGCGTCCAGATCCGGGAAATAAGCATCAGCCTCATATTCATGATCTATCTTAGTGATATGTGCCATATCGCAGTATTTAAACAGCTGTGCAAAAATACTCTCGCCGCCTATGACATAAACATCGTCACTGTCATACTTCTTTAGCTCGTCAAGAAGTTCTTCCGCAGAATGAACCACACAGGCTCCCTTTATGCTGTATCCCGCATCTTTGGACATTATTATATTGATTCTGTTTTCCAGCGGCTTTCCCTGCGGGAAAGTATCCAGTGTCTTCCTTCCGAGTACTACTACCTTCCCCGTTGTCATCTCTCTGAAATTCTTATGATCCTTCGGTATCCGGACCAGCAGTTCACCTCTGTTTCCTATCGCCCAGTTTTTATCGACCGCAGCTATAAGCTTCATAGTCATCCTCCCTTATATCGCCACGGGAATATCCTCGAATTCCTCTCCGTATTTATATCCTGTAAGCTTCACATCATCTCTTGTAAACTGATAAAAATCATGCACATCGGGATTCAGCCAGAACTCCGGTGCAGGATAGGATTCACGCTTCAGCAGCTCTTTTATCATATCAACATGCCTGTCATATATATGTGCATCAGCTATGACATGAACCAGCTCTCCGGGCAGCATATCGCACACCTGTGCCAGCATATGTACCAGCACCGCATACTGTACCACATTCCAGTTATTGGCCATCAGCACATCCTGTGAACGCTGGTTGAGTATCGCATTCAGGGTAAGCTTCTCTTCTCCCGCCCGCTGTGTCACGTTGAAGGTCATACTGTAGGCACAGGGATAAAGATTCATCTCGGATAGATCCTGGTGCACATACAGATTGGTCATTATACGCCTGCTGAAGGGATTGTTTTTCAGGTCATAGATCACTCTGTCCACCTGATCCATCATCCCCTCTTTATATTTGTGCTTTACTCCCATCTGGTAGCCGTAAGCCTTGCCTATCTTACCGTTTTCATCGGCCCACTCGTCCCAGATATGGCTGTGAAGCCAGTGGATATCATTCGACTTTTGCTGCCAGATCCACAGCATCTCTTCGGTTGCAGACTTTAACGCCGTGCGCCTGAGCGTGATTATGGGAAACTCCCTTCTAAGATCGTATCTGTTTACAACCCCGAATTTTTTGATCGTATACGCCGGAGTACCGTCCGCCCAGTGCGGACGCACTTTCTCACCCTCGGTACTCGTACCGTTTTCCAGTATATCCCGGCACATCTCCTTGAAAATATCATCAGCCATGCTCATGGTAATAATCCTCCTGTTTTCCTGGTTTACTTTCCCGCTTTAAGGGCGCCTGTCTACATATGTACGACTCTCGTCGCTATCGCAAAATAGATAAGCAATGACAGCGCATCTACTATCGTGGTTATGAACGGCGATGCCATCACCGCCGGGTCAAAGCCCATTTTTTTTGCCAACATGGGAAGCGTACAGCCCACCAACTTTGCTATAAGAACCGCAAGCAAAAGAGTAAGGCATACAGCCACAGCCACGCTTAAGGATACGCGGTCAAAAAGCATCAGCTTCGCAAAGTTGGCTATTCCCAGTGAAACTCCGCAGATAAAAGCCACTCGGATTTCCTTCCACACCACTTTGAAAACGTCCGCAAATTTTATCTCATTCAGTGAAAGTCCGCGGATCACGGTAACGGAAGCCTGTCCTCCGGCATTTCCGCCTGTGTCCATAAGCATCGGTATATATGCCACCAGCACCGGCATTGCACCCAGAGCATCTTCAAAGCCTGCGATTATCCCGCCCGTAAAGGTCGCGGATATCATCAGCAGAAGCAGCCACGGCATCCTCTTGCTCCAGGTTTCGAACACTCCGGTCTTCAGATAGGGTTTATCCGAAGGCACGATAGCTGCCATCTTCTCGATATCCTCCGTAGCCTCTTCCTGCATGATGTCGACAACGTCATCGACGGTTATGATCCCCACCAGACGTCCCTCGTTATCAACTACCGGCATCGATGTGAAGTCGTATTTCTGGAAGGTTCTGGCAACTTCCTCCTGGTCTGTAAGTGTATGAATGGAAACGACATTTTCATGCATTATGTCTCCGATGACCGCATCTTCATCGGAAAGCAGCAGGTATCGCAGAGCCACAGTCCCCAGCAGCTTTCGCGATCTGTCCAGCACATAACAGATATTGATTGTTTCCGAATCTATACCTATCTTTCTTATACGGTCTATGGCTTCCTTAACGGTGATGTCTTCCCGCAGATCCACATACTCCACGGTCATCACCGATCCTGCGGAATCCTCCGGGTATCGTAACAGATGATTGATATCCCTTCTGGTCTCGGGACTCGCATTGGCCAGCAGCTTCTTTACTATATTAGCCGGCATCTCTTCCAGCAGGTCGGTAGCATCATCGGCCATCAGGTTATCGATGATGTTCGCGGCATCCTTATCGGAAAGGGATGTTATGATGTATGACTGCGTATCTATATCAAGATATGAAAAAACGTCCGCTGCCATGGATTTCGGCAGGATACGGAACATCTTTACCTGTTCCTCATCCTCCAGCTGTTCGAAAAATGCCGCTATATCGGCATCATTCATCTCAGAAAGCTCCTGGCGCAGACGTGTATACTGTTTTTCCGACATAAGGGTGTTAAGGCTGCTGAATTCTCTTATCTCCTCCATCGCCGCTATCCTCCATCTTACACCCTCCTTTATACGTTTACTGCTTCGCTTTTAATTCTCCGTTTTCGCAGATCACTTTCCAGTCGATTCTAAACTCATAGCGATTGTTTGTCAAGAAATACACAATGCTCAAGCACTTCGCTCTTCACCCTTCCGCCGCTCTGATCCGTAATGTCCCGCATGAATGCTTCAGCCGCCTCCTTATCTATCACACACTCGAAATACACATCTGCGGCATACTCATTTTTTTCAACCTCACTGCCATACCCTGCGATCAGTCCTCTCACCCTGCTTTCATCGGAATACGGAAACCTAAGCCCCAGCTTTAGGCCGTCCCGCTCTACACCAAAGACACTGTTTTTCAGCCCTTCCAAAACCGCTGCCGTATAGGCTCTGACCAGGCCTCCCGTGCCCAGCAGCGTGCCTCCGAAATACCTGGTCACAACTACGGCTGCATTTACCAGCCCGCTTCCAAGCAGCACTTCCAGCATAGGCCGCCCTGCTGTTCCCGAAGGTTCCCCGTCATCGGAACATCTGGATCTTGGCGGATCCGTTCCTATCACAAAGGCCGAGCAGTTATGTCTGGCGTCCCAGTACTTCTTTTTTATGGAAGAAAAGAAAGCATTGGCCTCTTCCTCGTTCGAAACAGGCTGCAGCGTTGCGATAAAACGCGATTTTTTCTCTGTTATCTCACCCACTCCTCCCTCGAGGAGCACCTTTCTCTCTGCCATAGCCAAACCTTGTCAAAAGCGTTAACATAAGGTATAATACCATAGTTGGTATTGAATAACAATCCTTTCCGGAGGCAAAATGGACTACTCAAGACAGGGCGTGCTCCGCAAGCAGCGAGAGCTGAATTCCAAAGGAATAAAGATACGCAAGATGATCGGCATTACATTTATCAAAGCCGTTCTCATCAGTTTTATTTCCGCGGCTGTAATCGGCACCTGTCTGGGCGTGGGTATGTTCCGTGGCATCCTTTCCTCAACTCCGGATTTTTCATCGATAGATGTTACTCCCACAGGCTATGCCACCACCCTCTATGACAGCGAAGGTCACGAGATGACCAAGCTTGTGGCCGAGAATTCAAACCGTATATATGTTACCAATGACAAGATCCCCCAGGATCTGGCCGATGCTTTCGTTGCTACCGAGGATGAACGTTTTTATCTTCACAACGGTATCGATATAAAAGGTATCATCCGCGCTTTTGCCACAGGTCTGAAGAACAGGCATTTTTCACAGGGGGCTTCCACCATTACCCAGCAGCTGATCAAGAACAATGTGTTTGATAAATGGGCCAACGAGGAAGGTTTTGAGAAATATAAGAGAAAAGTTCAGGAACAGTACCTTGCTCTTGAGCTTGAAAAACATATGAGCAAATCCCAGATCCTCGAGCGTTACATGAATACCATAAACCTCGGGCATAATACTTTAGGCGTCCAGGCTGCCTCGCTGCGGTATTTCGGCAAGCCCGTATACGACTTGAATCTGTCCGAGTGCGCTACCATCGCCGGGATCACCCAGAACCCCTCGGCGTATGATCCCATCATACATCCCGATAAAAATGAGGAACGCCGCGAGCATGTGCTCAAGAAGATGCATGAAAACGGATATATCACCCAGAGCGAATGGGATGAGGCTCTGGCAGATGACGTGTATGCCCGCATAAACGACTATAACACGGTCGCAGTCGATTCCGAGATCTATACCTATTTTGAAGATGAAGTAATAAAGAAAGCAGCCGAAGACCTGACCGAAATGTATATAGCCAACGGTTACAGCGATTCGCAGGCTTCCAGCCGCGCATACGCCCTGCTCTACAGCGGAGGCTTAAGTGTTTATACCACTCTGGATCCCCATATCCAGAGCATCTGCGACGAGATCTATTCCGATGAGAGCAATTTCCCTGAAAACACGAAGTGGTATCTCAATTACAGACTTTCCATAAAACACAAAAACGGTTCGGTTGATAACCACTCAACGGAAATGTTCCGTGCATATTACAAACAGACAAATCCTTCATTCGATCTCCTGTACAATTCACAGGAAGCGGCTTATGAGGCGATCGCCGATTATACAGCTGCCGTCATGAATGAAGACGATGAGATCCTGGCCGAATCCATTACTCTGACGCCTCAGCCCCAGGTCTCCCTGACCATTGAGGAGCAGTCGAGCGGACATATAGTAGCCATGATAGGCGGACGCGGTTCCAAGGAATCCAGCCGTTCTCTCAACCGTGCTTCCGATTCTCCCAGACAGCCGGGTTCCACCTTTAAGGTGGTATCTACCTATGCTCCTGCTCTGGATGCGACCGACATCACTCTGGCCTCCGTATTTATCGATGCTCCGTTTAATTATATCAACGGACGTCCCGTCAAAAACTGGTACGGCAGCAATACCTACTGGGGTAACTGCACCGTCCGCTACGCTATCGAACAGTCGCTTAATATCATAGCCGTCAAAACACTTACGGTCATCACCCCTCAGCTCGGTTTTGATTATCTGAAGGATATGGGTATCACTACTCTTGTTGACCGCATGACCGTGACCACTGCGAACGGCAGCCAGATATTTACCGACATACAGCAGCCCCTGGCCCTGGGTGGTATCACCAAGGGTGTGACCAATCTCGAACTGAACGGTGCCTATGCCACGATCGCTAACGGCGGCATTTATCTGGAGCCCATCGTATACACAAAGATACTCGATCACGACGGAAATGTTCTTATCGATAAGACGGCAAAACAGGCCAGACGCCGCGTTCTTAAAGACAGCACTGCTTTTCTTCTTACCGATGCCATGGTCGATGTGGTAACTAAAGGAACCGGCGGCTCGGTCAATTTCGGCGGGATGGCTATAGCCGGAAAGACAGGTACCACCTCCAGTTACAATGATGTGTGGTTCGCAGGCTTTACCCCCTACTATACCGCCACTACCTGGACAGGCTTCGACAATAATGTTGATCTGTCTACGAGTGCGGAAAAGAACCTTTCCAAGACACTTTGGAAAGCGGTCATGAAGCGTATACATGAAAACCTGGAATACCGTTCGTTTGATATACCTGCGAGCGTAACGCAGAAAACCATATGTGCCGATTCGGGGCTCTTACCCATTCCGGGCCTCTGTGACGCCCATACCAAGACAGAATACTTTGCCAATGACAATGTACCGACCGAAAGCTGCAATGTTCACTACAGTGGTAATGTGTGTGCGATAAGCGGGCTGCCGGCATCGGATCTGTGTCCGTTCAGAACTTTCGGAGTGGTCACGCTGCCGCCTCCGGAAGATCCGGCACTTAAGAGCGGCTCCAGTCTGACCAACGCGAGCATATGTCCTCATGATGCATCCTTCTTTGCAACACCGGGCTACCGCTCGATACTCGAACAGCAGGCAGCTCAGCTAAGATCCATGGGAATGAATTTTGACATACACGGATATTAAAAACACGGGGTTCATGCCCCGTGTTTTTAATCCTGTTTCAGTTCATTAACATCCGCATCCTCATAACTTATCTCACCTGCTCCGTTTGTGATGCGGTATCTGTATTTCAGGTATTCGTTCTTTATAAAAGCTTCTTTCCCTTCGTACTCCAGCTTTGTCCATTCGCTCTGTACTTCAGTCACTAAAAACTCATCTGTCTCCTCTGCACTTCCGAGTTTATCGCCGTCTGTACCGGCTTTTGATCTTACATTTACTTTTGTAGTCGGGATCGCGACCAGTTCCCTGCTTTCTTCCTGATCCTCCTCTGGAGGCGGCGTGGGAGTCGGTGTCAGCTGATCCTCCTCAACAACTACCGGTGTCTCCGCCTGTGGCGTTTCCGTCTCCCTTAACGGCTCGGAACCTCTCTTCATTATCATCACGATAAGCATTGCATTCATCAGCACCAGCAGCACTATGAACACGTTCAGCACTATACCCAGCGTTCTCTTTTTCATAATACTTCCCTCTCGGCATCACGCAGTGTTATAAGTACCTTGCGTCTGCCCAGTTCTTCAAAATAATGGAAGGCATACATAAACAGCGAGTATTCTCCGGTCTCCCTGTTCTTTCTACGCAGGAACATATGTGAGACTGTCTTTCCTTCCTCAACGCTCTCATCAACCGTAGCCTGCCTGCAGGCCATCACAAACAGGCTCAAATCATCCGGATGGATCGAAGCATTCCTGTTAAAATCCGGACTGTTGATACCGCCGGCTCCCAGCGGCTTCTCCCTCACTATACGCTCTCCGTCATAGCTTAGCCTGAACATCGTATCATCCGAAGGGTCATACTCTATGACCATATCGTAATCTGCAAGAAGAGTCGTATTGTAGATAGCGTTCATACGTCTCTGTTCCATCATATCGGTAAAATCCTCAAAGGCAAGTATCACTTCCTCCGGACCGTTTTCGCTCTCCACCGGGAAGACATTTATACGTATCCATGTGCCTTCCACACTCTGGTAAACGTACTCCCTCTTTCCGCCGTTCTCTATCTGACCGTCCTCGACCACGCTCGGCAATCCGCTTTTGAATATGTATCTGTACTGTTCGAGCACATATGCTTTGGCATAGTGCTTCATGGCTTCAGCTATGTGATCGAACTGCTTTTCTATATATTTAAACCGCGGAGGCACTGCTATGGAATGAAAACTTCCGTCCTTCAGCTTTACAAAGAACACCGCAATATATCTGGATGAAAGTACATCCACTACTATGTTCTTTTCGTTACGTTCCGCCTCTACCCGCTTTTTCTCGGTTATATCCAGGAATGTGAGCACACATGTATCTTCAAAGCCGATCGAATAAGGCGGCTTGAAGGCCGTAATACCGGTCCATCCCATTTCGTCATTCAGGGTATTATTATACTCACGTACCACATTCTCCGCACCTTCTCCGAAGGCTTCCGAAAGAGCCTTTACGGAAAATACCTTTGCAAAATCCTTTTTCTGGGCATCATCCGGTATCAGCTCCGTGACTATATCACTGAGCGTGCCGTAGCTTCCTTCATCAGGGATGCCGAAAAGCAGCCCGTCAGCTTTGACCGTAGTATAACTGCCCCTTTTAAGATCGATAAGATATATGGATCTGTATATATTTCCGAGAGAATTAAGTATTATCTGATTTTTTCTTTCTTCTTCATTAAGGTTGAGTTCCTCATCGAGGCTCTTTTCCGTACAGATTATCTTCCCGTCCAGCTCATCAAATTTCTGAAACCTTATCTCACACCAGTCATTTGCACTGCCGCTGTAACGCTTGAACTGGAAAGCATAATCACCTCTGCGCAGGTTCTCCATTATCGCCTGGGGATCCAGAAGCGCACGCAGCCGCTCCCTCTCCTCTTCCTGACCTGCCATTGCTGTTATGGAATTTCTCCATTCGTCAAAGCTCACCGGATGGTAATAAACACCGCGAAGGATGCCGTTTTCATTATGCTCGTGCGGACGCAGCAGGGTAGACACTTCGCCGCTCATCGTATCAAAAGTAAAGATATGACGGTAAGACTGTCCGAGCACGGAGAATATCTTCTCACGCTCCTGCTCTTCTTCATCATCGGCATGGGTTGTGATCAGAAATGAATATGCCAGTATTCCCTGCGTCCATACGACTTTACAGACTGTAACATTCCTTCTGGTACCGAATATGGACTGCTCCACGACGTAACGGTAGGTTCCGCCTTCATTGCAGCGCTCGGTCGCCGTTTTATAGTCTTCCCTGTCCCATACACGCTCCAGGTCCGAAGCTTTGTGCGCACCCGTAAGCACGGTAACCAGATGGTTGCAGTACAGTATCTTCTGATCACGGCTGCTCACCACAAACAGCGCCACATCGTCGGCACTGTCCAGTACATTCATTATTCCCCAGAATTCTTTCAGATCAGTCATCAGTCTTTAGTCTCCAAAAGAGTAACAAGATACTCCCATATCCGCTTCACGCTGCCGATCGAGAGTTTCTCGTTGGTCGTATGTATATCCTGCATATCCGGTCCTATGGATACTCCGTCAAAGCCCTCAAGTTTTTTTGCAAGCACTCCGCATTCAAGCCCCGCATGTATCACTTCTATTACAGGATCTTTCCCATACATTTCCCGATAAAGCTTTACCATTTTATCACGAAGCGGTGAATCCTCACGGTATTCCCACTCGGGATAGCTTGCCGATACCTCCGCAGCCACACCGAAAGCCTCAGCTATCACTACCACCTTATCCTTAAGCTTATTAACACAGCTTTCTATCATGCTCCTGAGCTCATACTGAAGTACTACTTCTTTCTCCTCTGTTCGGACCACACCAAGGTTAAGCGAGGTTTCCACCAGTCCTTCCACAACACCGCTCATGGCCTGCACGCCGTCGGGTTCTGCGATGATAAACGAGAGCAGTTTCCTGCTGTCTTCTGCCGATAATGCATCTGTTGCCTCGTTGCCTGTATATGTTATATCAAGACGGATCCCGTCATCTTTTCCGTGGAACTCATGTCTCAGGATCTTTTCAAGATCTTTTATCTTATTCTCCGCTGCGCCCGCAAATGTATCCGTAATGCTTACTACAGCCTTCGCTTCTCCGGGTATGGCATTTGCCGCTGTTCCGCCGTCAAGTGATACCAGCCGGATATCCATGTCCGCTGAAAGCTCATAAATGACTCTGGCAAGGCTCACATTGGCATTCATCCTGCCTTTGTTTATCATCTGGCCGGAATGTCCTCCAAGGCCTCCTCGGATGCTTATCACGGCTTCCCTGCCGGATGCTTCTTTTCTGTCGGCAGCGAACTTCGTTACCACTCTGACGCCGCCTGCACAGCCTGTGGTAAATATCCCTTCATCTTCGGAATCAAGATTTACAAATCTGCGTCCTCTGATCAGTGACGGATCCAGGCCTATGGCACCGTCCATCCCCACTTCTTCATTCACGGTGATCAAAAGATCAAGCGCAGGGTGCGCCAGCGTCTCATCATCGGCTATGGCCATCATATAAGCAACGGCTATACCGTCATCACCGCCCAGGCTTGTGCCGTCTGCGTAAAGATACTCTCCGTCATTCATCAGTTTAACGGGGATGGTTTTCATATCCCTGTTATCCACGCTTACAGCCACCATATCCATGTGTCCCTGAAG
>JAIKYA010000021.1 GCA_024683645.1 Lachnospiraceae bacterium
CGGTGTCTGAAGCGGCTGATATCAGAGCCGACAGGGTTAATGCCATAAAGAGTGCATACGAAAGCGGCTTATATAATGTGAGTGCAAATGAGTTTGCTGAAAAAGTAATGTCAAATTATGCACAGACACTGTAATATGATAGTAATATGAAGCTAAAGTACCAGCAGGACTACCCTGCCGGTACTTTTTGTTTTATAATGTTGTATAAAGAACTGAATGGTCATTACCGGGGCAAATTGTATCGTTCATCCGGGTGGTCATTACCGGGGCAAATTGTATCGTTCATCCGGGTGGTCATTACCGGCGAAGCCGGGAATGATCATTGCACGGGATGGCTTATCGGCAAGCCTGCTTGCCGGATAAGCCGTAACGTGCAATGTACCCCCGCGATCGCAGATCGCGGGGCCACCCGGTGGTTAAATCGCAGATCGCGGGGCCACCCGGCGGGAACGATCCGAATGACTGTACCAAACATATTTTGAGGAGGGGAAATCATGGCAAGCCTTATAGAAAGCATAGTATCTGTTCTGGAGCAGGAAAACAGCGCATATGAGAAGCTGATCGCTTTTTCTGATGAGAAGACGGGCACTATTGTAAAAGGAGATCTGGAGAATCTGGACCGTATCACAGCCAGCGAACAGGAAGTGGTGGCCGGTATTCAGAAGCTGGAAAAGACCAGGATCCAGACAATGAAGGATATAGAGGAAGTGACCAACCATAAGGGCGAGGAGCTGAAACTGCCGGACCTTATAGAGATGATGAAGAACCGGCCGGCCGAAAAGGAAGCACTGGAAAAGGTTCATGTAAAACTGAAGGCGACCATGGCCGAAATGAAAAAGATCAACGACCGTAACCGTGAACTCCTTGAAAACGCCATGGAAATGGTCCGCTTTGACATGAATTTGCTCCAATCCCTAAAGACAGCCCCGGAAACAGCCGATTATAATAGTAGCGCATACTCCACAGGTACCATCATGGGAAGCGGGACAAAGCGCTTTGATACAAAACAGTGATCTGAAAGCTGCAGGGAAGCGGCGTGATTAACGGCAGGGAAGCATAAGAGGGTAAGGATATGTCATTATTCGGGTCTTTATACTTGGGAACCTCGGGGCTTCAGTCCAGCCAGGAAGCGTTGAACGTAGTAGCCCATAACGTGACGAATACAGACACCAAGGGCTATACCAGGCAGCAGGTTTCTTACGGAACAAGAGAATATAATACCCTGTCAACCGACACACATACCGTGGCCAGGAAACAGACCGGTCTCGGTGTTTATATAAGTGAGGTCAGACAGGTAAGAGACCGCTTTGTCGATGCCACATTCAGAAATCAGTACGGCAGACAGGGCTTTTATGACGTATCTTTCAGTGCGATAGAAGAGATAGAGGAGATACTCGGAGAGCTCGACGGACCTACCTTTGAAAATGCGCTTAACGACTTCTGGTATTCTGCAAGCGAGCTGGCCAAGGACCCCGCGAGTGAAGTGAACCAGTCCATGTTCGTGCAGTATGCCAATTCTTTTGTGGAAGCGGCACAGAATGCATATAAGGATATGGAGGACTATCAGGATAAGCTGAATTCCAGGATTGCGGGGACGGTTGACGAGATAAACTCCCTGGGCTGGAAGATTAACAAGCTGAATGAAAAGATAAGAGCCATAGAGGCAGGCGGAGTAGAAAATCCCAATGATCTGCTGGATCAGAGAAATCAGGCCCTTGATGATCTGGGCAAGCTTGCCAATATAACATATAAAAACGATTTTTACGGAAATGTCCTGGTAAAGATAGAGGGGCATGATTTCGTGCTGATGAACACCGTCAGTGAGATGGGGTATCAGGCGGAGGATGATGAAACGGTAGGGACCACCGGATTTTACAATGTATTCTGGAAGGATTCGGTAACTGTAGAGTCCAGGGACGAGAACGGTGAACCGGTCAAATATGTCCAGGATACGGTGAGAAATAACCCCAATACCGGCCGTGTGGCAACGGGAGCGGTATTTAACTGGGATCTGGAGATATCTTCCAAGCTGGATACCGATGTGGGAGAACTCAAAGGTCTGCTCCTCGCCAGAGGCAGCCACAGGGGGACTTTTGCCGACCTGGGCTGGGAGACCGATACCCTCGAGCAGAAACAGGAAAAATACGACAATATCAAGGATTCCGTCATGGTCAATATCATGGCGGAGTTTGACGGACTGGTTCATAACCTCGTTACCTCGGTAAACGGGATAATCAGTGATGCGGCAAACAATCCCACTTATCCCTTTGCGGATTTCGGATATATGGCAGATGAGACGGGGACAAAGCCGCTGCAGCTTTTCCACAGGATAAGCGAGGATGATACGCTCATGGGCGAGGATATAAATGACAGCGCAACCTGGTTTTCGACCATGAACATCGCCATCAATCAGGATCTGCTTCAGTATCCGACCCATCTGGGACTCAGGCTTCCGGACGGTTCTGAAGATGTAGCGACAGCGGAAAAACTCAGGGACGCCTTTACAAATGAGGATTACACGCTTAATCCCACCCTTACGAACAAGACTTCGCTGAAGAAGTATTATGCGAACTTTGTTGCACAGATAGCAAATTCCGGCAATGTATATAAGAATCTGAAGGAAAATCAGGATCTTACGGTTGAAGCTGTAGAAGCGAACAGACAGGGCTCCATAGGAGTGGCAACGGATGAGGAACTTTCAAATATGATAAAGTTCCAGAATGCATACAATGCAAGCAGCCGTTTTATAAACGTGATAGACGAGTGCATGGAGCACATAATCAATACACTTGGAACCTGAGTTTAGGAGGAATGTGATATGTCATCAACTTTTTTGGGATTAAATACGGCATATACGGGACTGCAGGCATCCAATGCAGCGCTCAATACCACGGCCAACAATATCGCAAACATTGAGACTAAGGGATATTCCAGACAGCAGGTGACTACGCAGGCTGCGGAGGCGATAAGGTCATTTACCACTTACGGCTGTGTAGGCGCAGGTGTTGATACCCTTGCGATCGAAAGAGTCAGGGAAAACTTCTATGATCTTAAATACTGGGCTAACCAGAGCAAGCTGGGTGAGTACGAATCAAAAAGCTATTACATGTCCACCATAGAGGATTACTACAAGGATGATAAATCGATAAAGGGCTTTACCACGATCTTTAACGAGTATTACAACTCCATCGAGGAACTGTCAAAGAATCCTTCCGATGAGACCTATAAGCAGCAGATGATAGGTCAGGCAAATAACCTTGCATCCTATTTCAATGACATGTATGTAAATATGCAGAAGCTGCAGGATGATGTCAACCAGGAGATAAAGGTTGATGTTGACAGGATAAATTCCATAGCTCAGGAAGTAGCGGCCCTCAACAAGCAGATAAACGTCATAGAGATGAACAGCGGAGCGGTCGCAAACGAACTCAGGGATCAGAGAGATCTGCTGATAGATGAGCTTGCTGAGCTGGTTGATGTGGAAACACAGGAGATCCCGGTGATAGATAATACTACGGGAAAGGATTCGGGAGGAAGCAGGTATCTCGTCAAGATCTGCGGTCAGAATCTGGTTGATGCCAACAGTTATAAAACGCTTACCTGCGTTACAAGAGAGCTCAGCGTAAAGACAAACCAGACAGATATAGACGGGCTCTATGAAGTTTATTTTTACGGGGCTGATGACTGGACCGCTGATGATTACAGAAGAAAGGGCGATGCCCTCAATATTTTCGGAGCATCCGCATCCGGAAAACTTGCGGGACTCTTCCAGATGAGAGACGGTAATAACGGGGAGAATTTTGAAGGCCTTCTTACCGATGTCAGGAATACGGCGGGTAAGCAGATAATAACCGTTGAAGTAGACAAAGACTATCTCATTGATATGAACAAGCTGAACCTGACACAGTCGGGCGGTATCATAAACGTGGGGAACCAGAATTATTATTTCGAGGACTGGACCTATTCGCATGAAGCGGGATCCGATAAGGCACAGTATACTTTTACACTTGATCTCGAAGCCAATAAGAGTAAGGGACAGATAACGCAGAATGCCGTGACCAACGGTGCAAAGGCTGTTGTCGGTGAGTCGGTGGCTTATCAGGGTATACCGTATTACCTGCGGCAGATGAATGAGTGGGTGAGGCTTTATTCCTCCTCAACGAACCAGATAGTGACTTCGGGCAGACTTGATGACGGTACGGCAGGACATATACTCTTTTCGGGAAGCGGCAGGATAGACGGAAAAGACATGGATCTGGGCGGAGAGCTTCATTTCTTTGTAAACGGCAGCAGATTTGATGTAAGGGACATACAGTCGGCAGTGAGCCACGCCTCAATGAACGGAGATACCACTTATGAGGTGACCGAAGGACTTAAACTCACCGATGCGGACGGGCTGAAATGCACGGTAAAGAGCATCAGCGGGACGGCGGTCGAGATAGAATATGAAGACGGGACCCTGGTCTCCGGCAGCATGACTGAGGAGGACGGGATGGCATATACGGATGCGGTTCTGGGAGGCGGTACCAATTACTATATGCTGACAGCCGGTAACTTCAAAGTAACGGACGAGATGATGAAGGACGGAAACTATCTGGCTACAAGGACGGAAGAGACAGCCACGAAGGATGGCGTGGAAAAGAACGATGTGGTGAGGGCGCTGATCGACCTGCGCAGCAATACCGACAGGATGAGCTTCAGGGGCTGCGCCGCCGGCCAGTATCTTATAACAGTACTGGGGGATGTGGCACTGAATTCCCAGAGAGCATCGAATTTCAAGGATAATTACACATATATGCAGAATTCCATACAGAATCAGAGACTTTCGATATTCGGTGTGGATAATGACGAGGAAGCGGTGAACCTGACTAAATTCCAGCAGCAGTACAATATGGCTTCCAAGATGATACAGATATTAAAGGAAGTATACGACAGGCTGATACTTCAGACAGGAGTATAAACGGAGGGGCCGATATGAGAATAACAAATAAAGTAATGCAGAACAATTCCCTGAAGAATATCAACAATAATAAGGTGCTTCAGGATGAACTGAATACCCAGCTCGCTACAGGCAAAAAGATAGCAAGGCCTTCCGATGATCCCGTGGTAGCTATCAGGGCGCTGAGACTCCGGACGGATGTGAGCCAGGTAAACCAGTATTATGAGAAGAACATACCGGATGCGAAATCCTGGCTGGCCCTCACCGAAAGCTCGATACAGACCACTGTATCTGTTGTAAAGGATATTGTGGAGCAGTGCGAGAAGGGGTCTTCGGACCAGCTGACCACATCAGACAGAAAAACCATCATTGATTCGCTGAAGGCTTTAAGGGACGAGATATACAAGACAGGCGATTCGGATTATGCGGGAAGATACGTATTTACCGGGTACAGGACCGACACATCCCTTTCTTTCGGCAAGGTTACTTCGCAGCCTTATTCCATAACGGAAGGCTTTGATCTTGAAGACCTTCAGGAGATGCCGTATTTAAAGACCGCGGATCTGATGAAGATCACGGAGACCAATTATGATACCGTAACAGCGCAGGAGAATGATATAGAGGAACTCAAGTATTACAGGTTCCGCCTCTCCTACGGGAATCTTGATGATACGGTTCCGAGTCTTACATACAGAAAAGACGGAACGGATTATGCGATTCAGCCCGTTATACAGACGGATAAGGAAGCGGCTTATACCGCAGCGGCGTCCGATCCGGATGCGCTCTTCCTTATACCGGATACGGGAGAGCTGGTGATGGGAAAGAATATCTATGAGGATATCAACAGTTCCAAGGAAAAGATGCATATCACCTATTCCAAGACGAACTGGGCATCCACGGATCTGCGGCCCGAGCATTACTTCTACTGCGAATCGCCGGATGCAAAGGGAAACATGATAAAGTACAACCCCGATTACCTTACCAATGATACGGTATCACCGGATCAGGAGATATCATATCAGGTAGGCTTTGATCAGGCGGTACAGGTGAACACCTATGCTTCAGATATCTACAAGCATGATATAGGCAGGGATGTGGATGAGATAACAGCTCTTGCGGAAAAACTGAACAGTGCCGAGGAACTTGCTAAAAAGCTTGAGGGAATGAAGAAGGAACCTGATAAATATCCCGATGCTTCGGGAAATCTGGCAGCTGAGTATGATGCGGCCAAAAAGGCGGTGACTTTCCTGAAAGATGAGCTCCAGAAGCGTTTCAGCAACTATATAAGCCGCAGCCAGGGCTATATGAACAACGCTAACGAAGAACTGACCAAGGTCGGAAACAGGGCGAAGAGGGTTGAACTGGCAGAAAACAGGCTGGCTGAACAGCAGGTGACCTTTAAGACACTTCAGTCCGAAAACGAAGATGTGGATGCGACCGAGGCGGCAGTGCAGCTGTCAAGCGCAAGTGTTTCTTATGAGGCAGCGCTTATGGCAACAGGAAAGATGATACAGACCACACTGCTAAACTACTTGTAAATACTGCACTGCGGGTGTATAATCATAGGCAGTGGGGCAACATACTATATTATGTAATGAGGAGGTAGGTTATGGTTATCAAAACCAGGATTTTCGGTGAGGTTACGATCGATGACAGCAAGATGATCCATTTTCCCGGCGGTATAGTCGGATTCCCGGATCTTAAGGATTTTGCACTGATACACGACGCAGAGCAGGGCAATCAGGCGGGTATCAGATGGATGCAGTCCGTTCAGGAACCGGAATTTGCCATGCCTGTGGTGGATCCGCTTGTAGCAAAGGAAGATTATAATCCGGTAGTGGATGATGAGCTTCTTAAGGTAATAGGCGAAAGCGAGGATATGCTGGTGCTGGTCACCATCACGGTTCCTTCCGACCTGACCAAGATGAGCGTTAATCTGAAGGCGCCCATTGTTGTAAATGTGGAAGAAAGAAAAGCCTGCCAGGTAGTACTGGAGGAGGATTATCCCGTTAAATTCTATATCTATGATATCTTAAAGAGCAGGAAAGAATCTTAAAAGTTAGAGAGGTGATACCATGCTGGCATTATCCAGGAAAAGAGGCGAGGCGCTGGTCATAAACAACAATATCGAGATCACGATCCTTGATGTCAAGGGTGACCAGATAAAGATAGGGATAAATGCTCCCAAGGAGATACCCGTATACAGAAAAGAAGTATATGAGCAGATACAGCAGTCCAACAGGGAGGCTATGACAAAACAGACGCCTGAGGCACTTAACAATCTGTTTAAAGAGTAAATCCGGCTGCGGTGGACTCCACCGCAGTTTTTCGACCCAAAACGTGTACCGTTTTGGGTCGAAAACCCTCCGGGAGGATGCGCACTCGCGCGAGGGGAAGTTGTTGCTTCGCAACCGCGCTCGGCGCAGGCATTTCGCAAGCGAAATGCCATTTTAAAAAAATATTGAAATGTGCTAAAGTATTTATTAAACCATGACGATAATAAGAGTGACGTATAATATAAGTGGCTGCGGACCACAGGGGTTTGTCACACGGAGGTGATCAAAATGGCAATAGAACCTATCAGTTCGGCAATGGCATATTCGGCACAGCCGACAGTAAGAACGGAAACTGCGCAGAATACCTCAAACGAGACCACGGAAGGGAAGGTATCTGATCTTAATGCGCCTCAGGTAGATGCCGAGACGCTTTCGGTATCGAAAGCCCAGACCGAGGGAGATGAAAACGGGGAGTCAAGGGGACAGCAGCAACAGCAGGCCCCTATGAATGACGATACGATCAAAAAGGCGCTTGAGGAACTGACAAAGAAACAGGCGAATTTCATTTCTGAATTCGGGATCCATGAGAAGACCAACAGGATCACGGTCAAGATAGTGGATAAGGATACAAAGGAAGTAATAAAAGAGCTTCCGCCCGAAAAGATGCTTGATATGATCGCGAAGGTCTGGGAATATGCCGGACTCTTTGTGGATGAAAAACGATAAGGAGGTGAGGATATGAGTTCAAATCTTTTGAGAGTGACCGGAATGATCTCCGGAATGGATACTGAAAGTATAATCAACGCATATGCCACACCTGCCAAGACAAGACTTGAGAAGGCCAAGAGGAGTAAAACGCTCAACACCTGGACTCAGGATGCATGGAAGGGCATAAACTCAAAGATATACGGTTTTTATTCAAAGACTCTGTCGACAAACCGTATGTCGGCTGCATACAAGAAGACCAAGACCACTACATCGAATGCCGCTCTGTCTGTTACGGCAGGGGCAAATACGCCCAACGGCGTTCAGACTGCACAGATACTGAATACCGCAAAAGCAGGGTATCTCACCGGTAATGAAGTGAAAGCTTCATCCGAGCTGAAGGGCAGCGACAGCCTTGTGAGTGCGCTCGGGATAGAAGAAGGATCCGAGATCAAACTGAGCACCGGCGGAGTGGATACTAAGATAGTCATAGCCGGGAATATGTCAGCAGAGGACAAGGCTGCAGCAGAGGCTGACGGCAAGAAGGTCGTCACCTCCATGGATGACCTTGTTAATGTTCTTAAGAAAGCGGGCGTTAATGCCAACTTCGATACCGCAAACCAGAGGCTTTTCGTCAGTGCCAAGTCGACAGGTGAGAAGAGCGACTTCTCGCTTACGGCTGATTTTGGAGGCGAAGGAGCTGCAAAGTCCATGGATGCTCTGGTAAAGCTGGGAGTGGCAGGCGAGAGCGTGATATCCGATTATGTAAAGGGCCAGACAGCTGCAGGCAATGCAACGAGCAGGGCTGAAGTAATGGAAAGCTTCGGCATCACTGATATAGCGACCAAGATAAACGGTGAGGATGCAAGGATCAAGGTGAACGGAGCCGAGTTCAAGTCATCTACCAACAGCTTCAGCATAAACGGGAGCACATTTACCGTAAATTATATGCCTTCGGATCCCAACGAGGAGATATCTGTCAATACGTCAGTGGACTATGACGGTGTCTATAAAGTAGTAAAGGACATGCTCAAGGAATATAATGACCTTATGAACGAGATGAGCAAGCTTTATAACGCACCTTCTTCAAAGGGTTATAATCCTCTGACGGACGAGCAGAAGGAAGAAATGTCCGAAAAGGAGATAGATGAGTGGGAGAATAAGATAAAAGACTCCCTGCTCCGTAAGGACGGAACTCTTTCCGATGTTATGCTTGCAGTAAGCAACGAGATGGCAAAGGGTATAAAAGTTGGCGACAAGACGCTGTATCTTTCGAATTTCGGTATCAGCTCACAGGGGTATTTTGAGGCAGCCGAGAATGACAGGTATGCGCTGCATATCGACGGCGATCCCGATGATGAAGTGGGAGCAGGCAAGGAAGATAAGCTGAAAGCCATGATCAGTACCGATCCCGAGGCAGTTACCGAGTTCTTCCAGAAGCTTTCAAACAATCTGTATGACAGTCTGTACAAGAAGATGAGCGGCAACAGCAGCATGAGCAGTATCTATAAGGTATACAATGACAAGAAGCTGACCGAGGAAGGAAAAGACTGGGACAAGAAGATAAAGGAACTGGAGCAGAAGGTTACCGATGTAGAGGATAAGTGGTACCGGAGATTCGGTAAGATGGAGAGCAAGCTGGCAAAACTGCAGAAAAACCAGACAGCAGTCGGCGGGTTCTTCGGAGGCTGACAGCCAGTTAATAGATTTTCGATCACAACCGGCGGATGGACGTTCAGGTAATGCAAACCGGACAGTTATCCGCCGGATACTATGAAAACAGGAGAGAGATCGATGCAGAACAATCCATATGACCAGTATCTGAAAAACAAAATAATGACGGCAACACCGGCGGAGCTTACCCTTATGCTTTATGAAGGAGCCATAAAGTTCGGCAATATCGCGATAAAGGGCATAGAAGACGGTGATGTCCAGAAAGCACACATCAATATCGTAAAAGTGGAAAAGATCATTGAGGAGTTCAGACGTACTCTCGACTTTAAATACGAAGTTGCCCAGCATTTCGAAAATGTGTATCAGTATCTGGCTCAGAGGCTTGTGGAAGCCAATATAAGCAAGGATAAAGCTATCATGGAGGAGGTTGTCGGACATCTGAGATCCATGAGGGATAATTGGAAAGAGGTAATGAAGGTGGCCAAGAGCCAGCAGGCATAACGGGGGATTTTATGGAGGAATATCTTCGCAGCCTTATCACCGGACTGGAAGAAAAAAAAGAATGTCTGGAAGCTTTGATAGCAAAGACGGCAGAACAGGCTGATGTGGTCCGGGAGGAAAATGTAGACTGGGACGCTTTTGACAGGCTCGTGGATGAAAAAGATGAGCTGATCGACAGGCTGGATGCTCTGGATGATGGTTTTCAGCAGGTATTTGAAAGGATCAAACCGGAGCTTGAAGGAAAAAAGAGCCTGTATTCGGAGTATGTTAAGAAGCTCCAGCTGCTGATACGTGAAGTCACCGGGCTCGGGACCACACTTATGAGTGACGAGCAGAACAACAAAGGTCTGATAACGGAGCGTTTTGCGGATGCAAAGAAGAGGATCAGTACCAACAAGACTTCATCGAGAGCAGCAGCCAGCTATTATACCAATATGAATCAGATCAATCTGATCGATCCCCAGCTGATGGATAAGAAGAAGTGATATACGGACAGGAGATGTTCAAATGCCAGGAAGACCGTATCCTATATGGGATGACGGTCTTTATTTGATGAAAACGGGAGAAGCATATGGATAAAGACAGTCTGGTGACAGGGATCCTGAATGATGTTATGAAGCTGACAGAAGCGGATAAAGCCGAGGAAGCCTACAGACTTGTAGCAGAGTTTGTGAGCGCACATCCTGATGCCGTCGATAACAGGTTCAGGGCAGAGCTTGCCTTCATAATGAAGAATATGGAGTATAAAAACGCACTGAAGGAGTTTTCGTTTCTGCGGGGGCTTTCCGTAGTATATAAGTATTGCGGGGCTAATTATGCCAAAGTGCTGCAGGAACAGCCGGAATACGGTACAGAGCTTCTTCCGGACCGTGATGTTATATGGTGGTGCTGGCTTCAGAGTCTGGAAAAAGCTCCGGAGATAGTAAGATGCTGCTATGAGTCCGTGAAAAAGCTCGGGAAAAAGATAATAGTCCTGGATGAAGGAAATCTTACGGAGTATGTAAGCCTGCCGGATCATATAATCGAAAAGTATAACAGGGGCATTATAAGCAGGACACATTACACCGATCTGGTACGGATGGAGCTGCTGACTGAGAGAGGGGGCCTGTGGCTTGATGCAACAGCATATATATCGGGCACGGCTTCGATACTTCCGGTGCTGGATGCAGAAGATCTGTTCATGTACCGTTCGGGAAATGTGAGCGAGTATATCATCTTTGACAGCTGGTTCATGCAGGCAGGAAGGAAGAGTGCCATATTTGAGGCAACAAAAAAACTTCTCTATACATACTGGGAAAAGGAAGAGGAACTCAAGCATTATTTTCTGCTGCATCTGATGATGACACTTGCCTGTAAGATGTATCCTGATGAATTTGAAAGTATACCGCTGTTTTCCAATGAACCGGCGCATGCGCTCCAGCATGATATGTTTAAAGCCTACAGTGAGAAAAGATGGGTGCAGATAAAAAATATGAGTGATGTCCATAAGCTTACCTACAAATATGATGACGGGGATATTGGCGGAAGCTTGCTGGAAAAGATATTGAAAGGGACTCTATGACTATACTGATCATGGACTGGCCGGCTTTCGGGAGCAGGACGGTAAAAGAGACATTCGGGAGGCTCGGGCACAAGGTTGAGATATTTGATTTTCCGCAGGGAAGCGCTCAGGCGGATATCGGTGAAGAGCTGGGAATGAAGATCGCCTCGGAGATACTGCGTACCGGGGCGGATATTGTTTTTTCATTTAATTATTTTCCGGTGATAGCAGCCGCCGTTCATGCCTGCAGAAAGAAATATATCAGCTGGGTGTATGACAGCCCCGCAGCCTTTCTTTATTCAATGACAGTGTTCTTTGAAGAAAACTATATTTTTCATTTCGATTCACATGAAGTGAAGCGGATGAGAAATGACGGGATAGAACAGGTTTACTACCTTCCGCTGGCGGCAAATACGGAAGAATATGACAAGATGACAGCAGATGAGGCGGCAATAAAGCGATATGATACCGATATTGCGATGATCGGTTCGATGTATAAGGAGAAATACAGCTATTTTGAGAAATATACAAAGTTTGATGAATATACGGCCGGGTATCTGGCTGCGCTGACTAAGGCCCAGGAGAAGATCGCCGGGGTGAATTTTCTTGAGGAATCCCTGACAGCCGGTATAATGGAGCGGATATTAAAGAAGGTCCCGCTTTCCGATAACAAGGGAACAGGGTATAATAAGGCATCCTGGGATTTTGCAAACTATTACCTGGCAATGGCGGTCACGTCAAATGAACGAAAACATATACTTGAGGCATTGGCGGAAAAGTACAGGGTAGCACTATATTCCACGGACAGAAGCGGGGATATTCCCGGAGTCGGGTACAGGGGGACGCTTGATTATTATACCGAGGCGCCTTACGCGATAAAATGTGCAAAGATCAACCTGAATGTCACCCTTCGGAGCATACAGACGGGTATACCCTTAAGGGTTATGGATATAATGGGCTGCGGGGGCTTTGTCCTGTCAAATTACCAGGAAGATATGTGCAATGAATTTGTTCCCGGAGAAGACTTTGTATATTATGAAAGTACGGAGCATGCTGCAGAACTGGCCGGCTACTATCTTGAGCATGAAGAAGAACGGCTGAGGATAGCGGCTAACGGATATGCAAAGGTAAAAGAAAAGCATGGATTTGAGGGGAAATGCCGGGAGATGATAAATATAGTTATGAGAGCATCGGAAGAGGTGGAAAATGGCAGAAGATTTTCTTGAAAGAATATATACACAGGCAGATGTTCTGCAGCAGCTTCATGATACGGTGAAGTATACAAGAAAACTAATGCTGGAGAAAGCCTTTGAAGAATGGAATTCATTGACTGCAGTATTAATAGAGCTTGCAGAGGAAATATCTGAAAAGGATGAAGCGCTTGCTGCGCAGATGATTAATTCTGCGGAAAATGTATGCCAAAAATGGGGAGACCCGGCAGCGTTTTCTTCAGTAATAGAGGGAGAACTCATCCCGTTATATAAGCAGTGTATGAAACATAAGAGCTGCATAGACGTTGAAGACGGGAGATACAGGTTTAAAAGCGCAGATAGCGGATATCTGACCCTATATGATTCGGAGCAACAGTTATGGTTGCATGAAATCCATGAACCGATGGTTGCTGCTGCGGAGCTGGCAGAGGCATTATACAGACCGGGGATGGATGAATTTCATATATTCGGTTGTGGTCTTGGATATGAGGCTTATCAGATTTATGTTCATTCAGCAAAAAGTGTAAAGATAGTTATTTATGAATGCGATCCCAGGATAGTGGAAATGGCATTTTCTTATGGGGTTTTGGATCGCATTGACAGAAATATGTTGGAGATTGTGGCTGAAAAAGATCCGAACCGGCTGAAAGATCAGTTCATGCGTCGAAAATCTTCAGATTATGCCGGGAGCTTTATTTCATACTGGGAAGCATCGGAGTTTTCCAAGTATGATGGCGGGGGTCTGATACGTGAACGAATGGTCAACGAGGGAGAAATCAGCCTGGAGGATCTTTGGAGGATCAATGCCTGCAAAAACGTAAAGAGAGCTGATATCAGCTTTAGAGAGTTGAGGGATGAGTTGCAGAGTGATGAGTGGATCGTAGTTGCTGCAGGGCCGTCTTTGGACGATAATATGGACTTTCTTAAGGAAGCTGTAGGAAAAATAAGAATAGTTACTGTAGAAACGGTATTGAAGAAACTACTATTAGCCGGAGTAAAGCCAGATGTGGTAACTGTGGCTGATCCCAAAGAAGCGATAATGAGGTATCTGGAGGGGATAGAGGATAAAACCCGGGATATACCCCTGGTGGCGGGGATACTTACAGGCTGGAAATATCTCCATAAATATCAGGGGAGGGTATGTCTGATCACGGAGGGGGAAAACGTTTTAAGATATACAGAAAAAAAGAAAGCGGATGAAATATGGAATGTGGGAGGTACCGTTTCTGCACTGGCTATAGAAACAGCAGTGCGTTTGGGGGCCAGGAAGGTATATGTTGTAGGGTTGGATCTGGCATATCCGGGAGGAAGGATTTACGCGAAAGGAAGCGACAATGATAACGCAGCTAAGGGCGAAAAGAATGAATGGGTGGAATCAAACGATGGAGCAAAGGTAAGAACTACGCCCACATTCAGGTTCTTTAAAGAACAGATAGAATTTCAGATAGCCAGATGTCCTCAGGTTAAGTTCGTGAATCTTTCCAAGCAGGGAGCGAGGATAAAAGGAATGAAAATTTATAAAAAATAAGTAAAATTGCTAAAAGACTTGCATTATTTGGATTAAAGTGTTATTATAATTTTACAAAATTATTCAAAAAAAAATATTTTTGGTATTAAGTATCGGAAATCTCATCCGATATATTTAATACAAGCGGTTGATACCGCGCAACCAATAATAGCGGCAAGGATGTCGCATCAACATTTTCAAGGAGGAAAATATTATGGTAGTACAGCACAATTTAACAGCAATGAACAGTAACAGAATGTTAGGTCTTACGACCAATGCACAGGCTAAGTCAACTGAGAAGCTTTCTTCCGGTTACAAAGTAAACCGTGCAGCTGATGATGCAGCAGGTCTTGCTATAAGCGAGAAAATGCGCCGTCAGATCAAGGGCTTAACACAGGCATCTGCAAATGCTCAGGATGGCATTTCCGCAGTGCAGACCGCAGAAGGTGCGCTCAACGAAGTACATGATATGCTTCAGAGAATGAACGTCCTTGCTAACCAGGCATCTAATGATACCATGACAACCAAGGATCGTGAATATCTGAACAGCGAAGTTCAGGCTCTTAAGAGCGAGATCAATCGTGTTGCTTCTACTACAACCTTCAATGAGCAGAATCTGCTCAACGGAAATTTTACCGGCAAGAACCTTCAGGTTGGTGCAGAATCAGGTCAGTTTATCAAGATCAGCATCGCCAAGATGAGCGCTTCCGGTATTGGTATTAGTGGAGTATCTGTAAGCGGAGCCAATAATACGAAAGCACAGAGCGCAATCCAGAAGATCAAGGACGCGCTTGCAAGCGTTTCCAAGCAGAGGTCAGACCTCGGTGCTGTTCAGAACAGACTGGAGCACACGATCAACAACCTGGATAACGTAGTTGAGAATACGACCGCAGCTGAGAGCCAGATCCGTGATACTGATATGGCTACAGAAATGGTTAAGTACTCCAACAACCAGATCCTTTCACAGGCTGGTACATCCATGTTGGCTCAGGCTAACCAGTCAAACCAGGGTGTACTTTCACTCCTCGGTTAATCACATTGCTAACAGAAAGAGCCGCCGCAAGGCGGCTCTTTTATTTTTTTTGAAAATATGCTAAAGTAGAAAAGGATAAGGACGATATAATAATCAGATGAGAAAAATGTCCCCGGAGGGGACGCTAATATATACTCAAGGAGGACAAAAATATGGTAGTACAGCACAATTTAACAGCAATGAACAGTAACAGAATGTTAGGTCTCACAACCAATGCGCAGGCTAAGTCAACCGAGAAGTTATCATCCGGTTACAAAGTAAACCGTGCAGCTGATGATGCAGCAGGCCTTGCCATAAGCGAGAAGATGCGCCGCCAGATCAAAGGCTTAACACAGGCATCCGCGAACGCTCAGGATGGTATCTCCTGCGTACAGACAGCAGAAGGTGCTCTGAACGAAGTACACGACATGCTTCAGAGAATGAACGTCCTTGCTAATCAGGCATCCAACGATACCATGACAACCAAGGATCGTGAATATCTGAACAGTGAAGTTCAGGCTCTTAAGAGCGAGATCAACCGTGTTGCTTCTACGACTACATTCAATGAGCAGAATCTGCTCAACGGTAACTTTACCGGCAAGAATCTTCAGGTTGGTGCAGAATCAGGTCAGTTTATCAAGATCAGCATCGCCAAGATGAGCGCTTCCGGTATTGGTATTAGTGGAGTATCTGTAAGCGGAGCCAATAATACGAAAGCGCAGAGCGCAATCCAGAAGATCAAGGACGCGCTTGCAAGCGTTTCCAAGCAGAGGTCAGACCTCGGTGCTGTTCAGAACAGACTGGAGCACACGATCAACAACCTGGATAACGTGGTTGAGAATACTACCGCAGCTGAGAGCCAGATCCGTGATACTGATATGGCTACAGAGATGGTTAAGTACTCCAACAATCAGGTGCTGTCACAGGCAGGTACCTCGATGCTGGCTCAGGCTAACCAGTCAAATCAGGGAGTTCTGTCACTGCTCGGCTGATAATATTCCAGATAATAATAAAAAGAAGCTGCGAAAGCGGCTTCTTTTTTCTTCCCGGGAAAGTCCTGCAGATTTCCCGGGCATGCTGTTTATGTTTATATCCCGAGAGCTGTTTGCAGTTGTTCGGCTCCCCACTTTGAAACGAGGTATTGAAGATTGCGCTCCATAAGTTCTTCCAGATCCTCTCTTTTTCGGAAACTCTGACTTCCGGCATGGTATATAAAGCTGTTTTCACATATAAGCAGTTTATAACCGGCGGCCGTTATCCTGAGACTAAGATCCGTATCCTCATAATATCCGGGGGAAAAGCGTTCATCAAGATTTCCTGTGAGCCTGAGTACATCCCGCCTGATCAAAAAGGCAAAACCGCAAAGAAAGCCCTGCTCGCGGTACGGATCACTCATCAGGCGGTTGTTTTTGGCGCCGTATTCCACATATTGTTCGGGCGTATCGAAAATGATATCACGTATTTGGCCCTTTCCGGCATAGTTTGATATGCATCCTGCAGCGCCGGTCTTCTCATCCTGATAGAGACCCATTCTCAGCCAGAAAAGGGCATCGGGAGTAAGCCGGGTATCGTTATTGAGTAAAAAGATGTCTTCGTCCGGTGAAGAAAGTTCAATCCCCTGATTGCAGGCTGCGGGGAAGCCGGCGTTTTCATTATTGCATCTTAATATGATGTTATCCTGTTCTTTTAACCATCTGACGGTATCGTTATCCGAACCGTTGTCAACAACAATGATGGAATATGTTTCGGGATCACAGTATTCTCTTATGCTTTCAATGCATTTTTGGAGCAGAAAGCGTTGACCATATGAAACGATAACTATTGCTGTTTTGGGAACAGAACCTCCGTTTTCGCCGCATTGCTCCAGTTTGCGGTGCAGACGGTCCCTTTCGTCCGCTGTGCGGGATGCATAAAGCGCTCTCTGATAACAGAGAAAGGCCTGCTTTATATTAGCTGAAAAAAGTGAGTCGCCGAGTGCTTCGAAGCCGGCATCTGTGCTATCGGCAGGAGAAGCTTCGCTGCCGGTGTCGCTGTGCTTTTGTGCGACGGCTCTTATCTGGTACTGGAAAGTTTCATACATGAAGCGCTCTGCCGAAGGGGCGAGTTCCAGCAGGTGCTCGATCAGGGCATGGTCATCGACGCTCAGGTCAATGCAGCGATCCTGACGGAGCTCTATTTCCATTTCCGCAGCGTCAAAGATACGGACGATCTCATTCCATGTAAACATATGGATATGAGTCCTGTCTAACAGGCCCATTTCAGTGTAGGTGAAATCACCGTGCAGTAAGCCTCGCATTACGGATATATGCATAAGATTGGGAATGCTGGCAACGATCCTGCCGTCAGGTTTTAGAAAACTCTTAACATATCTCAGGGTGCGAAGCGGATCATGCAGATGCTCGAGCACATCGGCAAAAATGATCATATCCAGACTGCCCGGAGTGAGAGGCAGGGATTCATCTTCTATATTGGCAACAAAAGCGCGGTCCAGAACATGCGAGGCAAGATCTGTTGCGGCGGCGGATATATCACAGCCGACAGCAGTGATAAGGGGATAACGTTCTTTCAGCATGAGCAGTGTTGCACCGCAGTCACAGCCGATCTCGAGGATGTTCGTATCGGAGCTGTTTTTTATATCGATAATATCTATTATATCTCCGTTGCCAAAGAGATTCATGTAATGGATATTACGCTTTTTTCTCAGATAAGCTTCATCTTCTTCCATGTGTATGAGTGAATCCATATGCTCGGGAAACTCGGTCGGGAGCTCAAGGACCACGGCATTATGGCATATGACCATTTTAAGCCCGAGGTAAAGTAAACCGAGGGATATATCCCGGATAACGGCTCGAAGGGAAAAGAGTGAGGGATCAAAACCGCCGATCTGCGTAAGTGCGTCATATCGCAGAAAGAAGAAACAGCCGTCAAAACCCATTACCCGTTCTGCTCTCCCGCTCATTCTGCCGGCATAATCGACAGTCTCCTCATATTCGGAAAGAGTTACGGCTGTACGTTGCTGTCTGATCGTGGATTCCGTCATCTCACAGCTTACGGCAGCCGGTGACAGGTCAGAGCAGAAGACATCGAGCATTCTTTCCATACATCCGGGTATGGGGATATATCTGCATTGCATTATCATAAGATCGGTTCGTATTTCAAGCCCGTCTATAACCTGCTGCAGTACGCTCCCCCAGGGTTCCATTCCCTGATCCATGTACACATAGGTCAGATCCTGCTGTGAGGCGGCCCATTCACGCAGACCGTCATCAGAAGCATTATCGATAAGGACGAGGGGAAAATCTCCTTCAGGCAGATTCATTCTGAGAAATTTTACGGCCAGTTCTGCCAGCTTCTTTTCATTATGAACCGGCATTAAGATAGTTATTCGCTTATCACGGATATCACTCATGCTTCGTCCTCCTGTTTATGTAATGATAATTATACCACGCCGACGCCGGCATTGCTATCCGATATTGAGGTCGGTATGCGGTATTTGTGATGTTTTTTGCTGGACGTAAGGTGTAAAATCAGATATAATATTATGCGGTTTAATTCAATGATCAGGGAGTAAAGAGATGAGCGCAAATGTTAAGAAAAAAAAGAAGAATCTGAAATCGGCACCGCAGCAGATAGCCGATATGATCATGGTATTCCTTACCATGAGCTATGTGGTGGTGATGCTGTGTATCTACCCCTTATACTTTCACGATAAATACTTTGATATGGGCGACAGCAAGTACGAGTTTTTCAGATGGTTCTCGCTGGTAGTGCTTGGGCTGGCCATAGTCGGTCTGGTATATTTTGTCATATGTTATTTCCGGGAGATCAAGTGGAAAGAACTTCATAAGCAGATCTCGCTATGTGATGCTTTTGTTATCGCTTTTGGCGTATTAAGCCTGCTTTCCTATCTTGCATCGGATTTTAAGGATACTGCGATATGGGGCTATAACGGCTGGTTTATGGGCCTCATGAGTCAGTTTATCTTTGTTGCGGCTTATTATTTCGTCTCCAGATTCTGGGAGTGGAGTGACGGGGTTATCAGAGTTGCCATCATAGTCGCAGCAGTGTGCTACCAGATGGGTATACTTCAGAGATTCGGCTTCAATCCCCTGGGCATGTACGACGGTGTCGGAGACCAGGATATAATGAAGTTCCTTTCTACCCTGGGGCAGACCTCCTGGTATTCCTCCTATGCGATCCTGATGATGCCTCTCGGCATGTACATGTACTGGAAGGCTGATGCCAAAGATATAAAGGCCAGGGTGCTTTACGGCATCTTTACTGCGCTTGGTTTCGGCATGATATGTACGACCAACAGCGACAGCGCTTACATGGCTATCGTCTTTATATTCCTTGTATTTTTCCGTTATTCACTGGACAGTAACGAGAAGGCGAAACGTTTTCTGGAGATGATGATAATAGGCCTGTGTTCATTCAGGATCATCGGATGGCTGCATGCAACGCTGGATGAAAGAGAATATCATCTCTTTGTCGGCACCGAGGATATGACCATCTTTATGACCGAGTCAAAGCTGATGTATATCCCCCTGGCGGTCGCAGTGTTACTGTATATCGTTCTCATCAGTGTAACAAAAAAGAGGGAAGATAAGGAAGCTTTTGATATATCCCTGTACAGAAAGCCTGTCTGGGGCATAACAGTCGCTGCAGTCATTGCGGTGGCAGTTGCTGCCGTGTGTCTGGTAGTGGGAGTGACGACGGGAAAAATAGAAAAACTGAGCGGCGTGAACATTCTGAATTTCGACAATGCCTGGGGTAACCACCGAGGTTTTAACTGGAGGATGGCCTGGACTGCTTTCGGCAACGCTTCCGTAAAAGATTTTCTGATAGGTGTGGGTCCGGACTGTTTCGCGGATGCCATGAACGAATACTGTATGGAGGAAGTATATACGTACTGGCATGGACAGGCGCTGGCCTGTGCCCATAACGAGTGGTTCAATATGCTGGTGACACAGGGCATACTCGGTGTGCTGGCTTATCTGGGCATATTTATAACAGCTCTTATCAGAGGAGCTAAGACAGCATCGAAGAATCCGATTGTGATACCTTTGATGGCACTTGTTGTTGCTTATATGTCGCATAATTTCTTCTGTTACCAGCAGTGCATATGCACTCCGGTCGTATTTATAGCGATGGCTATGATCGAACTGCAGGCACGCTGGAAGGGAGAACCGCAGAGCAGATTATGATAAGCATATCACTTGTAATGATAGTTAAAAACGGGGAGAGAGTTCTGGCAAGATGCCTGGACTCTTTTCGTAATGTCGTGGATGAGATAGTGATCGTGGATACCGGCTCGACGGATTCCACGAAAGCGATCGCGGCAGGATATACGGACAGGATCTATGATTTTGAGTGGGTGGATGATTTCTCCGCTGCAAGGAACTTCGCATTTTCAAAAGCAACAAAGGATTATATTTATTCCGCGGATGCCGATGAGATGATAGACGGGGAGAATATAGAGAAGTTCATGGCGCTTAAGGAAGCCATGCAGCCCGAGATAGAGATGGTCCAGATGGTCTATGTCAACAGGCATGAATATACGACCACCGAGAATTATGAAAGAGATTTAAGACCCAAGCTGTATAAGAGACTGAGAAAGTTCAGATGGGTAGAGCCGGTGCACGAAGCGGTGAGCATGCTTCCGCTGGTATATGACAGCGATATCGAGATACTCCATATGCCGGAAAATGCCCATGCCGGCAGGGACTTCGGTATATTTGAAAAAACGATAAAAGCTCAGGGAAGCCTTTCGGAGAGGCTGAGACATATGTATGCGCAGGAGCTGATGCTTGCCGGTGAGAAAAAGGATCTGGATGCGGCAGCTGCATACTTTGATGCGCTTGCACATGACGGGGAAAGCACCGAAGACATCCGTACGGAATGCTACTGTGTACTCGCAAGGCAGGCCAGGCTGTCAGCAGATGTGAACGGATTTTTTAAATGGGCGCTGAAAAATGTAAGTACGGCTCCGTGTTCCGAGATCTGCTGTGAACTCGGACAATACTTTTTTGATGCAGCCGATCTTGAAGAGGCTTCTGTCTGGTTTCTGAATGCTGCGGAAGAAACGGAAGCCGTGCTGGTTGCGGCATCGGGCGGTGAGCACGCTTATGAAATGCTGGCGCATTGTTATGAAAAAACGGCAGGCCTTCACCCGGAAATAAAAGAGGAATGTCTGAGGATCGCCATAGAATACAAGGCAAAAGCAAAGGATAACAGGAAGGCGTAATGAGCGTAAGGCTGTTTGAGGATGAGTTTTATCATAAAGAGGAACGCTGCGGCTTCGTTGTGAGCGAAGTGATGAAGCACTGCTGGGCCGCGGATATGCTTATACTGGAAGAGCTGAAAGCGATCTGCGCCGGGCACGGCCTTAAGTTTTTTGCGGCATACGGAACACTGCTGGGAGCGATCAGGCATGGAGGTTACATCCCCTGGGATGATGATATAGATATAGGCATGGTCAGGGATGACTATATTGCACTGACAGAACTGCTTGAAAACAGCGATAAATATAATATTCTGAATCCTTATACCAGGTCCTGGTATGATATGAATTTTTCACATGTCACAAACAACAACGATATCTGCTTCAAAAGAGAATACCTGAAAAAATGGGAAGGCTGTCCTTTTCTTACGGGGCCGGACATCTACCCGTATTACTATATTCCGAGGGATCCGGCTGAAGAAGCCTATATACTGGCTTTGCTTGAAAGAATTGATAATGCGATATCGCTGAGTAAACAGTCGGATGCACTGAAGGAGCGAAGCGGATCTTTTAATGCCGGAAACAGTATAAATGAAAGACTGGCTATGTCTCTGGTAGAACTGGAAAAAGAGACGGGATACACATTTAATACGGATAGGCCTGTTCAAAACCAGCTGGAGATACTTTACGATCAGGTATGCAGGATAACCGTGAGGGAGGATGCGGATTATCTTGCACGCTATGACGAATATACAAAGGACAGAAGTAAAAAGTTTCCCAGGGAATATCTCGAGAATGTCATAGAGGTTCCTTTTGAACACATATCGATCCCTGTTCCTGCAGGATATGCGGCAGTGCTTAATGCGAGATTCGGAAATTCCTATCTGACGCCTTCCGTTGAGCGGGGGGCACATGATTATCCCTATTACAGGAAACAGATGGGATCGATCGGAAATAAGCTGGAGCAGGCAATACTTGAAGCATATTCCGATAAACGGATAAAGAAGGAATATGTTCCTGAGGGCGGTGATAAAAGAAGCCTGATCTACTATACCTCTGTCAGGGATATGATCATAAACAGCGGAAGGGCGATCGAAAAGATCACTGAGATGCTTGATAGTTTTGGAAAGATAAAAGACAGATACAGGATATACTGGATACAGGGTGAGTTTCCGGCTAACGAGGATCTGGCCTTTGATGAGATGATGCCGGATATGATGGATGAGTATGAAAAGCTGAAGGAAAAAGCAGAAGCAGTAGCTGTGTCTGTATATGGAGAATCCGATCTCATTGATAAAATAGCAGAGGATGCAGAAATATTTATCGGAGATGTGAGTCTTATTTCCGAAGAATTTGAGAAGAAACAAAAGAAAGTTTTTATACAGGATTATGATGCGGGCGAGGATCCGCTGTTTGAACGGCTGAGCTGATGCGGGCAGAGTGTGAAAAATGATATTTATGGCAGAGTAAAATGCAGAGCTGCAGGGAGGACATATGAAAGAAAAAAAGAAGATCCTGTTTATGATAGGTGCAAATGAACTTGCCGAACATAAAAGTATTTTCATCCGGGCTGTAAAGGAAAGACTGGATCTGTTTTGTGCGAATGCTGACAGACTGGAGGTCGATCTGTGTCTCTATCCGTCGGACAGAGATCAGTGGAGGAAAATAGATGCCGGATCGGCCGAAAAACTTTTTGAGCTTTTGGAAGAAGCAAAAACTAAGGGTATCTGTATCAAAGAGATAGCGCCGAAAGACGGTGAGAATGAGGCGGAAAACTATGATGCGTACTACGGAAGCCCCTCATTTATGCCCCTGCATTTTACACAGTGTAATAAACCTGCGATGATAGCGGATATGTCGATCGGGATATAGGAGAATTGTAGCTATGGCTGATGAAACTCTTCTTTACTTTGTTTTTGGATTCGGAAACGGTGATTACGCGGAATCGCTGCTTGCGCGGACCTCTTCTGTAGTGAAGCTGATCATATACGAGCCTGAAACGACTGTTTTCATGAATACATACGATGAGGAAAGATTATCGCGCATGCTTTCGGACGGGAGACTGATGCTGGTTTTGCGTGATGAAGAACAGCCTGATGAGCTGGAAAAACTGCTGGATGAATCCATACAGGCTTATAATGCGGAACATATAGCGACAGTGATACTGCCGGGGTATAAGACGGCGTATGAGAATGAATATGAACGCATAAGGCAGGTAATAACTCAGACTGTAAAAGAACGCATGAACGACAAGGCCGGTATGATGCTCCATGCAGAGCTTCCGTGTAAAAATGAATTGTATGCACTTTCAGCTCTGGCGGACAATACAGGATGCAATAAGATGTTTGAAGCATTTTCTGACAGGGATATGCCGGTATTTATCGTATCGGCCGGGCCGTCGCTTGACAGAAACGCAGACGAATTAAAAAGAGCGTATAAAAAAGCCCTGATAATAGTTGTCAGCCGGGCATCATTATTGCTGGATGACAGAAAGATAAAGGCAGATCTTGTAGCACAACTGGATCCTAAAAATGACGGATTTCTTGATCATGACAGAGAAGGAATCCACAGAATACTTATATCCTCAAGAGGAGATATTGAGATTCAGAAGAAGTACAGGGGGAAATGTATATACTATGATTTTTCCGATGATCTGCCGGGGATGGGGGATGTTCTTAAAGCTATGCCGGTAATTGAAGAACACGGCGGATCGGTGGCGACCTATGTTTTCTCTCTGTTTTTAAGTTATGGTTTCAGACATATCATACTGGTTGGACAGGATCTGGCATTTGGCGCGGATGAATCCACGTATGCACGCGGAGATAACAGGAATACAGGAAGTAAAGAGGTTGAAGCACTGGTGCCCGGAATTAACGGGGGACAGGTAAAGACAAGGCATGACTGGCTTTCGTTCCTGAGATTTTTTGAAGCACAGATAGAAAAGCATCCCGAAGCTGAAGTTGTTGATGCTACCGAAGGCGGAGCGCTGATACGCGGAAGCAGAGTCATGAGTCTCAGAGAAGCTGTTGACAGATATTGTACAAAAGAATACCCGACCGAAGAGATCCTGGCAGGTCTGACGCCGTTTATTCAAAAGGAAGAAGCTGTAAAGCTGAGAATGAAAATGCTGGCAATCGCCGAAGAATTGAAGGAAACAGAAGCTGATATCAGAAAATTCTCGGCTATAGGCAGACGCATACTGAGTAACAGGGATAAGGTTTCCGCTTCAGATATGAGATCTTACGATTCTTTATATCATCGGATACTTGACAGCAGAGCAGGAAATATACTTATTTACTATTGCGAAGATATCATGCAGGACTATATAAACAATGCTGTGTGTTTTGAGGCCTCAGGTGATGAGCGGACCAAAGTACGCGTGGAAGTGGAAACGTTTGATGCGATGATGAAGAAGATACCGGAGCTGTATGAATACATGAAAAGCATATACGGTGAAAGCTAAGTATAAAAGGAGAAGTCCCATATGTTTGTAAGCGTTATCATCCCGACATATAACCGGGCAGCAACGATCCGGCACTCAATAGAGAGTGTGCTTGAACAGACTTATGATAAGCTTGAGGTCATTGTTGTTGATGACGGATCGGAAGATGAAAGCGGAGAGATCATCAGAGGGATAGCTGACGACAGACTCAGATACATTCAGCTTAAAGAAAACGGCGGAGTTTCAAAAGCACGTAATTATGGTGTGTCTTTGGCTGAGTACGAGCTGATAGCCTTTCAGGATTCCGATGACGTATGGAGACCGGATAAGCTGGAAAAACAGATAAAGCTATTTGAAAAATACCCGGATTCTGCAATGGTGTATTGTGCGTATGAGTTTCATAACAATGAAACGGTATACAGAGTTCCCTCTGAAAAATACCCGAAGGAGATCCTTGATGGGGAGATATATCCGTATCTGCTCCAGAACAATTCCATAGGAGCTCCGACGTTACTGATGAGAAAGACCTGCTTTGAGAGCATAGGGGGATTTGATACAGCCTATCCCGCACTGGAAGACTGGGATCTGGCACTCAAAGCGGCAAAAGCAGGAAGAATAAGCTTTGCGGATGAGGTGCTGCTTGATGCATACCGTTATGGTGAAGGGGTGAGCTCTTCATACATAAACCATTATAAAGCAAGATGCAGGATCATAGCGGAATATATGGAAGATATGCAGAAATACGGGATTTTCGACCGGCTGATTGCTGATCTCTTTGCCGATGCGGAAAAGAATGAAGTGCTGGAATACGTGAAGAACACACTGATACTTGCGCTTGCGGAAAAAAAGGGAGTATAGCATGAATATTCTTGTATATGATTTTCTGGGTTCGTTCATACAGAAAGATCTGACGGAGGCGGTCAGAGCAGCCGGACATAAGGTAAAAGAAGCTGTTATAAGGCCTCTTGATAAGTACAGTGATGAGAAGACAGAGAAGGATGTTTGTGCTGAGATAAAGAGCGGTGGCTTTGATCTCGTGCTGACTACAAATTTTCTGCCGCTGCTGGCAAAGGTATGCAATAAAGTATCGGTACCGTATGTTTCCTGGGTTTATGACAGCCCGCCGGAACTGCCGACATTGCAGTATATGGACTGTCCGGGAAACAGGATATATTTTTTCAGTCGTCACGATCATGAAACATATAAAAATATGGGGCTGGAGTCGGTATATTATCTGCCGCTTGCAGTGAATACCGAAAGGCTCGACAGATGCAGGGCTGATAAACGTTTTGAGGCTGACGTTTCCTTCGTGGGGAAAATGTATGAGCCCGTACTGCCGACGTTGAAAAGCTGTATGAGTGAATATCAGAAGGGATATATAGAAGCTGTTGTCAATGTACAGGAGAAGCTCTACGGAGTGGATCTGTTCAATATGATGATAGATGAGAATTTTGCGGACAGTGTATGCAAGGAGTACAAAAGCCGCGGAGTAAAAGATATAGAACCAAATGCAAGACAGTTACGCTGGGCGGTGGCTGAATATGTGAGCTGCCTTGACAGGATCAACCTTCTGAATGTCATGTCAGAAAGATATGATACCAGATTGTACACAGGGAGTATATCGGATGCTATGAGGTCGAATTTGAGGAAGGTAGATGTCAGAGAGCCTATTGATTATTTGACAGAGATGCCCTTGGTTTTCAAGAGTACTGATATAAATCTTTGCCCCATAATAAGGGCAAATGTTACCGGAATACCGCTAAGGGCATTGGATATAATGGGTTGCAATGCGTTTATGATCTCGTCATACCAGCCGGAACTTGCAGAATACTTTGTTCCGGGTGAGGAAGTGGTCATGTATGCTTCGATAGAGGAAGCGGTTGAATTGGCAGACTATTATTTTAAACATGAAGAAGAACGAAAACAGATCGCAAAAAGGGCATATGAAATTGTTAGAAAAAACTTTAATTATGCGGGGCGTGTAGGAAAGCTGTTGTCAGATGTGAAGTGAAGGAACGAAAGGGATGAAAAAAGAAAAAGTATCGGTAATAATTCCGTGCTATAACGTGGCGGGGTATATAGATCGCTGTGTTGAAAGTATTATCGGGCAGGATTATGGCTTTTCGAATATTGAGCTTATCCTGATAGAGGATTGTTCTTCTGATGATACGCTTGATCATCTCGAGAGGATAGAGCAGGCGCATTCCAACAATGTTCTGCTCATAAAAACTGAAAAGAACGGGGGCCCCGGAACATGCAGAAATATAGGGATGCAATACTCAACGGGAAATTATATAGTTTTTGCAGATGGTGATGATATTTTGCTGCCGGAAATGATCAGTGAACTAATAAAGCTGTCGGTCAGGTATGACACCGATGTCAGCGAATGTTCATATGGAGTGTTTGATGATCCCGCCAAGATCTCATCGGATGATAAGGGCGAAGAGTTATTCTTGGAGATACGGGAAGAGGATGAGCGAAAGTGGTTCCTTATCAATTCTCTTAAAACGGCAGTCTGGGCAAGATTATATAAAAGGGATTTTCTGGAAAGAAACCAGCTGTGTTTTCCGGATGGAGTATATAATTTAGAGGATGTTTATTTCTCGGGCTTAATGATTTTCAGTATAAAAAGATATTGTAAAATGCAGAGAAGATTATACTGGTATTTCAGGAATCCTGAGGGGCTGTATCGTTCGGAGTATAACAGTGTGAGAACAAGAAAAGAGATCCAGATCATAGGCCAGTTTGTCGAAGAGATAAAAAAACGAAATAAGAATATAAGAGACGGACTTTATTCAAAAGAACTGGAATTTTACTGCATATGGAAAGGGTTTCTTGATCCGCTGGGTAAAATTGTCCAGTCATTTTTGGGTGAAGACAGGATGCTGGAGGAAGCAATGTATTTTGCGGATTATATCACCTCACTTTTTCCGAATGCATACAGTAACGATTATATGCTCAGATTGGATGATGATGTATCAAAACTGGCATTAAAGCTATTAAGATTTGCAGGAGAAAAAGGGAGAGTGTAATGAAGGATTTATCTGTGATCATATCATGTGATGATGATTCATATGGAATAGGTGAATATGCTGATAACTTTCTTAACGTGTTCAAAGAAGTTGATATAGAGCTGATAATTGTAAATGCTTCCCGAAATACAGAGATTTCGGAGGAAGTAATGCAAATAGAAAGAAAGGCTTCTGAAAGGGTGCTTGTCATAAATTGTGACGGGATGCTTTCGGAGCAGGAAGCGTTTGAGACGGGACTTGAATATGCCCGAGGCTGCTGTTTTATAGGTTTCATTTGCGGAGAAAGTTTGTCGGCAGAAAAGTTTGATACACTTTTATATGATAGTTCTTTGGTGAGTGAAAGCCGATTCAGGGCTATGCACTATTGGCTTGTTCGCCTGCTCGCTCTGGAAAGTGAAGGAGATTTCGGGTATCTGATCGTCCCGCAGGATAAAGAAAATAAAGAGGCAGATATATTAACTATAGTGGAGTTCACTTTTTTTCATAATGGAGAGAGAACAACATATGATATGTCCAGTGCATCTGAAGGAGCAAAGGAAGAGGTATTGGAAAATCTAAACGGGAAATTGGCAAGAAACGGTGACAGCGGGATTCTTGTGTTCAGAAAGGGCTGATGACATGAACTTTGTGGAAATGAAAGGGGGACTTGGAAACCAGATATTTCAATACGTGTTTTCGAAGTACCTTGAGAGGAAGACCGGAAAATGTTCGGTCTTGCATGTTGAATTCTTTGACTATATTAAGAGAGTGTCCGGAGGGACTGTAAGAGAATTCGATATAGACAAGTTTAATACGAATTACGTAACAGTGAGCGGAGCTTTGGAGTGTAATGGTGCAGTTGATGAAGAAGAGTTTAAGGCCAATGGAAGAATGGTGAAAACGGGTGAGTATTTCTACAGGGGCTATTGGCAGGATAAGGTATTTCTTGAAGCTGTACAGGATTCTGTTATGCTTGATCTTACGCTGAAAGAAGATTATATAACAGAAGTAATGATGAGAGCGATAAAAGAAATGAATGAAAACGAGTCTGTTTCGATGCATATACGGGGAACGGATTATCTTCAGGGAGAAAACAGGAATATTTTTTCGGGACTGGACGCAGAGTATTATAAAAAAGCTGTTTACTGCATTAGGGAAAAATGTCCGCGACCGCTGAAGATTTATGTATTTACCGATGATCCGGCTTATGCGGGATCAATCCTTGCCGGAATGGGTGAAGATGCATATGATATAATGCCTGTTGCAAAACCATATCAGGACCTTTGGCTGATGGCGCAGACGAAGCATCATATAATCGCTAATTCATCCTACAGCTATTGGGGGGCAGCGATCGGTGCTAACAGAAGGAGCGGGATAACGGTGGCACCGGATAACTGGTTTGTACGCATGCAAAGGCCGGACATATACTTTGACGACTGGATAGTTTTATGAAGCATGTGAATTCTGAAGCAAAAAAAGGGATAGGTTATGTCACTGGAGAAGATAATACTGTATCGGGGCGGAAGCTGTAATGAACAGCGCGTGAAGGCAGGACTGGAAAAAATCGTGCCGGAGGTTTACGAGATCACACAACACTGCGATAATTATGACATGGATCCTGCGCTTGCAGAGGTGTTGTTTTCTATGATACATGGGAAGAAGGCTGACGCACTTTTTTCGGTGGATTATTATCCTATTTTGGCAGAAGCAGCCCATGTTGCCGGGATTCCTTACCTCTCATGGATAATAGATGCGCCGCATTATACCTTATATTCGACGACTTCATTTTATGATAATGTTTATATTTTTCATTTCGACCGGGAAGAAGCAAACCGTCTGATTGCCTTGGGGAGACCTAATGTTTTTCACCAGCCGCTGGCAACAGATGTTTCTTTTTTTTCGGAATGCATTCGAAATAACAGGGATGTGCGGCAGTGCGATATTTCTTTTCTCGGCAGGTCGTATCAGAATGAACATGACTATTTTGAGAAACAGGATGGTCTGACAGAGTTTGAAATGGGGTACTGTGAAGGACTGATGAACACGCAGCATGAGCTGTATGGTGTGTCAATAATGGAGAGGGCATTAAGTGACGAAATATGTGACTCACTGATACATGCCTGTGACCTGAAAGTTCCGGGAACATATGATATACCACGAAAGCTGATGGTAGCGTCGGTTCTGGAGAAAAAGCTCTCCGTCCGGGAACGAAAAAACATGGTTAAAAAAGTTGCAGAGCGATTCGGGATCGTGCTGTATTCCGATACGGAAAAGATGGTGACGAAAGGTGTGCATTATGCCGGATATGCTGATTATGAAACACAGATGGCAGCGTCATTTCATGGCAGCCGGATCAATCTGAACCTGACTCTCAGACAGATACACAGCGGTATACCCCTGAGGGCTCTTGATATTATGGGAAGCGGCGGTTTCCTTCTCAGTAACTGGCAGCCTGAACTGGCAGAGAATTTTAAAGATGGCGAAAGCCTGGCGTTGTTTGGGAGCGAAGAAGAGATGCTTGAGAAGACGGCCTGGTATCTTGAACATGAGGATGAGAGAAAACGAATAGCCTTGAAAGGAAATGAAATCGTAAAAGCGGTCTTTGGCTATGATGAGACACTGAAAAGCATGATAGAAACTGTCTCGGGAAGCAAAACCATGCAGAATGCCGGCGAAGTGTCAAACAATCATCGAATATCGGTGATCGTTCCCTGCTACAACTGTGCAGAGTCAATAATGGGGACATGGAGGTCATTGTGCGCTCAGACGATCGGCATAAATGAACTGGAATGTATTTTCGTAGACGATGCTTCTACTGATAATGGCGCGACCTGGTGTGCATTGCTGCAGATAGAAAAAGAAGCACCCGAATCAGTTGTGATCATCCATCTTGATGAGAACATGCATCAGGGAGGGGCGAGAAATGTGGGAATCTCATACGCTACAGGGAAATATCTCCAGTTTCTGGATGCTGATGACGAGCTGGAACCTGAAGCCTGTAAGACATTGTATGATCATGCTGAAAAAACGAACGCCGATGTGATAATGTTCAATCATCTCTTTTGCACAGCTCATGAGGTGCGCTCATCCGGGGTAGTAAGCGAAGATGAAGTTTATGATATCAGGACAAAGGAAGACAGGATCCCTTTTCTAAACGCGACCTTGGTCACTTACGGGTGTACCAACAAGTTCTACCGAATGGAGCTGATACGTAAATGCAGGGCTCGTTTTGCCGAACACGTGATATATGAGGAGCCTCTTTTTGTTTATCCGTGCTTTCTGTATGCAGGCAGGGTGGCTCTTTTGAATAAAACACTGTACAGATATATCTTACATCAGGATTCTACGGTTACATCAAAACTTGGGCGCAGGCTTCTTGATCATCCGAGTGTCCAGCTTCAGCTTTTGGCTTATTGCATGGAGCATGAAGAAATATACAAAGAATACAGGGATGTGATAGGCCTGTATTTTCTATGGAGTTACTATTGTGAAACACTTTGTTTTGCGGCAGAGCATTCTGATGCGATACTGTCGCTCGAGTACTTTAGGGGAATGCAGGATGTCTGCTTAAAGTTCGTTCCGGACTGGAGGAAAAATCCCGAGATACAAAAGGTTAGTGAAGGTGTCCGGAGGGTGCTGGAGACCATGGAGAAGCCGGTGGAAAACGAGGCGCAACTTTGGGAACTGGTAGCTGCTGTTTGTAATAAATTGAGCTGACTCGTATGTTGCTGACTGTTTGTAGCATTATTGAAAAAGGCAGGTGTAAAATGAGAATAGAATTATCAGCTGAGAGAAGTAATGACCTACGAACATTTCGTTTATCGGAGTGCAACGTAAAAGAGTTAAAGGGTTTCCCTATATGTACAATAGGAAGAGGAAGTTATGTCGCTGAGATGATTATAAACTTCCGGCTGGATCAAATGCCTCTCGACAATCTACTTTACAATTTTCAGATAGGAAAATACTGTGCTGTTTCCGATGGGGTCTATTGTGGGATAGATATGAATCATGATTATAAGTCTGTTAGTATGTATCCACCTGATTATCAGGAGCATGTGTATAATGATCGCTTTCAATCGAAAAGAAAGGGACAGATAATCGTGGAAAATGATTGTTGGCTGGGACATGGATGCAGAATACTCAGTGGGGTGACCATCCATAACGGAGCGGTAGTCGGAACAGATGCAGTTGTAGCGAAGGATGTACCGCCTTATGCTATTGTTGTCGGAAATCCAGCCCGAATCATAAAGTATCGTTTTGAGCAAAGCATTATTGATGAACTTCTGAGGATAGCCTGGTGGGATTGGGACGAAGATGTGATAAAAAGCAGAATAGCAGATTTTGAGTTGCCTTCCGAAGAGTTCGTTTCAAAATACAGAGCGGAGAAAAAAACAATGGAAGATGTTTCACTTGATAAAGATAGATACCTTTTTTTCTCTGACTGTATGGATGATCCCTTTTCGATTCTGGGGAAGATACTCTTTGCGTTTGCTGAAAAGACAAGCGGTCAGCTGATAGTGGCCTGCCGGACGGATGACGAAATACAATTGATAAGGGATTTTGCGGAGGGGATGTTTCTTGAAGGGCGTCTGATTGCTGTTTCAAAAAAAGGAATTAAGGATACCATTATCGGTGCGAAAGCGCGGTATTTGATAACAAATAGATCAGAAGAAAACATAGATAGAATGTGCTTTGCGCAACAAATGGGGATGGTCTGTCTATCGGGTGTGGACAGTCCGATATTCTGAGAACTGCGGACTACAGAATATGCCCCCACAAGGAGGATATTTTACTATATCTGCGTGATAAAGAAATCGTGAAAAAATCTGTCCCAAATCCACGAAATCCCTTGATTTTTTGACAAAAACATGGTATATTTCAAGTAACTATCAGTAGGGATTTTGTACCCATCTGCAGGCGGATTTTTAACTTTCACAGTGGAAGTGAGAGGCGTCGCAGATCTATCAGGGAGGAAAGGAGGGTACGGATATGGCTATAAATACAAACGTCTTATCGAGCGTCTATAACTTTTATC
>JAIKYA010000005.1 GCA_024683645.1 Lachnospiraceae bacterium
TACCGCTGACTGTACACAGCTGGATATAGGAGATTTCCCTCTTAATCCGGTTCCCGGTCAGGAGCAGAAGCACAATCAGCTGCTTATGACACGTCCTGCTTTCGGTGGTAACACCATAGCAACCATCGCATGCCCCGACAACCGTCCTCAGATGGCTACCGTACGTCCCGGCGTTATGCAGAAGCTTGATCCCGTTGCAGGCAGAAAAGCAGAAGTTATCGAGTTCAATCCCGGCTTCACACCCAATGACAGATATGTCACCATCAAGGAAGTTGTTAAGGCAGTTTCCGATACCGTTGATATCATGGATGCAAAGATCCTGGTATCCGGCGGTCGTGGCGTAGGCTCACCCGAGAACTTCAAGATCCTTGAGGAGCTTGCGGAAGCTATCGGCGGTACAGTATCCTGCTCACGTGCAGTTGTTGATGCAGGCTGGAAGCCCAAGGATCTGCAGGTTGGACAGACCGGCAAGACCGTACGTCCCAATCTCTACTTTGCGATCGGTATCTCCGGTGCGATCCAGCACGTTGCAGGTATGGAAGAATCCGACATCATAGTTGCCATCAACAAAGACGAGGATGCTCCTATCTTCGATGTAGCAGACTACGGCGTAGTCGGCGATCTCAACAAGATCGTTCCCCAGCTTACAGCAGCCATCAAGGCAGAGAAGGCCAAGAAGGCAGCAGGCTGATAAAACATCCATTTGGTTCCTTTTGGCGGGAGTCTTACGACTCCCGCTTTTTTTATGGACAAAACCACGGGAAACCACGGGGACGGACCTTGTGGCTTTTTTGAATGCGCCGAAGACTGCCCCGGTCACATGTGTACGCCCGGGACCCGCTTCCGCTTGGGATACAAGCAGAGCATGCTCTGCTTGTATCGGTTTGCCACTATGCAGAATTTGCTTCGCAAATAGTGGCAAACCTGCTGTGGTACATATTTTACATCCGGATCATTCCGGCTTATGTATGTCGCAGCGGTGCTAAGCTCACATGTCGCCCTGCGGTCTCATGTTCGCAAAGCACCGGCGGCTTCACACAGTCCCGTGCTAAACACATGCTGCCGTGACAGAAAAACAGGGATGCGAAAAACCACGGGGACGGACCTTGTTGTTTTTTCTTTTCGAACGACACGATCCGCGGTCATTAAGATCCTGCTAAGCCGTTCCGCACGTAAGCTCAAACATCGCAGCAAATCTATCCCCAGGCTCGCAACGTTCCCTTCGGGAAGTTTCTGCGCCCGGGATATGCTGCTCGTTTTCGCTAAGTGCTTCACTAGATCGCAGGACTTAATTGCCTGCGGCCTGTGTCATTCCTTATTCAGAACAAAAACCACAAGGTCCGTCCCCGTGGTTTCCAAAAAAATATTTATTAAGAGCTGTAACCATGGTATCATTAATGTCGCTGTATAAAGTGAAGGCCTTAAAAAGAAAGTGAGGATCATTCTTTATGGATGACTCGGAAATAGTAGAGCTCTATCTGGCAAGAGATGAATCGGCTATAACGCAGACCTCCGATAAGTACGGGGGGAGGCTGAGACGTATTGCACAGAACATTGTTTCTGACAATGAAACTTCTGAAGAATGCGAGAATGATGCGTATCTTCAGACATGGAATCTCATACCGCCGAACGAGCCGAGGAATTATCTGTTTGCTTTTGTCGGGAAGATAGTGAGGCATATAGCAATAGACAGACTGCGGCACGAGGGACGGCAGAAGAGATATGCACTATACTGCGAACTCACGGATGAGATGCTTGAATGCATTTCCGGGGAAGGTGATGTGAGTGCAGAGACAGATGCAAAGGAACTTGCGGCTGCGATCAATTCGTTTCTGGCAGCGTGTTCGGAGGAACAGAGGAATGTCTTTGTCAGAAGATATTGGTTTTTTGATACGATCAGTGAGATCTGCAAAAGGTATTCTCTTCCGCAGAGCAGGGTTAAGACCATGCTTTTCAGGATGAGGGAGAAACTGAAAGATCATCTTATGAACGGAGGATTCAATGTATGAATGAGTATGATCTGCTGGATGCAATAGGCGGGATCGATCCGGAATACATAAAGGCTGCCGGCACGGCTGTGAAGAAAGCTAAAAAAAGAGTACCGTTCAGATACTTCACACTGGCGGCTGCGGGCCTGGTGCTTATGGTTGTTGCGGGAGTGGTGCTCAGAAATACAAGGCCGGTACCTGAGGAGTATACAGACGGAAGCGGAGTCCTTACAACTGACGGGGCCATGCCGCCGGAAACCGACGGGCTTGGTGTTTCGGAAGGCATAACGGAAACTGACGGTACTGTCGATCACGGTATAGAGAAGAGCGACGGTAGTTCAGCTGCGAAAGAGGCTGAGGAAACCGAAGAGGCTGTCGCAGCAGAAAGCGCTGACTATCCCGCAATGTTAATGTATGAGGGCGCTCTTTATAAGGACTCCGGAGAAGAGTTTATCGGGGAAGTGACCGAAGACGGAGCACTCCGGGTTTCATCATACACAGACGGAGAACCTAAGGAAAACGGTCAGCAGAATTTTGACAGATCCTGTGAAGTAAGGTTCTTTGTTTTAAATGATGAAACAATAGCAGTGCGTGTTGAACAGACATGGAAACTATTTACCAAACGGTAAACATACCGTGCATCCTTGCGGAACGCCACAGTATACACAATTTATTGCGAATACTGTAAAAACCATATTACAGATTACAGACGTCAGACTTATGCATTGAAAGCCTGCAGACAGGATTTTCAATACTGCGAGGATATAGGTCTGATCGGGAAAAGGAGACTATTATGAAAAAGAAGATTTTTATATTACTTATCACATTATTACTTGTATCGGTTTTCGTTACCGGATGCGGCAGTGAGGCGTCAGCGGAAAAGCAGCAGTCATCAGCGGAAGAAAACCTGACAGCCGGAAATAAAAAAGAGCCGCAGGAAAGACCGGCTCATGATATTCCGGAGGCGGATATGAATAAGGATTTTAATGCTTCACTCATTGAGTTTATTGAGAAGTGCGGATTTGCAGACAAGAACTATATGATCTCGCCGACTTCTTTCAGAGCTGCCATTGCGCTTGCAGTTTCCGGTGCGGACAATGAGACAAAGGACGAGCTGCTTAGAGCGATGGGTTTTAACAGCATGGATGAAATGAACGGCTGGTATGAGCGGGTATCGGCTTCAGTCGGTCAGTATGATGAATGGCTTGAAAATGCAAAGGAAGAATTTAAGGAATACAGACAATACTTCGGTGACGCGGCCGAAGAACCGGATGGGGCTTTTGATATTCAGAATTCCATCTGGAAAAACACGGGATATGTCGGTGAACTTTCAAAGAAGTATATTAAATATGTGGAAGATAATTTCGGCGCATCGGCTTCAAACGTATCCGAAGAAAAGATAACGGAGGCAGTTAATGAATGGGTGAATAAAAATACGGGCGGCCTCATCCCTTCGATCAGTGATGATCTGTCCAGAGCGGATCTGGTGCTGGTAAACACTTTGTATCTGCGGACTTCCTGGATAAGTGACTTCAGCGAGTTTAATACAGAGGAAGGCGATTTTAAAACTCTTGCCGGCGAAACTGTAAAAAAGGATTTTATGAGACAGCAGAGCAGGTTCAGATATTATGAAAACGAAAAGGGAAAATTTGTGGTCGTTCCGATGAACGGCGGTATCAATGCGGTTTTTGTACTGGGGGATATTGAAAATGTACTTTCAAAAATGCCTGAAGCAGAGTACGCGGAAGTAGCACTTAAGCTGCCGAAATTTGAGGTCGAGACAGATCTTTCGGACGATCAGCTGGTCGATTTCTGTATCGCACGCGGGGCGGGAACGGCATTTACAGCTAACGCAGATTTTTCTCTCATGAGTGATGATATGAGACTTTATATATCCGATATCATCCAGAAGACCAAAATAAAAACAGACGAGAAGGGTATCGAGGCTGCGGCAGCTACGGCTGTCATGATGACAGAAGGCACTATCATGACAGAGCCCGAAATAAAAGAATTCACCGCCGATCAGCCGTTTAAATATATGATACTTACAGACAGTGATGAACCGGAAATCCTTTTCTACGGACAGCTTGCAGAGTGAGATGATACGCATCGCAGCGGAGCGCAGGTGCCCTGCTGCGATGCAGTATGCAGTGAGGAGAGGGCGTTGACTATCGTTTGGTGCTCCGATATATTTGTCCGGGATCGTGCGATCTCCGGACAGAAAGAAATGAGACAGTTTCAAATATGAAGATCATCGAGAAGATAAGCAGATTGATTATTTTGTTTACAGCGGCCGCATTTACAGGCTGGGTCTATGAGATCGCCTGTATGTGGCTGCTGTACGGCGTGTATGCCGACAGGGGAGTGCTCCATCTGCCGCTCTGTCCCATATACGGATTCGGCCTGCTGATACTGATGGCTGTTTTTGCACGTATTAAAAAAGGCGTGGCGCTGTTTTTGGGAAGCACCCTGGTGACAACTGCGATAGAGCTGGCTGTCTCGTATATACTTGAATATGGTTTTCATATGGTACTCTGGACTTATGAGGACTGGCCCTTCAATTTTCAGAACAGGATATCCCTGATAAGCAGCTGTGTGTTCGGGCTTATGGGACTGTTTATCATAAAGGGTGTAAAGCCGCCTGTTGAAAAGCTGTATGCCACACGATATAAAAAAGCAGCGGTGACCGCAGTATACATCTTTCTGTGCTTCTGCATAGTATGGGAGCTGATGCATTGAGCGGAGAGATAAAAACACTTGTCATAATGATTATGACAGTGTGGATGAACGACTGAGCGGATCGGATGGGAGGAGATCACGATGGAGACTGTGATATTTGATATGGACGGAGTCATCTTTGATTCCGAGAGAGCATGTCTGTCATGCTGGAGCGAGATAGCGGAAAAGTGGGGGCTTGATGATGTTGAGCAGGTTTTCAGAAAATGTATAGGTACGAATGACTATCAGACCAGGATGATAGTAGAGGAAAGCTACGCACCGAAGTATGGAGCGGGGATATCCGAAAAACTTCTGAAAGAAAGCAGCAGGATATGGCATTTAAGATATGATGAAAATGCGCTGCCCGGGAAAGCCGGTGTTGTCGAGTTACTTGAGTTTCTTAAGGAGAATAACGTGGCGGTAGGTCTTGCTTCGTCGACAAAAAAAGCAAGTGTTGAAAGGGAGCTTAAACAGGCCGGATTGTATTCTTATTTTGACAGTATAATCGGAGGGGATGCGGTAAAGATAAGCAAACCGGATCCCGAAATATATCTGCTGGCATGCAGGGAGATGGGGGTGGAGCCGAAAGACGCGACGGCGATAGAAGATTCCTATAACGGTATACGTTCCGCATATGCGGCAGGCATGCGCCCGATAATGGTGCCGGATATGATACCGGCCGATGATGAGATGAGAAGGCTTGCTGCTGTCATATGCAGGGATCTGCCGGAAGTAAAAAAAATCTTTGAAAAGGAGATGCGGGAAAGAGTATAATAGATACAGCCGGAAAACAAAAGCCTGAAGAAAAATAATGAAATAAAGGAAAAGTAACACTTTTAATATATTTTTCATTAGGAGGTAGAAAAATGGGTGAAAAGCTGAAGGTGCTGATGCTGAACGGCAGCCCGCGGGGGAACGGAAATATCGCTCTGGCTTTTAAGGAGATGGAGAAGATATTTGCGGAAAATGATGTTGAGTTTGAAAACATACTTCTTGGTAAAACCGACATCAGGGGCTGCATTGCCTGCGAGACCTGCAGGAAAAACAAAAAGTGTGTGTTTGATGACATAGTCAACGAACTGGCTGTTAAGTTTGAGCAGGCCGACGGACTCGTTATCGGATCACCCGTGTATTACGGCTCCGTAAACGGTACGCTTCTCTCCGCTTTGCAGAGACTGTTCTACAGTACTTCATTTGATAAGAGCTTCAAGGTGGGTGCGAGTGTTGTGAGTGCGAGACGGTCCGGATGTACCGCGACCTTTGACATACTTAATAAATTCTTTACACTCTCCAATATGCCGGTGGCGACCAGCCAGTACTGGAATAATATCTACGGCTGGGAAGCCGGAGAAGGCGATGTCGATGATGAAGGAAAACAGGTGATGCGCGTGCTCGCACGTAACATGGTATTTCTGATGAAGAGCATAGCTGCGGGAAAGAAAGAGATAGGACTGCCCGATAAGGAAGAGAGGGTATGGACGAACTTTACCAGAGACGGAGTGTTTGCTGCAAAAAAAGCAGAAGAGGAAAAAGCAGATGCCGTAAAAGCAGCCGACAGTGAGGAAAAGACAGCGCCCGGTGCAGAGGCTGCAAAAGCTGAGATTCCCGGGTATCCGGCTAACCTCGCAGAGGGCGCTGTGAAGCCTCCGGCTGAGCCTGTGATGATGGCCGTATATGCCGGCCCGGAGAATCCCGGACAGTTTGTGATGCCGGATGATAATAAGCCTGATGATGCTCAGTTTATGATGGTATATGCAGGACCGGGGTGGAAGCCGTCTGATAATGATGTATCCGGCATCGGAGCGCAGATGGTGAAGACCATGATGGAAGCGGGAGAGCAGCCTTCAGACAGCGAATGGACCTGCTCCTGCGGCATGACCAATAAGGGAAGGTTCTGTACGGAGTGCGGGGCTCCCAGGGCAGCAGGCAGGCCTGCGGGAACGGGAACGGTGCTCGTCTGATGGGATATGTACTGAGTCAGTGTGTCTGGGAGATAACCCTGGCATGCTGCTTTTCCTGTAAATACTGCGGTTCTTCCGCAAACGGTATGAAGCGGGAGAACGAGCTGTCAACGGAGGAGTGTCTCGATGTGGCAGCACAGTTAAAAGAAATGGGCTGCAGGCGCGTATCGCTGATAGGCGGCGAGGTTTTTATGCGCACTGACTGGCCTGAGATAGTGGAGAGCCTGACAGGGCGGGGCATAAGTGTGTGCATCATCACCAACGGCTTTCTCTTCAGACCGGAACATATAGATGCACTTAAGCGTGTCGGTATAGAATCAGTTGCCATATCTCTTGACGGACCGGAAGAGGTCCATGATAAATACAGACAGAAGGGCAGCTACGAACGTGCGGTAAACGCAGTAAAAACACTGCATGCCGGAGGTATACCTGTATCGTTGATAAGCACGCTTAATCATGAGAATGCTGCCTGCCTTGAGAGTTTCCTTGAAACAGTCAAAGGCCTCGGGATCTTTGCCTGGCAGCTGCAGGCATGTTCACCCATGGGCAATGCCGCGAAAGCAGGCATTGACTACGCCTTCGATGCAAAAGAAGTGATAGCCTTTGTGGAACGCCATATGAACAGCGTGCCTTTTTCTCTGGGCATAGCTCACAATATCGGATATCACACAAAGAACGAAAGGATATTAAGAGGCGACCCTTCCGGAAAAGCATATTTTACGGGCTGTACGGCAGGCCTTACAACGCTTGGCATAGACAGCATAGGTAATGTCCGCGGCTGTGAGTCTATGTATGACGACTGCTTTATTGAAGGAAATGTGCGCGAAAGACCGCTTGCAGATATATGGAACGACGAAAATGCTTTTGCCTACAACAGAAAGTATAAACCGGCGATGCTTACGGGAAAATGCGCAGTCTGTGAGAAGAAAGGGATCTGTGCGGCGGGCTGCAGATCATACAATCATTTTGTGCACGGAAAACTGTACGAGGCACCTGCCTGTGCGAGAGATTGAGATTATTTCAGTATCTTTCTGATCTGAGCTTCGTCAGCATCCGGCAGTATCTTCATGAAATGTTTGAGAACCCTGGAATATGATTCTTCCGGGGTTCTTTTATATACGGAGGACGTAAACTTCTTTCCGAAAAATCTCTCCGGAGTGGAATACTCGGCAACACCCCAGCCGTATTCGTTGCCCTCTTTATCCTTTGCATATCTGAAGTCGCTGATGATCACATAGCACTGCTTCTGCAGCCGGTTTATCATCGTATCAAAACCCTTGCGGCCGTTCTTTCCGTAATTGCCGGCCTGCTTTAGCTGCTTCGACATCACCGGTGCATTTGCAGCCAGCAGATCGTAGAGTTCTTTGTCATAGAAAGATGCAAGTTCATCATCGAATCTTGCATCGAAGTCGTAACCGTCCCTGCGGAAGTCGGCAAAATCCGGAAACCATTTCGGACTCACATACATTGCTTTGTTACGCAGGAATTTGCCATAGGCGCATTTCATCTTGCGGATAACCGGACCCTTCCATTCCCATGCGGGCCAGAAGCCGTCATCTCCGTCCGTATACCAGCAGCCCCGGCCTATGTGTTCTTCTATCGAAAAGCCATCGATCTCATTCTGAAAAAAGGGAACGAAGCCGAGTTCATCGATCGTATCGATCAGATCCTGCATGGAAGATATTTTAAAATTGTCCGAAAATGTCATGGCATTACACTCCGCTGTAAGATGATGATGTCTATTATACAACATTCACGCCTTTATGGAAATGGCTGTCTGTGCTGCCTTCGCAGATATTGCTCTCTTTTTGCTGTGTTATGCACAGCCTCGGAAAAGCGCTTGACTTGAAGAGAAAATATGTGATACTCGAAGCAGTAAGCCGTAAGCTGAAAACACAGGAGGGTGCTAAACGATGCTTGAAAGTATTCCGTATATTGATATGCGTTTGAAAAGTGCAGAGAGAAAGGGGGACGCTCTTGAGCTGGTACTTGAAAAGGGAAAGCAGAGGATAGTCCCGGCAGATGAGCGGAGCGTAAGAGTCCTGTATTCCCACGGAGAATTTTCTGATGATGCGGACAAGCCATGTATAACGGAGCTTGATGCATTTTCGGACTGGGACTATGAGGAAGACGGAGAGTGCCTGTATCTGAACCTTCCGAAGCTGAGAATAGTGATAGATAAAGAAACAAACAGTTTCAGCTATTATGATGAAGACGGCAGCCTCCTCCTTAAGGAAAGAGAAAAAAGAAGCAAAGAGCTGAAGGAAATACCTGTATACAGCCTGACGGAAGGCGAAGCGGAGAAAGAATACATAGAGACAGCGGACGGCCGCAAAGAAGTGATCAAGGATGCCGGAAAGATACAGACAGGTACTGCTTATCAGACGAGGCTTCATTTTGAATTTGATAAAGATGAGGATCTGTACGGCCTCGGCCAGCACGAGGAGGGCTATCATTCGCTGCGGGGCAACGTTATATACAATAACCAGGCGAACCGCACTATAGCCATACCTTTCTTTGTTTCGACAAAAGGCTACGGAGTATTTGTAAATACCTGCAGCCCGTCGATCTTCAACGATGGTTGTGAGGGCTCGTATTTTTATACCGAAGCGGACAGCGAGATGGATTTCTTCTTCATTAACGGAGGTGATATGAACGGAGCCGTGCGCGGTTTCAGAAAGATCAGCGGAAAGGCTGCGATGCTGCCGAAATGGGTTTTCGGCTATATACAGTCGCAGGAGAGATATGAATCACAGAAGGAGATACTTGAGGTTGCGGATGAATACAGAAAAAGAGGGATAGGTCTCGACTGTATAGTACTCGACTGGATATCCTGGCCGGACGGACAGTGGGGGCAGAAGACTTTTGATGAAAACCGCTTTCCCGATCCCGATGAGATGACAAAAAAACTGCATGAAGAAAACGTGCATTTCATGATATCGATATGGCCCAATATGGCAGAGAGCTGTGAGAACCTGAAAGAGTTTAAGGAAAAAAAGCTTCTCCTCTCACATATGAACAGCTATAACGCTCTTGATCCCGAAGCGCGCAAGCTGTACTGGAAGCAGGCAAACGAAGGCCTGTTCTCACACGGAGTTGATGCATGGTGGTGTGATAACAGTGAGCCCATATGTCCGGAATGGATGGAGAATGTCCGGCCGGAGAATTCAAAAAATTACGAAAACTACTGCCGCAGTGTGAGCAATCACATACCTGCCCCGTATATGAATGCCTTCGGCCTCTATCATGCAATGGGCATATATGAGGGACAGAGAGAGACAGCGCCGGATAAGCGCGTGGTCAATCTCACAAGGAGCGGTTATCCCGGACAGCAGCGCTACGGCACGATACTGTGGTCGGGAGATATCTCCGCATCCTGGGATACGATGAGAAGACAGATCGCGGCGGGCTTAAATTTCTGCGCAAGCGGTATGCCTTACTGGACGATCGATATAGGTGCTTTCTTTGTGCATAACGGAGTGCAGTGGTACTGGATGGGTGACTATGACAAAGGCGCGGAAGATCCGGCATACTGCGAACTGTTTGTGAGATGGTATCAGTGGGGCGCTTTCCTGCCTGTATTCAGGGGACACGGGACCGACGTAAGAAGGGAACTGTGGAATTTTGACAGAAAGGAAGCGGCATTTTACGAGGCACTGGTGACGGCAAACAGAAGACGCTATGAGCTGATGCCGTATATCTATTCGCTTGCAGGCAGGGTGCATACGGATGACGGACTCATCATAAAGCCGCTGGTATATGATTTCACCGGAGATAAAAATGTGAGGGATATCTTTGACCAGTATATGTTCGGAGATGCGATGATGGTATGTCCGGTGACGGAAGCGATGTATTTCGGTAAAAACAAAAAAGACAGTACGACACGCAGCGTATATCTTCCTGCGGGCTGTGACTGGTATGATATGTATACCGATGAAAAATATGAAGGCGGCCGGTGGATCGAAGCAGATGCATCACTTGAAAAGATACCTGTATTTATCAAAGCCGGTGCGGTGATACCCATGACGGAAGCTGCGCTGTCAACAGCCGAACTTAAGGATGAATATGTATTTCATATTTATCCCGGTGCTGACGGAAGCTTTACGATGTATGAGGATGCGGGCGACGGTTACGGATATGAAAAAGGTGAGTATAGCCTGACCGAATACAGATGGGATGATAAAAAAGCAGAGCTTTCTGAAAACGGGAAAAGCTTTTTGGGAAAGAGTGTCGTTCATTCCAAACGGTAATTATATCAGTGCGGAGTTTTCTTTTCGACTATCTCTTCATACAGATCCAGACCGAAGCTGGTGAGCTCGGGTTCGTGAGGTATCATACGGAAAGTCCGCGTGCCGTCTGCCTTTCTCTCGGCGGACAGGAAGGCTACGCCGGCAGAGGGAGCATCTGCAGCTTCCTCATGGACTCTTCTTGCAAAGCTGAGAAGATGAGTGACGGTAAGTATACGTACTCCGGCTTCCTTCAGGGCTTTGATTATATCGTAGGCTATGACCGAACCTTCCTTTTCGGTGGTCGTTGCAAAGGATTCGTTGAGCAGAAGCAGTGAGCCCTCGCCTATATGGGACACTATCTTATCCATACGGCCCAGCTCTTCATCAAGACGGCCGCTGTTCATCTCGCTGTCTTCGCGTCTGGTAAAGTGAACGAATATCCGGGGGAAGATGCCGCTTCTGTACGACTGCGCCGTTACCATCAGACCGCACTGCATCATCAGCTGCGCGATACCGATGCTCCGGAGAAAAGTTGATTTGCCGCCCTGGTTTGCACCTGTGACTATCAGCAGATCTTTGCCCTTAAGCGAGCAGGTATTTCCGATCACGGTCATCCTGCGTTCAAGTCCCATAACAAATTCGCGAAGATCCGTAAACTCCAGATCGCGTCTGTCGCAGACCTCGGGGAAACACCACTGCGCGCCGATGCGTTCCATCTGGGCTTTTAGCTGTACCGCGGCCAGATAGAAAGCTGCCTGGAAGCGGAGCCTGTCAAAAAATGTCCTGAATTCTTCCGTAAAAGATCTCAGACCTTCGATGATGTAGCTGACTATGCCGTATTCAAGCAGCTGAGTCTGTTCTTTGATATGTATGTCCTTAGTGACCGCAAAAGAATCGGGAGTGCCGGATTCCAGCAGTTCCCGGAGTTTATACATGGTGCTGCCGGGACGATAGAATTTCCTGCTCCCGGAGGATACTTCCTCGAGTTTGAGAGAACTGAATTTCAGACCGTCTTCAAGTCCGCATTCAAAAACGATGCGGGGACTTATCTCGCGGCTGCGGGCCTCGTCTTCAAGATCGATACCGCCGGTATAGAAGGAAATGTCGTCCAGTACACGTTTTATATAGGCTTCGCGTTCAGCGGAAAAGGCAGCGGTGAATTCGTCTGCAAAAGCAGTCAGTCCCTTTGATGAAAGTTTTGGCTCCTGCGAAATAAAGATCCCGCGTATTTTTGAAAGTGCTCCGCATAAGAGCCGGATCACCTTTATATCCGTGAGCAGTCTGGTCACGGGATTTGAATTCTGCATTTTTTCACGCGGACCTCTGCCCAGCTCGTTCCATCTGAATATGACTTCGCTGCTGATATCGTAAAGCGAGCGTATAAGTTCCTCGTGTCCGATACAGTCTCTTACTATCTCCTGGCGGAACTGTATCTCTTCCGCAGATTCAAGAGGGGTCATCATCACGCTGCGCAGGGTATCGATAAGGTAAGCGTCTTCCTTTTCGGAACGCTTTACTTCGCCGTTTTCGTAAACAAGTCTTTTGGCGGCAGCCAGAAACAGGGACTTAAGCCCGAGATCCTTAATGATGCTCGCGGTATCGTAGTAGCTTATCTCGTTGCTGCGTTCGCGGTCCTCATACAGCAGGCATACTTTCATAGGCGCTCCTTCAGCTGTTCGTAAGTGAGACGGTATTTGTTTACAACGTTTTCGGCACAGGGGATATCCTCGGCCTCTCCGCGCCGGATCTTAAAAGTCTGTATCCTGTTATCATCAAGCATGGCACGCAGACTTACGATCCCGTCACATTCCCCGGCAAGTTCTTTCAGATGAGTGACATAGATCCCCATGCAGTTGAGTTCAGTAAAATGTTTAAGGACTTTGCGGCCCATGATATTGGCATCATAGCTGGCTGCCGTGGTGAACAGCTCGTTTATGATAACAAAACTTCCTTTTTTGTTTTCTTCCATCATGGGGGCAAGACGTATCAGCTCTTCCTTGAGTTTGCCGCGTCCGGTCTCGACACTTTCCTCAACGGAAAAATGTGTCTGTATATCGGGGAAGAAGGGCAGGCTTGCGCTTTGCGCCGGAACGTCCAGACCCATGCGTGAGAAATACACGAGCTGTCCGAGACTTCTGGCAAAGGTGGTCTTGCCGCCCTGGTTGGGACCTGTCAGCACAAAGAAGCGTTCACCGCTGTCAAAATAAAAGTCATTGGAGACGATCTTTTTATCAGCGTTTGCGGAGAGAGCCAGAGCAAGGTCATAGAGAGCGTGAGCTTCCATCCGGCCATCTGCGGCATCCTGCGGTGTTGAAAAAACAAACCCCGCTTCTTCCATGTCTTTCTGAAGTGTAAAATAGGATATATAGAAAAGTATATCATTCTCAAAACGTTTAAGAACCGGGAGCCTTAAAGCTTCAAAGCATGCCGCTGCTGCTTCGATCTTTCTGAAAAACCCGGGTTTTTTCTTTGCGATCATATCAAGACAGGCGTCTTCGAATTCGGTAAGGGTGGGATCGGAGATAAAGGGATTCTGCAGCTTCTGTATCTTTCGTCCGCCTTTTTCACTGAGCATTACAAAGTAGGCGCCGTCTCCGGGGATCCCGCCGGGAGCAACACTTATACGGCCTTTGTCGTAAGTGACGATAAAGCGGAGCTGACTTATCTCATCAAGAAGAGCCAGAGTCTGTTCTTTGAGCTGTCTGTAGTCATCACTGCCAAGTATCCCTTTCAGGAGTTTCCTAAAAGCAAGCAGACCTTCGGAAGACAGACCTGCGTCCTCAAGTGCTGCGTCGAGTTCTTCGTATGCCCTGAAATAGCGTTCCGCCTCTCTTATCTGCCAGACAGCCTGCTGTTTTGTGATCATTACTTCTTCTTTTTTGCGCCGCAGCCCGGCAACTTCCGACATGGCTTCGATGAAAGCGGAGAGAGAGTTAAATACGGCCTCTTTTTTTATGTCGCCGTATACTGCACGGCGGTAGGCGGTCTCCGCGGCACTGCCGGGAAGGTATCTGTGGAACTTTCGTACTTCAGCGCCCCAGCGTGCAGCCAGCTTATCAACTATCTGATCAAGGTTTAAGTCGCGGTAAAAAGAAAGTGAAACCCCGGGATCGCAGTCTCTGACATACAGGTCCAGGATACTGAAGTCCGATGAGGTTTTAGCAGTATTGCCATTCATGCCTGTATTGTATGTTATTTTATGTCCTCTTGCAAGAAAAAAACAGTTTCACAAAGCGGAGTTTTCTGATATAATATGAGGGATGTCTGTGACCTTTGTAAAAGGGCGCAGACATAAACTGATCACGGAGAATCGGTATGAAGAAAAAGATCGCGGTCTATGCAAACGGATGGAGTATAGATGCCCTTATGGATATCCTTGGGGGGATGGAGTCCTATGCTGCCGAAAATGATTCCGACATATTCGTATATCTGAGTTTTGCCACTTATTCCGAGCATATAAATATAAGCAGGGGAGAACTGAATCTCTATGACCTGGGAAACATGGAAGACTATGACGGTATCGTAGTCCTTTCTACCATGCTCAATTCCAACGAGACGGCCGTGGAACTCTGCAGAAAGGCCAAGGCGAAGAATATACCGGTGGTCAGCCTGGGGATGGAGATAGAAGAGATACCGGCAGTCTGCATAGCCAATGAAGTAGGCATGAGGGATCTGGTCACACACATCGTTGAAGAACACGGAGTAAAAAACGTGATGTTCATAGGCGGTACCCCTGATCATGTGGACAGTATCGCCAGACTGCGTGTTACCGAGGAAGTACTTAAGGAACACGGGCTGGAATTAAAGCCCGAGGACATAAAATACGGACAGTGGGGCAATGACGGCCCCCGCAGTATAGTCAGGCAGCTGCATGAAAGCGGTGAGCCTATGCCGGATGCGATAGTGGTCGCAAATGACGTGATGGCGCTGGCGGCGCATATCGCCCTGGTAGAGCTGGGGTATAAGGTACCCGACGATGTGATACTGACCGGCTTTGATAATTCGGCATTCGGAAAGTGTTCCTATCCGGCCATGTCTACCGTCAGCCAGAATTACGGGGAGGCGGGGAAAGCGGCCTGTGATATTCTGGGCAGGCTCATTTCGGGAGAAGAAGTGCCCGCAAAGACCATGGTGCCTTCCCGCTTCATATGCGCGGAAAGCTGCGGCTGCCACAATGAAGGTTATTACGAAGAGTTCAGGGACATCTACTGCAGGGATGCTTATAAGAAACATGTCGATGCGTCTCTGCTCGAACAGACGGAGAGGGTACTGAGACTCCGTATATCCATGATCCCTGATTATGAAGCCTTAAAGAGGATGATGAGGACTCATTATCTGGACAATCACAGGTTCGAGGGAAGCGAATTCCATATGGTGCTGAGTGCCGATTATTTCGGGAATATAATGGCCGAGGAATCGGAGATCTATTCTGACGGTATGCATGGGGAAATGGATGCGGTCGTAAGCATCAGGGATAATGAGCTTCTTCCGGAGATCACGCTTCCGGAAGGTGAGCTGATACCTCATTACGTAAAGAAAAAGGGCGAGCAGCATGTGTATTTCCTGATGGCACTGCATTATTTCCAGTATAATTACGGCTATGTCGTGATGACCGACAGGCCTTATGTAGTGGTGGAAGACATGCTCTATCCCTACATGGAAAAACTGATGCAGTCACTTAAGCTGCTGCGCATCAACTTAAGACTTGATACACTGAACCGTGATCTTACACGTATATATGATAAAGACCCGATGACGGGACTCTACAACCGTTTTGCCTATGAGAATAAGGCAAAACCTCTTTTCGAAGAGAGTATGGTAAAGAAAATGCCCATGACAGTCATGTTTGTGGATATCAATTACATGAAGCGTATCAATGACCAGTACGGGCATATTCACGGTGATAACGCGATCAAGGCGGTATCGGATTCCATCATGCAGAATATGAAGGAAGGCTGGATACCGGTGAGATTCGGCGGAGACGAATTCCTGGTCATAGCTCCGGAATGCGGGGAGAAAGAAGCGGAGAAGCTGCAGAGAGTGATACTGGATTCACTCGAAAAGAAGAACAACGACGGCACCAGACCATACAGGATATCGGTAAGCTGTGCGCACGTGGTGACCAATCCTTTTGGCAGGGAGACACTGCAGGACTACGTTAAGGAAGCCGACGGACAGATGTATGAGATAAAGCAGCAGGTACACGCGAGAGACGGAATGCCCTACAGATGATGAGAGCAGAAAAGAACGGGAAGAAAACGCATATCAGTGTCAATGTGACGGTAGTGATACTGTGCGTTATCCTTAATGTCCTCCCGGCCATTCCGGCCCGGTATTTCAAACTTCCTCTCTATCTTGATACTACAGGTACGATAGTCTGCGCCTTTGCGGCAGGAGCGCTGCCCGGTATAACGGCGGCTGTAGCTACCAATCTGATCTGCAGTATTTTCAACGGCAGTTCCATATATTATGTTTTCATAAATGTTCTGATAGCCATCAGTGCGGCATGGATAGCCAAGTACGGCAGAAAGAAAGCGAAAACGGCTGTATTCATGGCTGTGCTTCCCGTGCTTTTTGCGGGAAGTATCGGTACGCTTTTCCAGTGGGCGCTGATAGGGCATCTTGAGTTTGTCGATGCCTCACATATGTCTGCATATCTGAAGGATTCCCTGGGGATAGGAGCCATACCGGCCGCGATGTGCGTGAACCTGGGGATCAATCTGCTGGACAAGGGCCTTACGGCTCTTGCTGCATTTTTTATCTTAAAACTGATCCCGGCATTCCGGAAAAAAGAGCTGGCTGAAAACTGCTGGAAGCAGAAGCCGCTGTCCGATGAAGAGATAAAACAGCTGGACAGTGCCGGTGACGACGGAAGTTATTCGCTGAAAAGAAGGATGACGCGCATGCTGCTGACCGCGGTAGTATCGCTGACCCTGGTCATGGGCTGGATAAGCATAAAGCTATATCTTGAAAATGTGCGCAGGGATTATTCCGCAAGCGCACAGGGGGCAGCGCGTTTTGCCGCTGAGATAGTGGATGCTTCAAAGATAGATGAGTATCTGCGCCTGGGAAAGAGCGTTCCCGGATACAAAAATACGGAAGGGCTGCTGGAACGCATCAGAGCCAATTCCCAGGGCGTGCAGTTTCTGTATGTTATAAAGCTTAAACAGGACGGCTGTTATTATGTTTTTGATCTGGATACCCCGGATGTGCCGGCATACCAGCCCGGCGAACGTGCCGAATTTGAAAAAGCTTTCGAACCCTATCTTCCCATCCTGTTTGAGGGAGGAGAGATAGAGCCCATAGAGTCCGATGATATATCGGGCTGGGTACTGACAGCCTATGCCCCGATAAAAGACGCCAACGGCGTGACTGTAGCCTATGCGGGTGCCGATGTATCGATGCGCTACCTGACGGGATATGTGCGGGATTTCCTTCTGAGAGTACTCTTTATCTTCTCGGGCTTCTTTGTACTGATACTCGTTTACGGTCTGTGGGTATCGCGATATTACCTGATCTATCCCATCAACAGCCTGGTGGCACTTACCAATAACTTCATGCAGGGCGGCGATGAACAGGAGGTTCTGGAAGAGAACGTTGCAAAGATGAACGCTCTTGATATCCACACCAATGACGAAGTGGAGAAGCTTTATCGCGCCATATGCACGATGGCTGCCGATACCGCCGAAAAGATGAAAGAGATCAGGTATTATGCGGAAGCCACGGCGCAGATGCAGAACGGCCTGATCATAACCATGGCGGACATGGTCGAAAACCGTGATTCCGACACAGGCGCGCATGTACAGAAGACAGCGGCTTATGTCAGGATCATCTTAGAAGGGCTTAGAGATCACGGCTATTATACCGAAAAGATCACGGACAAGTATATCTCCGACGTGGAGATGAGTGCACCTCTTCATGATGTGGGCAAGATAAACATACCGGATGCGGTGCTGAACAAACCCGGTAAACTTACCGATGAAGAGTATGCTGTAATGAAAACACATACCACCGCAGGAAAGAAGATAATCGAGAGAGCGATAAACACGATAAACGGAGAGAACTATCTGAAGGAAGCAAGGAACATGGCGGCGTATCATCACGAACGCTGGGACGGAAAGGGCTATCCCGAAGGACTGAAAGGGGAAGTGATACCTCTTTCCGCAAGGGTAATGTCAGTGGCCGATGTATTTGATGCACTGTCTTCTCCGAGAGTCTACAAACCCGCATTTCCGCTGGAAAAATGTCTTGAGATAATAAACGAAGGAGCGGGAAGCCAGTTCGATCCGAAATGTGTCGAAGTATTTTTCGACTCACTGGATGAAGTAAAGAGGATACTTAAGAGGTTCCACGGATAAGAGGTTGCTTATGTGTAAAGACCCGGTAAAAAGAACGACAGCATTGTTTCTGACCATGATCATCATACTCTGTACGCTGGGTTGTACGGTATACGCACAGGAAGAAGCGGATCCGGGACATGGCGGCGGCGGATATGCGGTAACAGGGCAGCTTGAAGGCTACGGTTATACCACCGAGCTGTACGATGCGGAAAACGGGTTGCCGACTTCCGATGCAAATTACATACTCAGTGCATCTGACGGTTATATATGGGTCGGCGGGTACAGCGGAGTGTTCAGATATGACGGCAGGTCTTTTGAAAGACAGGATTCGTCCAAAGGCCTCAGCAATGCAAGAGTGATCTTTGAAGACAGCAGCGGACGCATATGGGTCGGGACCAACGATAACGGTATAGTCGTGGCAGACGGCACGGAGTATCACCACATCACTTATAAGGAGGGGCTGCCTTCCTCGCTGATCAGAGGTTTCGGTGAGTGTTCCGGCGGATGTATATGGGCAGGCACTTCCAGCGGAGTGGTATACCTTGATGATAAGCTGAATGTTCATACCGTAGATGATGAGAGGCTTGAAAACCAGTATATCATACACATGGCAGGCCTGGACGGAAGAGTGTACGGTAATACGCGAGCCGGAGATGTTTTCTGTGCACAGGGAAACAGGCTGAGTGCCGTTATCAGCGGCCACGAGATAGGCATAGGTGCAATAGAGGCGGTCTGTCCCGATCCCTATAACAGCGGTATGGTATACCTGGGGACGGGCAGCGGCGAAGTATACCACGGATATCTGAGCAATAAGCTCGCCGACTATGAAAGGATCGATGTATCCCCGCTCGCCAAGGTCAGCTGGATCACTTCTGCCTGCGGCCGCATATGGCTGACATCGGAAAGCGGAGCAGGATACCTTGATGAGGATAAGACTTTCCACCTCATCACAAACATACCCATGAACAACAACATAGAGATGATGACCGCGGATTATCAGGGAAACCTCTGGTTTGCTTCGTCGCGTCAGGGCGTAATGAAAGTGGTCAGTTCCAATTTCAGAAACCTGACCGAGGCGGCAGGGCTTGAACCGCAGGTAGTGAACGCAAGCTGTTTAAGAAGGAGTGAGCTTTATGTCGGTACGGACAGCGGACTGAAAGTGCTGGATAAAGACGGAAACAGTATAAAGAACAGGCTTACGGATTATATGCGTGATGCCAGGATACGCTGCATAACCATCGATGATGCCGGGGATATGTGGCTGTGCACCTATACCAATGACATGGGACTCGTCTGCTATACCAGAGACGGCAGGATATTTATGATCACCGAGGCCGACGGACTGGCAAACAACAGGACCAGATGTGTGAGCGTGGCAGGGGATGGAAGGATCCTGGCCGGTACGAATGCGGGCTTAAGCATAATAAAGGACGGCAGGGTGACGGAAAACATTTCCGAGAAGGACGGGCTGACCAATGAGGTGCTGCTCTCCGTTGAAGAAGGTCCGGACGGAAAGATATATATGGGCACCGACGGCGGCGGCATCTTTGTATATGACGGTCAGAAGACAGAACATATAGGCAGGGACGAAGGACTTACCTCGGATGTGGTGCTGAGGGTAAAGCGGGATGATATGAGAAACCTGCTGTGGATAATAACCTCGAACTCGATAGAGTATATGCAGAGCGGTGTTATCAAGAATGTTGATTCTTTTCCCTACAATAACAATTTCGATATCTTCTGCGATAAAGGCGGCGGCCTGTGGATACTCTCGTCCTACGGAGTGTACAGTGTCGGCGGCGAAGATATGCTCGATAACCGCATAGTCGATTACAAGCTTTACAATACCGCAAACGGGCTGCCTACGGTACCTACCGCAAATGCCTTCAGTGCGCTTGATGATAAGGGGATGCTCTATATCGCAGGACGGACCGGTGTGAGTTCCGTGAACATCGATCATTATTTTGAGCGTGAATCAGAGATCAAGCTTGATGTGAGGAGTGTCAACTGCAGCACGGGTGACATAGCGCCTGACGCCGGCGGCAGCTATACACTTCCCGCTGATGCGGGACGTATAGTGATAACTCCTGCTATACTTGATTTCACCATGTCCAATCCCACGATACACATGTATCTGGAAGGTGCCGGAGAGGAGGGAGTGACAGCGACCCAGGACAGGATCGTTTCGCTCGAGTATACGGGGCTTAAGTACGGAGATTACACTCTTCACGTTCAGGTCGTTGACCCCATACGCGGAACTGTCTATCAGGACAGTGCCTTTAAGATCACGAAGACACCGAGGCTTTTCGAACTGGTAATAGTGCGTATATTCCTGCTGGTGCTGATGGCGCTTGCCGCGGGCATACTCGTATGGAGGATAATGACGAACACGGTCATACGCAGACAGTACGGGGAGATAAGGAAAGCCAAGGAAGAAGCAGAAAATGCAAATACAGCAAAGCTGCGTTTTCTTGCGAACATGTCACATGAGATACGCACACCGATCAATACCATCATGGGGGCGGACGAGCTGCTGCTTCGGGAAGATGCAACGGAAGTACCGAAAGAGTATCACAGTGCTGTTAAGAACTATGCGGCTGATATCAGGACAGCATCGGAAGCTCTGCTTTCACTGATAAACGAGCTTATGGATATATCAAAACTGGAATCGGGAAAGGTATCACTTAACGAGCAGGAATATGCACCCGCGGATATCTTCAGATCCGTGATATCAATGATAAGAGTAAGAGCTGAGGAAAAGGATCTTTCCTTTGATGCGGAAGTGGATAAGGCTGTCCCCACGCGTTTATACGGCGATGCCGGAAAGATCAAACAGATAATACTGAACCTGCTCTCCAATGCCGTGAAATATACCGAAACCGGCGGATTTACGCTGAAAGTGGATGTGCAGGAGTGCAGTGATGAAAAGTGCAGGCTGAAGATCGCTGTCAGCGACAGCGGGACAGGCATAAAGGAGGAGGATCTGGACAGGCTCTTTACCGCATATGAGAGACTGGATGAAGTAAAGAACCTGGATGTACAGGGTACGGGCCTGGGTCTGGATATATCCGAACGCTTCGCAAAGATGATGGGCGGAAGCCTCGAATGCGAAAGTGTTTACGGTGAGGGCTCAGTATTTACGCTCATAGTGGAACAGAAGATATGCGATAAAACTCCTCTCGGAAAGTTTACGGAGCAGGATCCCGAAGCAGATAAAGGCCCATACGTACCACAGTTTATCGCTCCTGATGCAGAGCTTCTGATAATCGATGACGATATCATGAACCTTCACGTGTTAAAGGCATTGTTAAAGCCTACCGGTATGTTTATAACCACGGCCGCGAGCGGAGCGGAAGGCCTGGAAAAGCTGAAATACGGAAACTACAATGTGGTACTGCTCGATCATATGATGCCCGGAATGGACGGGGTGGAGACCCTCGAAAAGATTAGACACATAGCGCCAAAACTGCCTGTTTATGCGATGACCGCCGACACGGCATCCGGCGGGGAAGACTTCTACAGATCGAAGGGCTTTACCGGTTACCTGCCAAAACCCGTGGACGGTATCACGCTGGAAAAGACCATAATGCGGCATATCCCGGAGAACATAATGATGAAACCGGGAAAAGAGGGATGACGGACCGAAGGATAAACTTGCGGCAAAGCACAGGAAATAGTATAATCGTATCAGTTGCGGGCAAGGGGCCTGCTTGAAAAAAATAAGGAAGGAAGGCAGAAGATATGGGTTACAAAGAGACATTCGATCTGTGGCTTAACAACGACTATTTCGATCAGGAGACAAAGAATGAACTGCTCTCCATCAGAAATGATGAGAAGGAAGTGGAAGACAGGTTCTATAAGGATCTGGAATTCGGTACCGGAGGACTCAGAGGCATCATCGGAGCCGGAACCAACCGCATGAACATATATACGGTGCGTAAGGCAAGCCAGGGGCTTGCAAACTACATAATCAAAGCAGGAACCGGCGCAAAGGGGGTGGCGATAGCATATGATTCGCGCCGCATGAGCCCTGAGTTTGCGGACTGTGCAGCTCTGTGCCTCGCTGCAAACGGGATAAAGGCTTACGTGTTCGATGCACTTCGCCCTACACCGGAGCTGTCATTCGCCCTCAGAAAACTGGGCTGTACTGCAGGCATAGTGGTGACCGCCAGCCACAATCCTCCCGAGTATAACGGATACAAGGTATACTGGGAAGACGGTGCTCAGGTGACACCGCCCCACGATACCGGCATAATCGCAGAGGTCAATGCCATCACGGATTTCACAACGCTTAAGACCATGGATAAGGATGAGGCTGTGAAAGCCGGTCTTTATGAGGTGATAGGCAAAGAGATCGACGATGCCTACATGGAGGAACTGAAGAAGCAGATAATACATCCCGAGGTGATAGCTTCGGTTGCAAATGAGATAAAGATAGTCTACACGCCTTTCCACGGGACGGGTAATGTGCCTGTAAGGCGCATACTTGCGGAACTCGGTTTTAAGAACGTATACGTGGTGCCCGAGCAGGAAGAACCCGATCCGGATTTCACCACGCTGGATTATCCCAATCCCGAGGATCCCAAGGCCTTTACCCTGGCACTTAAGCTGGCAAAGGAAAAACATGCGGACATCGTGATGGCTACCGATCCCGATGCGGACAGACTGGGAATATATGCGCTTGATACAAAGAGCGGTGAGTACATCCCGTTTACCGGAAACATGTCCGGTATGCTCATCGCGGAATACATACTCAGAGAGCGGACCGCAAACGGCACAATGCCCAAGGATCCCGCACTTGTTACCACGATAGTTACCACCAATATGGCACACGCGATCACCAAAGCATACGGCGTAAAGGAGATCGATACACTTACAGGCTTTAAGTACATAGGCGAGCAGATCAAGATCTTTGAGCAGACCGGCTGCAACAATTATGTATTCGGACTTGAGGAATCTTACGGCTGCCTTGCAGGTACTCATGCAAGGGATAAGGATGCGGTAGTTGCCGTTATGTGTCTGTGTGAAGTGGCCAGCTGGTGCAAGAAGCAGGGCATCACCCTCTGGGATATGATGATAGATGTATATGAGAAGTACGGTTACTATAAAGAGACACAGTATGCGATAACCAAGAAGGGCAAGGAAGGCCTGGAAGAGATCGCTGCTATGATGGACAAGCTCCGCAAGGATCCTCCGAAGGAGTTCGGCGAGCTGAAAGTCAGAAAATTCCTTGATTACAAGGAGCACAAGACTATAGATTTCGAAAACGGTACTACCGGCAAAACGGATCTGCCTACCTCCAATGTGCTCTATTTTGATCTGGAAAATGATTCCTGGTGCTGTGCAAGACCTTCCGGTACTGAGCCCAAGATCAAATTCTACATGGGTATCAGGGGCAGCAGCCTGGAAGATGCTGCAGCAAAGCTTGATGCACTTACCGAAGCGGTAAAGGCACATATCTGATGATTTAACAAGGGAAACCATGGGGGGGAAACCATGGGAGGAAAACCATGGGGAAGGGAAACCATGGGAAACCATGGGGACGGGAAACCATGGGGACGGACCTTGTGGTCCTTTAGGACCACAAGGTCCGTCCCCGTGGTTTCCCCCGTGACTCCCGTAGTTTCCCGTGGTTTCCCCGTATCCCTGAGGAGTAGTATTGATAACGGACAGCATAAAAAAGACAATAAGGTATTTTAAAAGAAACGGTATCGAGGATACCCTTATTGCCGTGCAGGAGAGACTGTGGGAAAAGCGGCATATGAAGTATGCATACGTGCCGCCCTCGAAAGAAGAACTGGAAAGACAGGCCGGGGAGAGATTTGACAGGCCGCTTAAGTTTACAGTGCTGGTGCCCGCTTATGAAACGGAAAAGATATTCCTGCAAGATCTGATACTTTCCGTTATGGAACAGAGCTATAAGGATTATGAACTGCTCATAGCCGATGCTTCGTCAAGCAATAAGGTGAAGAATGAAACCGCAAGCTTTCAGGAACAGTACGACAGGATCAGCTATATCAGGCTTGAGGAAAACAGGGGGATCTCCGGAAATACGAATGCTGCACTTGAGCATGCTTCCGGTGATTATATCTGCCTTCTCGATCATGACGATACCATTACGCCCGATGCGCTGTATCATCTGAGAAAGGCTATAGACAAGGCGGACAGGCCGGTTCTTATATATTCGGATGAGGACAAGGCGGACAGTTTCATGGAAAATTTTCACAGCCCGAACAGAAAGACCGATTACGATGATGAGATGTTTTTTACGAACAATTACATCTGCCATCTGAGTGCATACAGAAGCGGCGTGATAAAAGAACTCATGCTTGATGCGGATTATGACGGCTCGCAGGATTATGACCTTGCATTCCGTACAGTTGACTGGTGCAGGGAAAACTGCGGCAGTAACTGGAGAAAGAAGATAGTGCATGTAGACCGTGTACTTTATCACTGGAGAGAGCATGAGGGCTCAACTTCCGGAAATACCGATGCGAAGACTTATGCCTATGAAGCTGGAAAGAGAGCAATAGAAGCTGCACTGAAACGCAGGGGCAGGGAGGCCGAAGTAAAAGAGCTTAAGCATCTCGGCTTTTACCGCGTGGAATACGGCGACGTCTTTAAGAAAAGAAAGGATGTAGGAATAATCGGCGGCCCCGTATACGGCGGAGGAAAGATCATCGGCGGAGCCATGGATAAGGAAGGCAGCTGTATCTACGGCGGACTGAAAAAAGGCTTTTCCGGTCCCGTGCACCGTGCACATCTGCAGCAGGAAGCCCGGGCCGTTGACATACGGAATATGAAGGTCAGGGATGAACTGAAAGAGAGTTATGAAAGCGCACTGCGGGAGAAGGATGCGGTGCAGGCAAGTCTGAAACTCTGCAGGGAAGCAAGGAAAAGAGGCTTTACGATACTTTATGATCCGGAGGCGGAGTGATGGATGCCAGAGTAAGTGTGGTAATACCCAATTATAACGGTAAGGATTATCTGGCGGACTGTGTGGATTCGCTGATGAAGCAGAGTGTCAGAAGGTTTGAGATAATAATAGTTGATGACGCCTCGACTGACGGCAGCATGCAGGAGATAATGGAACGTTTCCCTGCAAAAGGGGCATGGCCGGAGATAAGCTATATCAGGCACTTTCAGAACAGGGGATTCTGTGCATCGGTAAACGACGGCATAGCCGCTGCAAAAGCGGAATATGTGATACTCCTCAATAACGATACCGTGGCAGATACGGATTTTGTAAAAAATCTGTGGAATGCCATAAGGAGATCGGATGATATATTTTCGGTATCATCAAGGATGATATCGCTTAAGGATAAAGAAAAACTGGATGACTGCGGAGATCTCTACTGTGCTCTGGGCTGGGCTTTTGCGCCGGCAAGGGATAAAAGCACAGACTCTTATAAAAAAAGAGCGGAAGTATTCGCGGCCTGTGGGGGTGCTTCGATATACAGAAAGAAGGCGCTCATGGAACTCGGAGGCTTTGACGAAGCGCATTTTGCCTATCTTGAGGATATGGATGTAGGATACCGCGCAAAACTCAGAGGCTGCCGGAATATGTATGAGCCGAAGGCCGTAGTGTGGCATGCCGGAAGCGCCACTTCCGGATCGAGGTATAATAAGTTCAAAGTAAAGATATCTGCAAGAAATAATATATATATGATAAGCAAGAATATGCCCTGGTGGCAGATACTTATAAATCTGCCGTTTTTGCTGGCAGGGACAGTGATAAAGCAGGTATTCTTCATAAAGAAGAAACTGGGGAGAACCTATCTTGCCGGTGTGCTGGAAGGCATCAGGCTTTCTTTATCGGAGGGGGCAAAGGAGAGACGCAGGCTGCTTAAGGAGGTACCGGCAGGGCGCATATGGAAGCTGGAAGGGGAACTTTTGCTTAATATGCTCAGGAGGATCACAGGATAGGGAGAGCTTGTGAACTGCCTTATCCTGTAGTAAAATATATTTTATGATCAAAGACAACCAGAAAGTACTTAACAGAATATATGTGGTCATGGACGGCTGCGTAGTGGCACTCAGCTACATGCTGGCCTGGTTTTTGAAGTTCAGGAGCGGTCTGATGGACGGCATAGAGGTATACGGGCCGGACTATTATATGGCGGCCCTGTATTTTATCGTTCCCGGCTATCTGCTTTTGTATTATTTCATGAACCTCTACGGGAGCAAGCGTTTCGCAACGAGACCCAGAGAGATCTACGACGTGGTGATGGCCAATATCATAGGCCTGGCAGGTTTTATAGTGGCGATCTACTCCTTTAAACAGAAGGATTTCTCACGAAGCGTTATGTTCCTTTTCTTCTTTATCAATGTCACCGCCGAAGTGACCATGCGCGGCGTGATCAGACGGATACTGAGAAACCTCAGGAAGAAAGGTTTTAATCTGAAGCATGCATTGCTGGTAGGTTATTCAAGGGCAGCGGAGCAGTATATAGACCGTATAAGGGAGAATCCCCAGTGGGGATACGTGATAGTAGGCATACTTGACGACCATATACCCGCAGGTACCATGTATCACGGAGTGAAAGTCTTAGGGCGCATAGGCAATCTGGATGTGATACTTCCCGAAAACAAGCTGGACGAGATAGGCATATCGCTTGCCCTTACCGATTATGACAAGCTGGAGGAGCTGGTACGCAAATGCGAGAAGAGCGGAGTACATACCAAGTTCATCCCCGACTACAACAGCGTTATTCCGACAAAACCCTATATCGAAGATCTTATGGGCCTGTCAGTCGTTAATATCAGGCATGTCCCTCTTACGAATAATCTGTATTCGCTCATCAAGCGGACCGCGGACATCTTTTTCTCGCTGATACTTATCGTACTCTTCTCACCGGTCATGCTGATAAGTGCGATACTGATCAAGCTTTCCGACGGAGGAAAGGTGATATTCACCCAGGAGAGAGTGGGACTGCATCAGAAGATGTTTCGCATGTACAAGTTCCGTTCGATGCGGGAACAGAAGGAAGAAGACGAGAACATAGACTGGACGAGAAAAGGGGATCCCAGAGTCACCGGCATAGGAAGGTTTTTGCGAAAGACCAGTCTGGACGAACTGCCGCAATTGTTCAATGTGCTGGGCGGAAGCATGTCGCTTGTGGGCCCCAGGCCAGAGCAGCCGCAGTATGTCGAGAAGTTCAAGGAAGAGATACCGGGCTACATGATAAAGCACCAGGTACGTCCGGGCATCACCGGCTGGGCGCAGATCAACGGTTTCAGAGGAGACACTTCGATCAGAAAACGTATAGAATGTGATCTTTATTATATCGAAAACTGGACCATGATGTTTGATATAAAGATCATGTTCCTGACTCTGTTCAAAGGCTTCATCAATAAAAATGCGTACTGAGGTACGCGTTTTTGTTTTGCAGTATAAATGCTACGCTTTTGCTTCACATGGGATGATGAGATTTATATATATTTCGGGGACCATAATAACATATATACCAGCTGACAACTAAGGCTTGATAAATTTGAGGGAATTCTAAGGAAAGATAAAGAAGCGAGTGATACCTTGTTTGAGAAACAGAAAGGCAGGCGGAATGTATCAGTCATACAGGATGTTGACGGGAATAACATCGTCATAATTAATGATATAAGGTTTAAGGGAAAACGGTCCATAGATTGGAAAGATGTTAGGGAATACCTAAAAGCGCATGTCGGTGAATTCTATATGATTGCTGCAACTAATGATCTTGTGTATATTGGGTCAGATCTTCCGAAGGAATAAAGGGGGACATGTCTTATGTTTTCTTATCCGCGTGCGATTCGAGAAGGTTAATAAATGAGCGAGATTATATAGAGGTGTATTTCGTTGAATAAAGTTGATAGAATCAGATACAAAGAATATATTAAATGTGCTAACGAATGCCCGGCTAACCGGGTTTATCCTTTATCAATTGCGACCGGGACTCAGGATGGAGATATTTATGTTGATGGCA
>JAIKYA010000042.1 GCA_024683645.1 Lachnospiraceae bacterium
CCCAAATCTTTGTCAATAGAAAATATGAGTATGCGCTCATATTTTCTCCTTTTCTTTTTACCACTATTGTGTTATACTCTCTTTATTAACGGATATAGGAGGTCGGCATGGCACCTGTAGAAACAAGAGTACCTAAACAAAAACGGAGCATGGAAAAAAAGCAGCGTATCAAAGACGCCGCTGTCAAACTGATGTCCGAAAAGGGATATCATTCCACCAGTTCCAATGAGATAGCAAAAGAAGCCGATGTATCCATCGGTACCTTTTATTCATATTTCAAAGACAAGAAAGCGCTTTATACCGAACTGGTTGCTGATATATACAACATGGTCCTTGAACCTGTCGATCTTAATTCTCTTCCGGAGGATATGTCTGTCGAAGATACTGTATATATGTATATATCATATATTTTCAAAGGTCATGGGATAATGCCGGAGTTTCAAAGGGAGATGTCCTCCCTCTCGGAGCAGTCGGATGAATTCAGAGATATTGAGATGCTATATAAAAAACAGATCGCCGAAATGTTCGTAGAAATGCTTGGTGATTACAGGGATATGATAAAAGTCAGTGATTTAAAAACCGCTTCATATATTATCCTCACTATGGTAGAGGCTGTAATTCATGACACCATGTTTCATAATAAGGGCAAAAATAAAAAGGCTGTCACCAGGGAATTGACAGCCATGATAGTTAATTATCTTTTCTGATCAGACGAAGATCATCAGCATAACGATCGCAAAGCCTATCACAAAAGCAAAGGCTCCTTTGTCGTTATCCTTCCTGGACGCAAGCTGTGGTATCTCCTCGATCGTTGTATATATCAAAGCTCCGCCGGCCAAAGCCATTATATAAGGCAATGCATCCGGAAAGAGTAAAGATATTATTACCGTGATAATTCCAAGTAAGGGTATCGGTACTCCCGAAATAATTCCCATGAAAAATGCTTTACCTGTATTTGTGCCTTTCTCACATATAGGCAGCGATACAAATAATGCCTCGGGGATATTCTGAACTGCTATAGCTATAGCCAGGACCAATGCCGTAGATGCCGATATCCACTCAGTCTTCAGGAAATGACCGGCATATATCGCTCCCAGGGCAATGCCCTCCGGTATATGATGGATCACTTCCGAAAGCATCACTTTTATATCGGGATCCAGCTTACTCTCAGGCCCCTCTGTGATCTCCGCATATACGTGGGTATGCGGCACCACACTGTCCACGATATACTGAAAAAGAACCCCTCCGCAAAAGCATAACGCTACCGGTATGATCCCGTTATCCATCCGGGCTTTCAGCCCCATAACAGCCGGTTCTATCATTCCCCATACCGCAATAGAGATCATTATTCCTGAAGTCCCGCCTATCAGTATCATTCTTATATTATCAGATAACTTACGGCTGGCATAGACAACCGCTGCACCCAATACAGTTCCGACCAGCGGGATCAGCATTCCGAATATTGTTTCACTGTCTGACAAAGCCTGTGATCTGTCCAGATGCGTTATCAAAGATCTGAATCCTATGAATATAAGGATCGTTCCGCCCATGATCTCGGAACCGGATTTATACCGTGTGCCGAAAATATGTCCTATCTTTACACCGATCATGGAGATGACGCAGGTGATAACAGCGATCACTATAACTGCAAAGAGGACATTTAACAGACCTTCAGTCGCAAATACTTTTACCGGCACAGCCACGAAGGTGATACCGACAGCCAGAGCATCTATACTGGTAGCCACAGCCATCAGAAACATAGTCTTCACGTCAAATTCCGGCTTCACTTCCTCCGGTGGAGAAAAAGCTTCCTTCACCATATTCCCGCCGATAAGGGTAAGAAGTCCGAAGGCCACCCAGGGCGCTATGATGCTGATGAATCTCTCAAAACGTGAGCCTACCAGATATCCGATAAAAGGCATGATCCCCTGAAAAGAACCGAACCATATACCGCAGAGAAGATACTCTTTTGCGGTTATTTTCTTAACAGCCAGCCCCTTGCAGATCGATACGGCAAAAGCATCCATTGCCAGACCGACAGCTAAAAGCAGCAATTCAAACAGTCCCATTATTTCCCACCTCAGCAATCGTGTAGCTATGTCATTCTATACGAATTCTCTTTTCTTTTCAAGAAAAAAGACCCATTTTCCTCCATGAAAACGGATCTTTAAACATATTCATATTTTGTTAGCTAACACTTCGTCATTGCATTGATACCATACGCGCATACGTTCCGTTTTCTTCCATAAGTGATGCATGATCGCCCCGCTCGGTTATCTCTCCGCCGGATACCACAAGGATCTGGTCCGCATCCCTGATGGTTTTAAGTCTGTGCGCGATAACAAGAAGGGTCTTATTCCTGCACAGCTCCGATATGGCTTCCTGGATAGCACGCTCGTTATCGGCATCAACACTTGCAGTTGCCTCATCAAGTATTACGATAGGTGAATCTTTAAGTATGCATCTCGCTATCGATATCCTCTGCTTTTCACCTCCGGAAAGAGAAGCGCCGCCTTCTCCTATCACCGTATCAAAGCCATCCGGAAGCTGCATGATAAAGTCATAGCACCTTGCTTTCCTTGCCGCTTCATATACTTCTTCCTTAGTTGCATCCGGCCTGCTTATAGCGATATTATTGTAGACCGTATCCTGAAACAGATATACACGCTGGAATACCATACTGAGCTGATCCATAAGACTTCCCAATGATACTTCTCTTATGTCTTCTCCTCTTACAAGTATACGCCCTTTCTTTATATCCCAGAATCTTGCAAGAAGCGACGCTATCGTGGATTTTCCTCCGCCTGAGGGTCCTACCAGCGCAGTCATCTCTCCCCTTTTAATACTGAAAGAAACATTTTTAAG
>JAIKYA010000079.1 GCA_024683645.1 Lachnospiraceae bacterium
CTTTTCATCATCTTCTCCAAATACCGGCATCCTGTGATCACCGACCACACCACCGTCACGAAGATACAATACTCTTGTTCCGCGCAGCGCAGTTTTAAGATCATGTGTTACCAATACGATGGACTGTCCGTTTTTGTGGACACCTGTGAAGATATCCAGCACGTCTTTTCCCGAAGCGCTGTTGAGCTGTCCTGTAGGTTCATCGGCAAACAGTATCTTCGGATCGTTGATGATAGCCCGTACGATGCCGACACGCTGCGCTTCACCGCCGGAGAGCTGGTTGGGAAATTTGTTCCACAGGCCTTCCTCAATGCCGACCTTCGTCAGCAGTTCTTTTGCCTTTTTTATCAGCTCCGGTGAATTCTTCTGTACGATGAGCGCTCCGGTCAGAACATTATCCAGCACGGTCTGGTTGTCCAGAAGGTATACGCTCTGAAATACAAAGCCGCAATTACCGCGACGGAATACCGCCAGCTCATCGTTGGAATAATCCTGGATCTCCTTCTCCCCGAAACGGATCTTTCCCATACTGGGTTTATCCATTCCGGACAGCGCATATAAAAGAGTCGACTTACCGGACCCGGATGCTCCCATGATCACGGTAAAATCACCTTCTATGATCTCCAGATCGAGATTCTTGATAACGTGCTGCTGCACGCCGCCGTTTGAAAACGATTTACAGAGTTTTTCTGTTTTTAAAATAGAAGAAGCCATATATAATACACATCCTTTCGTCCTTGTTTACCATGTTATGATATGTATTATATATGGCTTTTGTTATATGTTCTTTGTCAAACAATTATCGAATTCTTATCAAATTATTAACTGAGCGGGATCATCAGTGTGATCTTAAAGCCCCTGTCTTCATTCGAAGGTACCAGCTCCCCGTCCATTTTTTCCATCAGGGTGCTCGCGATATAAAGTCCCAGTCCGCTGCCTTCCTTGCTTTCCGCCCATTTCTTTCCACGATAGAATTTGCCCAGGATCATTCCCAGCTCCTCTTCCGGCACTCCCGGTCCATAATCCCGTATGCTCATTTCAAGATATTCTTCTACAATACGGTAGCTTACCTCAATTGCGGTACCTGCATATTTATACGAATTGGAAATGATATTGCCGATCACCTGATTCATGCGCTTTTGATCTATATGTATCAGCACTTCCGGAACTTCCTGCGCCTGCACCAGTCCCTTATCATCATATCTGCGCAGGATCTCCGTAAGAACGACAGCTTTTTCATCCGTACAGTTCAGCTTGAATTCACCAAGATCTTCCAGCGTTGCAGAAAAGAGATCGCTCACCAGAACATCTATCTGCTCTGCCTTTTTATATATATTTCCTATCTTTTCGACATATTCTTCTTTCCCTTTTTCGGCAGCAAGCTTTGCCGAGAGCAGTTCACTTGTAAGTTTGATACCTGTGATCGGCGTCTTCAGATCGTGGCTTAAGGATGCCACCAGTTCTTTTTCACGCTTTTGCAGCTGTGCTTCGCGTATACGTGAAGTCTTTAGCTCCTCCCTCATGATATCAAAGCTTTCGGAGAAAGCTCCGAACATATTATTCCGGTCCATGGCAAGCGGTTCATCCAGTTTTCCCTCTGCCACGCGTCCTGCAAAATCCTTAAGCTCCCTGAAAGGACGATAGATCTGCTTTGTCACATACATTCCAAAAAGGCCGGCCGCCGCTATCATGGCAGCACCAAAGACACACATTCCGAATATCATGGCGATACGCAGCTTCACAGCAGTGCCTGAACCGTTTTCAAGGATCATCACACAGCCAAGCAGCTGCCCGTCCGCATACACATAGCTGTATGGATAGCCTTTTTTGATCGCCGTCTCAACGGACAGCCGGCCGCCCTCCAAAGGCACGGAACTGAACAGTATGTCTCCGATAGTATCCGTTACGGCTATATCCACTCCGTATTCCGTTCTGCTTAAGCTTTCAAGGTCATCCCACTCAGCTTCCGCCGTATGCACTATCTCATTCAGTTTAAGTACCAGTGCTTCTCTGCGCGGATCTTCCCTGCCCGGTATCGTAAGGATAACAAAAAGCAGAACACCGAGAAAATATAATGCACCGCATGCAATTACCACATTTCTGTATCTTTTCATATTGTTCGCTCAAGTATGTAACCAACACCCCAGATAGTTTTGATAAGCCGCGGCACTTTCGGATCATCCTCGATCTTTTCACGAAGATGTCTTATATGGACAGCCAGGGTGCCTTCGCCTATAAATTCATCATCCCATACATTCTTTAAAAGTTCATCCTTACTGACGACTCTGCCCTCATTATCATAAAGGTACTTAAGGAGCTTGTACTCCATAGCCTTTAATCCGATCTCTTCCGTTCCTTTACAAAGCTTATGTTTTGCTATATCCATAATAATGCTGTCCGTAAGAACTATCTGTGTTTCATCCGCATTATCTGCTCCTGTCACAGCATCTTTTCCGGCTTTAACTGCCTCCGCCTTTAGCAAAGCCTCTTTTGCCTTTTCATAACGCTCCAGTATCGCTTTGACCTTAGCCAGCAGGATACTCAGAGTAAAAGGCTTTTTGATATAATCGTCGCCGCCGATATTAAGAGCTATCAAAACATCATCATCACTGCTTCTTGCGCTGATGAAAAGTATCGGCATATCATAGTTTTCCCGCACCTTCCTGCACAGATCAAAACCTGAGCGTTCGCCCAGATTGATATCGAGCAGCAAAAGCGAGACCAGATTTTTCTCAAGGAAATCGACCGCCTCATCATATCCCGTCACATATGCGCTTTTTACATCAAACATATTAAAGTATTCAGCTGTTGACTGCGCGATCACTTCGTCATCATCAATGATCAGTACTTTGTATTGTTCCATCTGCCTTCATAACCTCCATCGGCGTTCAATTTCCGATCATAATAGCCAAACAGAGCAGCTATATCTGAAAATATAACATAAGCGGACTGCATATGCCATTTTAAAACTATCATAGCGGTGCGGATCCTGTTAACTGATATATCTTCTCGATCTCTTCGGGAATATAAATATCCCTTCCGCATTCCTTCATACAGTTCTTTTCGGTACAGGCTCTGCGAGAACATAAAATACTGCTTCTGATATTTTATCACAAAAGTCATTCCATGGCCTTATTTTGTTTGACATCTGAATTTTCCGCCAGTAAAATGGGTGATGAACAATCACCGAAAGGAACATCCATAATGACAGACTACAGCATAGGACATAAACAGATCGACGGCTGGATAGGCGGCGTCAGCTACGAGGTGGCTTTCTGGAGCTCTTATCTTGCCCAGGAACAGCACAGGACACAGATACTGTCGCATCTTTCCTCAAAAGAAGATATCGCACAGCCTCTCGGAAGCTTTGATCCGGCCGTTTTGAACGAAGATTTCAAAGTACTCGATGTCGGCTGCGGCATGGCTTATCACAACTGTCCCTATATAGACGGACATAAGATAGACCTGCACTATGTGGATCCGCTTGCTTTTTTCTATAATGATATAGCTGCTTCGAAAGGCGTGGATCTGCCGAAGATAGAGTTTGCGATGGTCGAATACCTTTCTTCTTTCTATGAGAAAGGTTCCGTCTCCCTGGTGTTGATACAGAATGCACTGGACCATTGTTTCCAGCCTGTACGCGGCATCATAGAAAGCATAAAACTGCTGAAAACAGGCGGAACTCTCTATCTTTTCCATCACAAAAACGAGGCCGAACACGAAAACTACATCGGTTTTCACCAGTTCAACATAGACATGAAAGACGGGACGCTGACAATCTGGAACCGCGAATCCTCTTACAATATCAACGAACTGCTTGCCGGCTGTGCCCGCATCGAGGCCGAGGAGATCAACGACCACATCCGTGCCCGCATCATAAAGGACAATGACGATATACCGGCTACCCAGACAGATGATGTAAATGTTCTGGCCGAACAGATAATGTACTGCATCTCACACCTCATGGATCCCGGATATACCCGGAAAATACAGCAGGCTGCACGGCATCAGAATATGCTTCACAAAGTTGCATCCCTGGTCCCTTCTGGACTAAAGGAAAAGTACAAAGCCATGAAGCACGGCTGACATACGCATTCATCTACCCCTTATTTTTCCGTAAAAAGTAAAATAAGGGGGATATTTTTACGATTTTTGTATGTATTAACTGAAATATACGGTATAGAATTGATACAACAACAAACAAATCCGGATTGTGATGCCCATAGTTTTATGGTATCATAGTTTCCGGGCAAACAAACACATATGAGGAGGTATCAATATGCCAACAGAAATCGCATTAATCATCGGTATCGCAGCTGCAGTGCTCTTCCTGCTGATCATCGTAGGAATGGGCTACGTAAAGGCTCCGACAGACCAGGCCGTCATCATTTCGGGTCTCAAGAAAGAACCCAAATTCATAATCGGCCGAAGCTCCGTAAGGATCCCTTTCCTGCAGAGACTTGACCGGCTGTCACTTAAGATGTTGTCCATTGATGTACGCACTTCCAAGACCATACCTACACTGGACTATATAAACATCATGGTTGACTCCGTAGCCATCGTAAAGATCGGAACTACCCAGCAGCTCATCAAAGCAGCAGCAGAGAACTTCCTTAACAAGGATTCAAGCTACATCAACCAGATGGTAGTAAATGTACTTGAAGGTAACCTTCGTGAGATCATCGGCGCAATGAAGCTGGTGGATATCATGAACGACCGTAAAACCTTCGCAGCAATGGTTCAGGAAAACGCAGCACTGGATATGGCTAAGATGGGTCTTGAGATAGTATCTTTCAATATCCAGAACATCGACGATGCAGGCCTCGGAGTTATCGAGAACCTCGGTATCGCAAATACCGTAGCCATCCGTCAGAATGCTGAGATCTCCAGAGCAAACGCAGAGAAAGAGATCGCCGTTGCACAGGCTTCAGCAAGAAAAGAAGCAAATGATGCACAGATCTCCGCTGAAACTCAGATTGCACAGAAGAACAACGAACTGGATATCAGAAAGTCAGAACTGAAAGTTACTGCAGATATCAAACGTGCTGAGGCTGATGCAGCTTACGAGATACAGAAACAGGAACAGGCCAAGGTCATCGAGGCAGAGACCGTCAACGTACAGATCGCTAAGGCAGAGAGAGAAGCAGAACTGAAACAGCGTGAAGTAATCGTCCGTCAGCAGGAACTCTCCGCTCAGATTGAAAGACAGGCCGATGCTGAGAAGTACAAAGCTGAGAAGGAAGCTGAAGCAAAACTCGTACAGCGTCAGAGACAGGCAGAAGCTGAGAAATACGAGCAGGAGAAAGCAGCAGAAGCACAGAAGGCAAAGGCAGATGCAGCAAGATACGCAGCAGAGCAGGAAGCAGCCGGTATCACCGCAAAGGGTGTTGCAGAGGCTGAAGCGATCAGGGCAAAGGGTCTTGCAGAAGCAGAAGCAATGGAGAAAAAAGCAGACGCTTACAAGAAGTACAACGGTGCAGCCGTTATCGAGATGATGGTAAACATCCTGCCCCAGATGGCAGCAGAAGTTTCCAAACCTCTCTCCGCTATCGATAAGGTAAATATCTACGGTGGCGGTACGGACGGCAGCGGA
>JAIKYA010000111.1 GCA_024683645.1 Lachnospiraceae bacterium
TCAGGCCTGCGGCATTGCCGCAGGCCTTCTTTCTGCAAAAAAACCACTAGGTCCGTCCCCCCGGTTTTTTCATAAAGCTTTCCGTCTTTTCCATGACGTCCTTCAAAATAAGCAGGTCTGCAGCTACATCGCCTGTTTCCAGTGAATGATCAGCTCCCCCATATACATCCATCGGCACGTCATGTTCCTTCGCGATCCGTACCACCTCTTCCGGTACACACCAGGGATCTGCTGTTCCCAGAAAAGCGGCTGCATTTTGCGGATCATATTTAAAAGTATACTCCAGCGGCGTATATAACACATGCCTGAACGCGGAAGCATCACATATTCCCTTTTCCCGCAGCGATCCTGCATAGGCCGCCGCGATCACCGTACCTACGCTCTTGGATATAAAAAGTACTTCATCATAGCGGTCAGGCTCTGCATCGGAAAGGATCTCCTCCGCCTGCCGGTACAATTCCTTAAAAGCTTCTTCCATCTTACGGATATTTCCCCGGATATTCATATCTCCGTTATATGCATAATTCACGGCTCTGCATTCATAGCCGCACGAAACAGCCAGCTTTCTGGCATAATACAAAAGTGGTCTGTCACAGTTGTATCCTATCCCCGGAAAAAATATAGCAAGTTTTGACATGATGTTCTCTCCCTTATGATCCCGGCCAAAAAAAGCCACCAGGTCCGTCCCCCCGGTTTTTTTTACGTAAAACTGTATTTCAGTATATCGCAGTTTCTTATTCCGAAGGCCGCGTATTCATCATTAGACATTTCATAAAAATACGAATTGACTACGCGCGCTATCCCGTTATGAGCAACAAGTATGTATTCAGCCCCGTCTGCTTTTAATTCGTCCAGCAGATTATAAACCCGCTGAGCCAGCTGAAACATTGACTCTCCGCCTTCATATCTGTACAGAAACTGTTTCTTTGCTTCCTGAAACTCTTCACCGTTCCTCGGCGTGGACTCGTATTTACCGAAATTCTGTTCAAAGAGTCTCTTTTCTTCTCTCAGCGGTATCCCGCAGATCTCGGAAATATGCATAGCCGTATCCCTGGCACGTGACAGCGGTGAATACAGTATCATATCTGCTTTAATGCCCATGTCGGTTATCTTATGCGCCGTTTCTATTGCCTGCATGTGCCCTTTTTCCGTAAGCGGACTGTCCGTCGCTCCGCAGATCTTATTCTCAACATTCCACACAGTCTGTCCGTGTCTGACAAAATATATCATATACACATCCTCTTCCGAAAAAACTCTGTCTCAAGATCTTTCTTTAAAAAACTAATATCCGTATCCGGTGTCAGCGATCGGCATCGACGCGTTTTCTACCTGTGACATATATATGTGCGATCCCAAATATCACGGCAAATATGATCAGCAGATAATGACGCATTGTGATACCGTTTAACAGAAACAGGCATACGGGTATGACAGCCAGCGCCATCTGTCCCGGATGTGTCTGTTTTTTGAAATACAGTATCCATATTATCCAGTAAGCGATCAGCAGCAGCAGATCACCTGCCATACAGATCAGAAAGGCGGCAAGCGAAGGAAAGCCGAACTCGGTAAGCCCGGCATTGAACACCATAAGAAACATGCAGCCATATCGTCCGATCTGCTCAAGAACATCCATAAAACGGGCCGGAGGATCTTTTTCTTTTTTCTTACACCTGATCGCATAAACGATATTGGGTATGAGCAACAGAATTATCGTAATGATCCCAAAAACATTCAGCCATCTGAGACCTAATTGAGTTGCAAGGAATAACGCCGTCGGTCCGTCAGCGCCTCCGATAATCGATTCCAATCGCACGATCACCTCCCGGGAATGATCAAAGTAACTGTGCGGTGCAGCCTGCACAAAATGATGAACTTACACATCTACTGGCTGCACTTAGCCAGGATGAATAAGATCAGTATCGCACCCAGAACGACATTGCCGAAGCTGTTGCCTTCTTTTTGTGCTGCCGGCTCTCCGGCTATTTTGTCATCTATGTTGACTCCTGCTTTTCTGGCTTTTTTGACTGCTTTTTTTAACTTTTTGTCAGCTTTGGCATCAGCCTCAGCTATGAGCCTGTCAAATCTGGCTGCAGCTCTTCTCTCCGCTTTCATGCGGTCAAACTCTGCATTTATTCGGGCAGATTCTTCCTTGTAACTCAGGCCTGCTGCTTTAATGTCATCAACAGCAGAGTACAGATCTGAATTGGGGCGCGGATTCCCGGCACCATAATTGATCTTGTTATCGTTGCTTTGCGGTCTGGCATATTTTGCTCCGCATCGCGGGCAAAACTCGGAAATCTGACTTATCGGCTCACCGCATAACCTGCAAAAATTCCCCATAATGCTCTCCTTACCCATAACAGCTATAGTGACGTTAATCCAAAAAAAATTATATACGATATACACGGAGAGTCAAGCTGCCGATGAAGCCGTACCTTTAGTCCTCTTGCTTTAGCCCGGATATGTGATAAAATAGCTGAAAGAGACATATTCCGTTTTTATCGTCCGGGAACAGAATTCCTGAAACAAGCAACAGGAGTCATTTATTATGTGGTTTAAAATGCATCCATGGGTCTTTCCTGCAATTTTAGCTGCCATAGGTTTATTCTATCTTATAATCCAGCTGCCTTTGATCTTTGGAAAACCCAAAGATGGTCACAGCCACTCCGGCGTTCCGATAATAGGCGGTATTCACTTCCTGATAGCAGGTCTTATATCGCCCTGCAAATGGCTTGCATTACTTTGTGTATTGGATTATGCCTTTATCGGGACCATATATGCCCGCATCAATCCCGATGCATACAAAGATGAAGATAAAGATCCTTCATCGGATCAATGATATCCTGTGAGATCCCACCGGTATAAAACATCAGAAGCAATACTCTATCCATATCCGCCTCCCTGCTGGCTGACGATGTTATTGACCGTTTTCCGAGTGCTGAGAATGTGACCGTCTGCGTTGACAGTTCTCTCTTGCTTTATGACGGCTGGCATAAAACGGCTGTAGATCTGTGGAAAGCTCCGGCTCAGATCTCTGAC
>JAIKYA010000155.1 GCA_024683645.1 Lachnospiraceae bacterium
ACCTACAATAGCCTCGCTTAATCTCTGCCAGCCGGTGCTTACCCATTTTTCGCTGCTTCCGCTGCCGGTTTTAACATATGCTTCAAGGGCAGCATAAACAGTATCGCCTGCAACAGCAGTATGGTCATACCAGTTCGGAGAAAGAGAGAAGCTTGTTGCAGTTTTACTCAGAGTGTATAATCCTCTCTCATATACGCTTCCGTTTGCTTCCATAGTTCCCAGATGCAGCTCATAGGTTTCTGCTCCGGCAACAGCCGTAAACGTTCCGGAAAATGTCCAGTTACCGCTTGCATTCTTTTCTTCCGAAGTCTGAAAACTCGTAATAGTCGGTGGTGCGACATTGCAGCCGCTGTCTGCCTCCTGCACGGCCTGCAGCACAGTCTGTGTTGTGATCCCGCCGGCTAACACGCTCTCCGGGATCATGCCTGCAAGAAGAACTGCCGACATGATAAGCGACAGCAGACTCCTCAGTTTCTTTCTGATCTTTCTTTTTTCCATACAACGCTCCTTTCGATGGGAGGGATATACCCTCATTTCAGCCGGCATCCTGCCGACAGTTCAAAGATACAGTAAATGCATCATATTACCGGCATTTTAACCCACTGTTTCATAAGAAAACAATAATTTGACGACGAACGGTCGTTTTTGGACTACGAACGGTAAAAAAAGAGGCTTCCGTTTAAGGAAGCCTCTGTGTGTTGTGTTTACTTTGTAACCGTCACTTCTATCGTTTCCTTCAGCTTTCCGCACCTGACGGTTATCTTTGCGGGTTTGCCGCTCTTTGTGATCTTCTTTGCATAGATGATCCCGTTCTTAATACTTATACCACCCGAGCCTGTGATCTTTAGCTTTCCCAGATCAGTGGAAAATTCAGGATTAAGCATTACTTCTACCGTTCCCTTCTCACCCTTTCTCATGGTGCTCTTTTTGTCAGCAACTGTCAGCGTACCGCTCTTCACACTTATCGCTGATGCCGGAGCGGTAACAGTAACCTTGCAGCGCTGTATATTTCAACACTGCCATCACCGGCTGTACTCTTAACCAGGATATAAGCTGTTCCCGCAGTTTTTGCGGAAAGTGTTGCCGTCGCAATCCCTTTGTTTTTGTCTGTTGTTACGGAACTCAGCTTATTTACGCTTACCACATCATTATTGCTTGACTCTACACTCAGTATCCTTACGTTGACAATATCGGTCTTTCCCTTTGCCGTAAGCGATATCGCAAGCTCCGTAGTATCACTGCCCTCTGCTGCGATCATCTTCACAGCCTTCTTCAGTTTCAGTGTATGGCTCTTGTCTGCTGCAGACGCTTTTGGCACCTCAAGCGGTTTAACGTTAACCGTCACTGTCCTGCTCAGATCTGCGAGCTTACCGCTTACAGGATCTGTAGCCTTAACTGTTGCCGTGATCTTTGCCGTTACCGATTCCGAAGTTTCTTTTGCTGTTATGATGCCATTCTTTACGCTGACCTTTTTATTATCGGATTTCCACTTCACATTTCTGGAATCTGTTGAATCATAAGGATCAAACGATACCTTAATGAAAGCCTGTTCGCCGCTCTTCATTTCCATCTTCCCATCAGAAACATCTTCGTGATCCGAATTAATAAGGGATATAGTGCTTGTGTAACATACCACCGTTACTTTACAGCTTGCCTTTTTGTTTCCGCAGTACGCTGTGACCGTAGCTTCCCCGTTTTTATGAAGCATGAGCTTATTCTTCTCAAACTTTATGCCTGAAAGCTTAACACCTGTATCTGTATCTTCAGGAAGCTTCTCTGTTACCTGGTCGGATACTATAAGCTTCTCCTCATACTTCACCGTCACATCCTGCGCCGGCATTATAAAGGCTGTAGTCTTTGCATTTCCGTCTTTTGGAACTGCTCCGGTAAGTTCCCATTTTACAAACTGATATTTTACCCCACTTTAAGCACAAATCTACCATTTTTGTCGGAATTTACAAGGATTTTGCGACGAACGATCGTTTTCGGGCTACGAACGGTAAAGCCGCTTGCAAAAAGTAATAAAAAGAGCAGCTCATCCTTCTGCATTTGCAATATACTGCTCAAAACGCGGCAGCTTAAAGCGAAGGTGTCCGTACTGAGATCCGTCTATGATACCACTGTCTATAAGGCGACTTCGATACTTGGTGAAGCTGTCTGAGCTCATCTTAAGCGTTTTTCTGATACTTTCAACTTTTGCACTCTCCCCGGCTTCTTTCGTAATGCAGGAGGGCATAACCCTGAGTATTTTCCGATCGGTAGCAGATAACTCATCCCATATTTTATCATAGGCCAGTTCTGCGAGAGTGGCGTCCAGTTCCGCATAAACCCGGCTTAAGTCGATTTTTTTCCCGGGTTTGCATGAACACAGGGCATTCCAATAATGATAGCCTAACGCCTGAAATGCCAGTGAATATCCTCGCGTGGCACGTGCCAGTTCATCGGCTTCTTCATTTTTGAGCTTAAATGTTTCCTGATAATCACTTCTTATAGCGGTTATATTCAGAGAATCAAGCTCCATTGTTTTGGCACGATAGAGGAAGGTAAGGGATTTTTCGTTTTTTATGGCTTTAATATTTTCACGCAGTCCTGTCATCAAAACAAAAATATCATAATCAGCATTGGAATAAGATGAAAGTGCATGTGAAAACCTGGCCACATCCTTGCTGTATGTGATCTCGTCGATTGTAACCAAAAGTTTTTTTCTGCTCTTTTTTAAGACTTGGAGCATGAGCTTCAAAGCATCTTCTTCGTTTGAAGCGATCAGTTCTGCGTTTTCAAGATGAACTCCTATGCCAAGAAGTGAAAAATCGAGTTTTGCTTTGATGAATAAAGCTTTTATTTCAGGTATAAGATACAGTCCACGTGCCAATGCATTCAGGAGATCATTTTCAGGATTCAGATCTATGGTGATCCAGTCCTTCGATTCTTCGAATTTTCTGCGTATATCACCAAGTAAAACGGTTTTTCCGGAACCTCTGACTCCCGTTATAAAAAGACCTCGGTAGGTCGGAACCTTGCGGGTGTAATTGCTTATAATCTCGGAACTGATAACATTACGGGCGATCAGTCTCGGAGGGACGAAGCTGAACTGTAGTGTATACGGATTATCGATTTCTATATATTCTGACATTGTTATAGTGGTGTCCTTTCTAAATAGTGATCTTATTGTATCACCTTTCACAACTCTTCACAACTCGAAATTCTTTCACAACTCTTCACAACTTAGAATTCTTTCACAACTTTGATTTTTAATAGAGCTAAGTCAAGTTTTATCCTCTTTCAGCACATATGCAGCGGGGTGTTTTTCGAGATGTCTGCGGGCGCTTTCTTCGTCTTTGATAAAGACTATACTTCGTTTACGAACGATCATTTTGAAGCGACGAACGGTAAAAACAAACACCCGGCGACGTACGCCGGGTGTTTTTGATCTTATTGATCATTCAGATTACTTCGTGACAGTCACGCTTATTGTTTCCTTCAGCTTGCCGCATTTGACTGTGATCGTTGCGGGCTTGCCGGTTTTGGTGATCTTCTTTGCGCTTATGATTCCGTTCTTTATGGTGATACCCTTACCGCTGATCTTCACCTTTCCGTGATCTGTTGAATACTCCGGATCAAGCTTGATTTCTATGGTACCGCTGGTACCCTTTCGAAGAGTCATGGTCTTGTTTTCCACATTGAGAGTACCACTCTTTATCACTATGGCTTTGGCCGGACTGCTCACAGTCACCTTGCAACGACGGATATTTACATTTCCGTCTGTTCCTGAGGTTTTTACTATAATGTATGCAACACCTGCAGCATTTGCCTGCAGCCCGACTGTTGCGCTTCCCTTCTTTCCGTCAGCTGTAACATCACTTACTTTATTTACACTTACTACATCATTATTTGTTGACGTTATGCTGACTATCTTTATTGCAGAAGCATCGCTCTTGGACTTGATATTTACTGCAAGCTCTGCCGAAGCCTTTTCTGCATCAGATGTATTAAGCGCGATCTTACTCTTGCCGAGCTTCAGAGTATGACTCTTGTCGGCTGATGATACTTTTGCTACCTCAACAGGTTTAACATTGACCGTCACTGTCCTGCTGAGCTCTGAAGTCTTGCCGGTTTCGGGATCGGTACATTTTACCGATGCTGTTACTTTTGCACTTACTGCTTCATTAACTTCTTTTGCAGTAATGAGGCCATTTTTCACGCTGACCTTTTTACTATCGGATTTCCACCTTACATTCCTTGGATCCGTTGAATCATAAGGCTCAAACGATACTGTAAGGAATGCCTGCTCACCGCTCTTCATCTCCAGCGTCTTCCCCGTTACTTCGCTCTCGTTGATATCTCTTATGATGATATCCTCGGTGTAGCTTACCACTGTTACCTTACATGTTGCTTTCTTATTGCCGCAGTATGCCGTAACAGTAGCTTCGCCCACTCCTGTAGGCCAGAAATTACCGCTCTTATCAACAGCCACAATATCCTTGTTTTCCGTTACGTATACTACTTCGGGAGCTGTTCCCCGGGCCTTTACCATTACCGGATTGGCCGTGGCTGCTGCTTTTCTCTGAAGTATCAGTTTACTCTTTTCGAATTTCAGTGCTTTAACTATTGTAGTAGTATCCGCATCTTCAGGGAGCTCTTCATTTACCTGGTCTTCGATCATAAGCTTTTCTTCAAAGGCAACGATTACTTCTTCCGATCCCATCCTGAATGCAGTATTCTCAGAAACTGCATTGTAAGGAACTGCACCGGTAAGCTCCCAGTTCACAAACTCATAGCCTTCTTTCTTTATCCAGAAAATACTTATCTCTTCATTCTCTCTCGCAGTCTTTACTTCTTCACCCTTGCTGTTCTTCGCAACCGCTCCGCTCGTCACGTTTATCGCATGAACGATATCAACTACTGCAGGAGTTACGGGTTCTTCGGGTTCTTCGGGTTCTGCCGGATTCTTTTCTATGACGACTTTTATATATGCTGCCGCACTGTCATAATGATCCACATCACCGACCACCTTATACCATACGTAATAGGTTCCTGCTTCTGTCGCAACCGGGATCACCGAAGAATAAAGGCTTTCGGCAGGTGCGTTTTCATCCGTGGTCACCGCATAATACATACGTCCGCCTGTCGCGCTTCCCGGAGTGATAAGTGCGAGTGCACTTCCGGTACTGATAAGACCGGTCACTGCCTTCGGTACTGCATTTACGATCGCCTGTTCTCTTTCATAACCGTCCGTAACATATACGTTCAACTGATCCATGAGACCGTCTACTATCGTAAATACCATTATCTTGTTATCGTTTCGTACCGTAGTGCCGTCGGAAAATCTGTCTGTTGTTGTCTTAAGTTCAGTTTTCTGTTTGAGAACAGTTCCGTCTGCACCGCATACCATCGTGTATAATGACTTGTCGTTTCCGCCCGTATAGCTTACAGCGACTCTGCTGCCCATTGCTATAACGGAAGGATTTCCGGCATCCGCAATATCAGCTATCACCGTGCCGGCACTCCATCTGCTTCCGCTTAAACTGCTAAGCATCAGCCCTCCGGCCGATTCATATACAAGATATGCATTTGTCTCATTGGCTGCCATTGCCGTTTCAAAACCTGCTGCGTCAAATACGCTTTCGCTTACGCTCGCACCCAGTCTTTTTACATGAAGTTTATTATCTGCCGTGGCATAGGATACAAACAGCTCTCCGCCTTTGACACATGCCGCGATGCTGTAAGTCTCCTGTTCTTTAGCGAGCAGAGTTTCTCCGCTCCATGCGGATGCGTTGTATTTGTATGAACTGATGCTTAAATGTCCGGCAAGGGGACCTTCAGCGGTCTTAAGTGTTGCAAGATAAATGCTTTCACTGTCGCTTACCAGAAGCAGCTTCGATGCCACTTCTGCAGGCAGCGTGTTCAAATTCTTTATACTGCCGCTCCATGCATTCCCGCTTACCTTGCCGAGCGAGTACTTTATGAATGAAGGAGGACAGGTATTCATCATATCCGCCTTGGCGATCTCTGACCATACTGCAAGGTAGTAACCATCTGCAAGTGATATCACATCGAACGCCGGGATCAGACCGTCTGTTGCTGCTATGGTAACCGGCTTGTTCCATGTCGCTCCTCCTGCATTGGAAGCAAACTGCAGACGTACTTTTCCTCCCTTTGCACTCATATCGGTATAAACAAAGGTTCCGCTTCCGTCTTCGTCGGTTGCATAACCGCCTATCGGGAGCAGGTTGGATACTATAGATTCAGGCTGACCATTAAAGGTAGATACACCAAAGTCATCCCTGCTCTTAATGTTATCGACTATCTCTATCGGTGTCAGTGAGAACTGCGTCTCCGTTCCGAACTGATAGGAGAACGGGATCTCTGCAAAAGTAAAATCCTTCTCACCGTTGATAAACCAGGTCTTTATTTCTATATGAGCATCGGCGACAACCTTTCCGTCAACCTTTCTCATATGGAAACCGTCTTTATCTATATTCGCATCTACGGTGACCATATTTGCAAGCCTGGGATTGTCTCCCGAAAGCCTTACGTTTGCTTCAGCTCCCAGTGCTCCGCCTAAAGCCTTGGCATATATTCCGAGTCCGGCACCGGCACCTATCGTGAAGGTCACATCATGGCCGGTCTCCACTCCGTTTACGATCGTATATGTATAAGTGCCGTCTGCGCCGGCAGATACTTTAACCTGTGCTCCTATATCAAGAGCACCGCTCTTTTCAAGAGAAGCAAGTATCGGCCCGACAGGAAGCAGCGCCGCAACTGACGAGAATGCACTTACCTGCGCAACGATATGCACCTGTCCGTTTGCTTCAAAGGAATATTCCTCCCTGGTACTTGTGTTATTCTTATCCCTCGTGTCAGCATATGCCATCGAAAACTTACCTGAAGGCGGATTGTCTTTATCAAATTCCACCTTGACAGGAAGACTGCTGAATAATGAAGGCAGGTAATCCGTAGCTGTCAGATTCTGCGACGACAGACCTACATCAAAGCTGTTTGACAGCTTATTTGTTTTGCCGTCCAGTGCCATGTTCCATCCGCCGGAAACACAGGCTCCGAGCGTACTCGGAAGTACGGACATGTAAGATTTCTCCGCATCCGAAACGGACTTTCTGCCCTGCATAAGCCTCATCGCTACCGTATAGTTATATGTAAGGAAGCCGTCCTTATCCATACTCACCTTTGCTTCAAATGAAGGAAGTGGGATTATCGATCCGGTGGGCTCCACAAGCTCCGCAAGCTTTTCGACGGCTGCTCCGCCGAGAGACTTTGCATTAGCCATCAGGGTGATATTATTGAGCATCGCGGCACTGTCGCCCTTAAGCCGCGTACCGACCAGCCTGTTTTTTTCATTCTCACCCGAGTAATCAAAATCATAGATCTGTACCGCATAATTCGATGTCACTGCTACAAGGCAGGGATCAAACCCGTCAGGCGGAAGTTCCCACAGAGGCAGGGTTGCACTGATCTCATAACTGTTCCAGTTTCCGGAAGTTACAGACTTGGGTGTAAAGCTTCCCCCGTTTGAGAAGCTGCGTACATAAACATTACCCTGCCCGCCCTGTGTCAGCTTTGCAAGCCATGAAAGAGCTTCCGACGGATTATAATTGTCATTGTCCATTGCCGGGGTTGCAAGGGCAGTCGGAATATCGGAAAAATCCGCATTTTTGAAAGACTTCTTATCTACCAGGTATACTTCCCAGAGTCCGTCTCCAGGGGGAGTGATCAGGGCTGCCTCAACGGTATAGTAAAGCGGACTGTCCTTGGCCTTTGTCAGGGCGAGATCCACAAGAAAATCTACCGAACTGGTACTGCCTGTAAAGCTTACACCCGGAATAAATGCGCCCTTGCGGTTTATCTTAACGCTGTTCTGCGTAAAATCCGGACGGAGATATCTCGTAAGAGAAATACTCTTCGTATCTTCGGAAATGATTTCCGAATCTATAAGCGTGATATTTGTCGGCGAGTATCCCGGGCTTATTACATACACATTATAATCCTGATAATACAGATCACTGGCTGTTGCCTTTCCGGCTGCATTCGTGATCACATCGACCGGCTGTCCATGCGATTTACCGACCAGGCTTACGAAAGCGTTCTGCACCGGATTGCCTTTTTCATCCTTGATCAGTAACTCTTTGCTGTATGCCACCCTGCGGAGAGGCACATAGAATGTCTCAGTTTTTGTTCCTGCATCATATACGCTTTTTACAGCATCGCCTTCATGGTATTCCCATTCCTTTTGACCGGCTGCGAGCTGAACTACGGTAACAGAACCGTTACAGGTCTGAAAAGCGGTCGGAGACGCTGAACTGAAATTACGTCCCGCATAGGTAATGGTCACATCAACGCTGTCAATGACATTATTCTCATTTTCTCTGTCAACTGCCTGTACGGCTATCGTACGCGGGTTGAGCAGCTGATCCACCTGTGCCTTTGTTAAGATATGGACATTGGATGAACAATTATCCGGATTAAGGAAATTCACATTACAGTATATGTCGCCTTCACTGCTGTTATCCAGCGTTACGGAGAACCAGAGATCGGAATTGTAGAGATCCTCATGGACTTCCCTGTTGCGGATATACTCCATATTGCCGAGAAATACATAGGCCTTTCCTCTCGGAGCACAGAAATACAACGTCACTGTTCCGTCCGGAAGCGGCTTGGTACGGTTATTGACAGTATATTGATAATAAAACATTTTATCAGGTATCTTACTTGTGGAATATCCGACAAGATACTCTTCAAAGAGATAATTGGAAGTATACTCGTAGTTATCCCTCCATCCGGGCTGCGTACTTATATACTCAAAACGGCATCCCTCTTTCGGAAAACCTCTGGCTTCTTTATCTGCCTCCCACTGCTGATGCTGTTCCAGATATGCCTGATAAGCAGCTTTCATAGCTTCTTCTTTCTCTTCGTTTGTAGCACCGTCCGAAAGTGCAGCTAAATACTGTTGTTCTATTTTCGTTCGATCCGGCTCATCCGGATAGATTCCATCCGCGGCATTGCCGATAGTCCCATCTGCATTTCTATAGAGAAGATCACTTCCTTCACCGCCATGCAAAGCTACTTCCTGTTCATAGTCTGACTGCTCTATCCCCCCGTCACCGAAATACGCATATGATTCTGCTTTAAAGAACTTGAATTTGATCCTATCATGAATATTCCTAAAAGTATTATGATCCTTTTTTGCTTCGATCTTAAGCCCTGAATACTTCGTAGACAGAGGCCAGGGATTGCCATTTTCGGCATAATCCTCCGGGAAGTACTCCGGCAGTTTGCCCGGTGAAGGGAAATCAAAGAAAGTGATATTTCCGCCCCACGAAACGGAACTTTCCAACTCGGAAAAATCATTTGATATAGTATATTCCAGACCGTAGTTTCCGGGGGACAGTTCATTGAACAGATATGGAAAGCTCTTGTCAGTCATCGTAACGGTAACTTCCGGATTTTTCCCCTTAAGCTTTAAAACAGCTCCCCTCGTATCGGGATGATAGCTTGTATATTTGTATGTGTTTTTGTAATAATCGTAATTGTTCCTTACTGTTGTCCGGCTGTCTGTAGTGATCGTTTCATCCCGTTCGCAGCCGATCATAAGGTTATACCATGTCAGATTGTCATAATCGACTGTATAGTCGGGACTGCAGGCGCTGTAGCTGATCTGCTCCTCCATCATTTCCAGATCGGCTACGACCGTTCCTGAAGACAGACTCATACCGCCTATATCACCATAGGCTCCGTTTTCATCAGAGGTCATCCATGATACAGCCGAAGCAAAGTTTCCGCCCCATTTTTCTGCGCAGGGCCATCCCCATGCACCTGTATATCCGTCGGTATTGCCGCTGTGATATGTCAGACGTCCTCCGAAATAGTCTTTATATGCGGCCTCCCGGACTTCAACACCGTAGAGTCCCGGTGTGAGGGAGATCGAATAATGCCCCTGAGCATCAGTCGTGGTCGAATACCCGTCTTCTACTCCTGCCAGCGGATAATAGAAGGAGGGGATGAGCCAGATCTTTGTATTTGCACAGGGTGTGCTCACGAGCTCTCCGTTTGCGTCCATGTCAGTCTTGTACAGGACGCCCGAGAAGTTTGCCATTGCAGCATCGAGCTTTACACTTGTGGATGCACGCATTCCGAGCGCCACGCTTGCGGTACTGTTACCGTTAAATTCCACATCAAAATGCTTCTTTCCGAAGCGGCTGAAATCATGCCCGGCCGAATAGGTCGGATCGTCGAATATATCCAATCCGTCACTGCCTTTGACTGCTACCAGACGTCTTGATCTGCCCGATGCACTTATCATATAGCTGCCCGGGAACAGTCCGGTGAAGATCGCTTTGCCGCTTGAATCAGGTATGGCATTACGGATAATGCCTTCCGTCATCGTTCCGGCAACACCGGTAAGCAATACATCCAGAGGATGATCATTATCTTCAGTTTTTTTGAAGATATCGGTATCGGAATAAACCGAGGTAAAGCTGACCGCAAGTGAGGAATCCACAAACGGAAGTGTAAGTGTCACTTCATCTCCCGAAAGCTTTCCGCTGCTGTCTGAATACACTGTTGCTTCCCGCTGCTCATAGGCATAGTCGCTGCAGCTTACCTTCCAGGTGATCGGCACGAGTTTATCAACTGTGACACTGCCGTCTGCATCTGTATATGCATCTATATGGATCAGCTCATTCTCTTCATTTGAAGGATCCACACCCGTTAATGTGACCGTCTTTCCCTTAAGAGGCATATTTGACTTGTTCGATACCGGATCAAAAGAACCGATAACCTTTATTTTCAGTGACTGATAATTCGGCTTAAGGGCACAGCTTAACTGATAGTCACCTGTAAGATCCTTAGTTTCTGATGTATATTTTTCCCAGCCTGCTCTTCCCAAATGGTTGACTTTAAACGTGTATTTACCTGCCGGTATACCCGTAAAGGTCGCAAGTCCGCCGTCAGCTGTCGTCTGCGTATAGCTGCCAAGATTACCTTCGCCTACTGCCTTTACCTCAACCCCATCAAGCATGATGCCCGAGTACACACAGCTTATCGTTGCATATATGTTAACAGTTCCCGCACCGCCGCCTGCAGTTTTGGTAAGAGCCGCATCGAAACCGGCAGAAACCATACCTACAGTAAAACCTTCCTCGGATGCATCATTATATCCGAAAGCTCTGGCTGTGATCGTATAACTGCCGGCAGATACATCCGAAATGCGATAGTATCCGAATTCATCAGTTGTTGCATTTTTCCCGCCTGATAGTGTAACTATGGCATTTCTTATACCCTCGCCTGTAGCCACGTCAGTGATCCTGCCCGAGACTGCAACATCGGAGGCTTCCGTCCACATAGCATACAGTGTCATATCAGAAGCTGCTGCCGTATCAAAATTCCATGCACTCGTACAGGCACTGTCCGTATACCAGCCTCCAAACGCATAACCTTTCTTCACCGGCTCCTGCGGCAGAATGACTGCCGTACCTGCTTCTACAGTCTGCGGGTACACATAGGAACCGCCTCTGCTGTCGAAACGGACCGTGTATTCAACCCCCTTCCATTTTGCCGTAAGAGTAAGATCCGCTGTTATCGCTGAAGAAAAATCATACGGCGTTGAGGCATCCTCCGCATACCAGTATTGGAAAATCTTTCCCTCCTCTGCCGGAGGATCTGCGGGTTTCGATACAGCCTGTCCGCTCTCGACAGATGCACTTGTATACTCCGTACCCATAGATACAAAACTTACGGTGTGATATATGATCTCCGTCTCTGTGATGCCGGCATCCGCAAGATTCGGAAAACCGCCGTTTATGTTTTCATCGATGCTCCATGAAAGTGCTCCGTCTATACCAGATGTCCCGGAATTCAGAGTTGCCACAAAGGATGAATCTTTCATATCAGCTTCTGTCTTATGTGTGACTTCCAGTTTGGTAAGAGCATAATGATCATATCTGGGCGACTGTGCTACATAACTGCTGTCTTCGAGCAGCTTAAAGTTTGTCTCGATCCAGCATACGTTTCTGAGCGAAAAGCTTCCATACGACTCTATCGCACCCGAATAGCCTTTTGAACCTCCAAGATCTGCACGCACAATACTGTTTCGAACAGTGCATCTTATCTTATTATCAGAGTTACCGTTACCGCACAGCGGACCGCTGTCCACATTTGCAAAATCTGTCCCGGCAGGAACGGATATAGTAACATCCGAGACACAATTGTTTATTGTTACGGCAGTCAGATATCCCGCTATTCCGGCTATACCTCCGAGACTGCACATTCCTTCTGCATCAGTAAGGCTTATCGCTGAACTGACCCGGCAGGAATCTATTATCGCGCTGTTTGACATTTCTCCGACGATACCGCCGGCTGTAGCATTTCTTTTTGAGTTCACTCCTCCTGTATATATAGAACCGTCTGCTTCACAGTTAATAGCCGTTGCCCCGTTCATCCTCCCGGCCAATAATCCTGAATCCATCTGATTAGTACCATTCGGATGCTCTGCATATATTTTGGCATCAGTTATCTTCAGGTTCCTGACTGTACCGGTGATGATCCCGAAAAACCCTGTATCTAATTCTGCATTATAAGGACTTTCCTGTGAACCGACCCTCAGCCCGCTGACTGTATGCCCGTTTCCGTCAAAGCTTGCGTTGAATTTCTTATTCCAGGACTTACCGATCGGTATCCAGTAATGAGCTGACAGATCTATATCCGCAGTCAGCATAAATGTAGCTCCGGAATAATCCTCGTCATATTCATTAACATTGAAAAGATCCGCAACCCATGCCAGTTCTGCGGCGGAACTTATCCGGTATATGTTTCCGGCTCCCGGCTCGACTGCTGTCGTATAGTCAGACCAGTTCCCATCTGTTTCCGGCGCAGCATGCACAAACAAAGTGCCCATCAGTGATTCCGGAATGAGTCCCGTCATCAACACTACGCAGAGCAGCATGCTGACTGCCAATCTTATCCTTCTCTTCATCTTAGTCATATCCCTGTCTCCTTTCAGTTTTTGGGTACAACAAAAAAACCGCTTAATTGAAGTTATTTTATCCTTTTTATCGTTATAGCTTCAATGAATTAACGACGAACGGTCGTTTTCGAACTACGAACGGTAAAAAACCACGGGGACGGACCTCGTGGTTTCTTAAATAGAGCTTGATGGAGTTATGAATGAGGACATAAAAAGCCTCACTCAAACTTTGTCTGTATAAATGCATCCATAAGGGGAAGAATCAGTTTCAGATGACCGTATTCGCTGCCATCAATGATCATTTTTTTGATAAGTCTGTCGCGATAAGGTGCATATTTTTCGCTGCTCCAATTCAAAGCTTCTTTAATATCTCTGGCTTTTCCGCTTTCAGATTCAGAAATGGCTTTAAGAAGCTTTTTGTCTTCGGCTGACAGCTCAGACCATATCTTTTCATAGACATACTCTTCCAGATATTGCCGATATTCCGTAAGCGCAAGTTCATACCTGCCTTCATAACGATATGTGAAATACCCCAGTACCTGAAAGGCAAAAGAATATCCTTTTGTAAGTGCAGCCATCTTCTGTGCATCTGCTTCGGAAACTTTAAGGTTCTTCATGTAGTTGGAGGCCATCGTGCTCATGTTAAGCGAACGAAGTCTTATTTCTGGTGCTCTGTATAAAAAAGTCAGATTTTTTTCATTGCGCAGGTCATTTATATTATCATACAAACCTGTCATAAGCAGGCAGACAGGATAATCTTCCCTTATAAGTATCTGGTAAACACTGGCAAATTCGCGCATGCTGTCATTGGATATAACCTCATCGATGCATATCAAAAGTTTCTTTTTCTTCTGAGCCAGCTTACGCAGGGCTTCCTTTATGGCCAGGGTAGGATTCTGGATTTCTATCATACCGTTCAGCTGCACACCAAAACCCATTAGAGAAAAGCCTCCACCCTGCTTGAGAAGCTTAATAAGATGATTGTCATTATAGAGAGTCTGGGCAAGCGTCAGCAACAGATCCTGTGATGTACTCAGTTCTACTGTCTCCCAATCCGGCTTTTCCTGAAGTTTTTTCTTTATTTCTGTCATCAAAACAGTTTTACCGCTGCCGCGGACACCCGTTATGATAAAAGTCTGCTGGCTGGGAGGGTCATTAAGAAACGCATCCATTATTTCACCGGTTTCTGTGTATCGCGGAATTGTTTGAAGGGGCTCTTTACCAAAAGTCAGAGTATAGGGATTTCTCATTTTGCTTTCCTTTCATAGTGGACTTTTATTACTTTTTATTAGTTTGCATTTCTTTTATTCTTTTTTATTATTCTTTATTAGTTTTAGATAATTTTATCACTTTTTATTACTTTTGCAAGCCTCCTTAACTTCTCCAATTTTTACGAAATTGTTTTTTTGCTTAAGTTAAGATGTTTCAGGTCGATCTGATGACGAAGGCTGCCTCGTGAGCTTTGAGATATGCGGCGGCTTTTTCTTCGTCCCGGATGTAGACGCCTTTGTAGTTGTCTCCGAGCAGTTCCTTTATTTGGTTCAGTTTGTCTTTATCGGGACTTATCACGACTATGGTCTCCCGCTCTGTGGCAGGCTTTATATCTGCCGGATCTGCGATAAGCTCTTTATTAATGTATTTCAGCAGAGTTTCTTCCAGATCCTTATACATTATGGGCTTGGTCAGGTAATCACTGAAGCCTTCCTTTAAATATGCCTCTCTGGCACCGACTATGGCATCCGCGGTAAGTGCGATCACCGGAGTATCATCTGCAAGATGCTCTTTCCTGATGGCTTCCAGCGTCTGTACTCCCGACATTTCCGGCATCATCTGGTCAAGGAAGATCATATCGTAGCTTTCTTCTTTGAGCATTTCCAGGCACTGCTTCCCGGAAAGAGCAACTTTTGTTTTTATCCTGGTATCGCTCATCAGCTCGGTTATGACCAAAAGATTCATCTCATTATCATCAACTATAAGGATCTTTGCATCCGGTGCTATCAGCCTGGCTTTGAATTCTTCTTTAATTCCCTGAGATTCTTTCAGACGTTCATTATAGTTTCCGATCGGTGTATCATCGACTACTTCCTGGATCACTTTTACCGTGAACACAGACCCATTTCCGTATTCACTTTCAACATTGATCTTTCCGCCCATCATCTCTACTAGCTGTCTTGTAATATTCAGACCCAGTCCCGTACCTTCTATATTCCTGTTCTTTGTTTCATCAAGTCTCTGGAAGGAGGAGAACAGTTTTTCCAGATCCTCATCACGTATTCCCATTCCCGTATCTGCAACACTTATGACGAGCATGTTTTTTTCTTTTTCGAATCCGATATTTGTTTTAACACTGCCCTTTTCCGTATATTTGATAGCATTATTTGTTATATTCAGTATGATCTGCCTTATTCTTATCTCATCACCGCGAAATACGGAAGGTACATCCGGATCCACATCCAGTTCATATGAAAGACCCTTATCATCAGCCTTTGCTATAGTCATGTTCACTACATCATTTAGCACTGAAGCAAAATCATATTCTACCGGAACCAGTTCCATCTTACCCGATTCTATCTTACTGAAATCAAGTATATCGTTTATGATCGAAAGTAGTGTCTTTCCCGCACTCTGTATATTCAGAGCATAGCGTGTGATCACATCATTGTCGGAAGATCTCAGTATCATCTCATCCATGCCTATGATGGCATTTATGGGCGTTCTTATCTCATGTGACATATTGGCAAGGAAATTACTCTTTGCCCTGTTGGCATCATCTGCCGCATCCTTTTCAAGCTCGAGAACCTTCCGGTCATATATCGCCTTCTGCTCTTCCAGCTTCAGTACCTCCATACGCCTGATATCCTCACGTTCATTCCTATGCCCTACGGTATAGAATATCAGTATCATTATGAATACCAGCATGAAGATTATAACCGTGATTACAAGCTGCTTTTTTACCTCCTTATAAAGCTCATTGTCACTCACTATCATAACAACGTGCCAGTTATTTGACAGAGTATTTACGAATACGGTATCTTTTTCCCCGTTGTATGTATACGAAAAACTGCCTGAACCTTTGGATATCATGGCTTTCATCAGTCCGTTCCCGTCCGGGATATCATATATCGAGCTTCCCTTCTTTGCTTCATCCGCATGTGCGATTATCAGTCCGCTTTCATCAACAACAAAGCCGTATCCCTTTCCGTTGATTGACAGCTCACTCATCATCTCCTGAATGCGGTTAAGCTGTACATCAAGAGATATGATGTTCTGTCTGTCGGGCAGCATACGGCATACGGATATGATAAGGTTTCCTGTCTGGGCATCAATATAAGGAGACACAAAAGCCACCTCTCCGTCACTCTCTCTCGCACAGGTATACCATAGTCTGCTCTTCGGATCATATCCTTCAGGAGGTTCCCAGTTCAGACCATCCAGATATCTGCTCATGATATATCCGTATAATCCGTTAAAGTTCTCATCATACTGTTCATATACATTATTGGTCTCCTCAACCAGAAACTCATGTATACGTGCAGGTGTGGAACCGCTTATGATCATGTGATACACCGAATCGGCAGTGACATGAAGTATGTTTTCGGCCGTATTCAGATGATTCTCCATCATTGCCGAAACACTCAGTATCTTGTCGGAGATCACTTCCCTTGAATTAGATACAGCCGAGGAGTATACCAGCCTTGAGGTATAAACTACCAGCACGCCTACAAATATGAATATAAGGATCAGCGGTAGAAGAGTACTGTTTTTTCTGCGTACGGTTTTTTTTGTTTCTTTTCTGTTTTCAAAATCGTTATTTTCTTCTTTTTTCATAAACATAATCTCATTTTATTGAAAAATATTTTTCCGGTACTTCTACTTTTGTGGTACCCATGTAATAACCGGGATCACCGAATATATATGTATCCTGATAAATCAGAAATGTATTGTCATACTTTACTCCGCCTTCGGCATCTATGTAATTTGATCCGTTCCATTCAGCTCCGGGAGAAAACACTCCATATGCTTTGGACAGATCATTGATGTCCGTCAGTGTACTGTTTCCTTCAATAACATTCTTTGCATGCTCCGCAAGACCTGCCGACACGGTATATCCGTATGAATACGTCCATGTTCCGAATCTTCCCGCTCCTCCGTTTTCCACGATCACTTCTTCTATCTTCTCGGTCATTTTTTCAAAATCGCCTGCATAACTTATAAGATCGAGATCAAGAGCTCCCGGATAGCCCATTAAGGGTGAAGGAAGATCTGCTTCTATAAAATATCCTCCGTACTTTAAGAGCATTCTGATAAGAGGTTCCGTATGAGCATCGTTTGTGCAGAAATACGCGGTATTCTTTCCGTATTTTTCAACCCACTCGGGAACATGTTCCGTGATGAACTGCTGGGCTCCCGGTACTCCCACATCCGTTGTGGGGTCGGGTGCCTCCTCCATCTCAAATGTCATACCGAATTCTTCACATGCGGCCCTCATTATCGCTACCTGTCTTGATACGGTTTCATAATCGAGATGCCTCGGGAAGGATATATGTACAAAAGTATCACAACCGAGTTCATGCGCACTTCGTATCATCAGATACCCGCGTGCTACAAAGTCGCTGTTGACAACCAGATCTGCCACTTCCCCTATCTCGGAGAAGTCTTCATATGCTTCACCCGCAATACAGAGGATGTCCGGCCTTTTCTCCTTGATACGCCTGAAAGCTTCCGTCGTGCCGTCTACAGCCTGATTGACGATTATAGCTTTTATCTTCGGATCATCGGCCATATCCTCAATAATTTTTACGGTAGTATCAATATCTTCACTGAAATTGTCCGGATATATGGCAAGTGTCACTTTATCATCACCGTACATCTCACGAAAAGCCTCTGCACCACGCCTGTCATCCTCTGACTGTGCATAGGATCCCGTAACTATACCTATACGGAAAGCATCATTTTTTGCAGGAACTTCTTCTTTAACAGACTGCTCTGCAATTCCGCTATCAGTCGTGCTGACGACCGGACTTTCTTCTGTGATATCATCTGTCCTCCCGCAAGCACTCATAAGCAGAATAAGTGAAAGTATCGGTAATATATATCTCTTTTTTATCATCATGTTCAGCCTCCAACCTTCATCACCGCATCCGGTGTATGTTTTTCAAGATATTTCTCCATTGCTTTGCTGCCTGTCACGCATATACATCTGTATGTACCGTCCAGCCTTTCCTTTTCCTTCTTCAGCTTTTCGAGATCGTTACCCCACATCAGCAGTACCGGCAGCTCGTGCTCCCTGTTCGGATTCAGAAGTTTTTCTTTCGGAAGAAGTTTCTTTAAAACTTTTTCCAGAGCCTCATACTTAACGGGTTTGCTCAGGTATGAGGTAAAACCTTTACTCAGATAATTATCCTCGGCTCCCATTATCGCATCTGCCGTAAGTGCAACCACCGGAGTCCCGTGCAGGATATCTTTTTCCTTCAGGGCATTCAGCGTTTCTTCACCGTTCATTCCCGGCATCATCTGATCCATGAGAATGCAGTCATATTTATTTCTCTCAGCCTGCTCTATACATTCCGCTCCCGAAGCTACCAGATCTGTTTTTATCTTTGTATCCCTTATAAGTCCTGCGATCACTTCCAGGTTCATCTCATTATCATCGACTACCAGAAGCCTTGCTTCAGGTGCATACAGTCCTATAGTTTCCGTTTCCTGATTATTCAGCATATCTTTTACTGCCCTGCTGAAATTGCCTATCGGTGCGGCTTTCACTACCTTCTGCGGTACAGTCACGGTAAAGCACGAGCCCTTTCCGTATTCGCTTTCCACTTCTATCTTTCCTTCCATCATCTCCAGAAGTCTACTGGTAATGAAAAGTCCCAGTCCGGTTCCTTCTATATTACGGTTTTTCTTCTCTTCGAGACGCTGGAAACTGTTAAAGAGTTTTTCCTTATCTTCTTCTCTTATACCTATACCTGTATCATTTACTTTTATTATCAGATCTATATTATTTCCCATCATCGTTGATACCGACGATACTTCGACATTCACGCTTCCTCTTTTCGTATACTTTATAGCATTGTTGATTATATTGAGCATTATCTGTCTGATCCTTATCTCATCACCGTTTAAGCGAGAAGGCATATCTTCTGCTACGGCAAAGTTATATTCAAGCTCTTTTTTCTGTGCCCTGTATCGTGTAAGGTTGAGCACGTCATTTAAAACGGATGCTATATCGTAATCCACCGGTATGATCTCAAACTTTCCGGCCTCTATCTTACTCATATCAAGTATGTCGTTTATGATCGAGAGCAGTGTATTACCTGCACTCTTTATCTCCAACGCATAATTCTTTACTCTTTCTTCCCTCGTATCTCTGATTATCATTTCATCCATGCCGAGGATACCGTTAAGAGGCGTCCTTATCTCATGGGACATATTTGCAAGGAAATCATCTTTGGCTTTGTTAGTATGCTGCAGTTCCGTTGCTTCCAGCCTTATTCCTATCAGCTGCTTTATAGTATGTATGATCGCGCAGATCATAAACCCGAAGAGTCCGAAGGCCATGAACAGACCCGAAAATACGCCGTTATGTGCAAACTGATATACACCGATCTGTATCACTGCTGCGATCGCCAGCAAAACAAAACCAATCGCAACCACCTTATATGAATAAGCAAGACGGCGCTTTATATCCAGGAAGATAGTTGCGAACATGACTGCTATACTTATCAGAGCACAAAGTGCAGAGGGAACAAAGCTGTTGATAAGAGATACTTTTCCGAGTACAAACAGTGCCGTACAGATTGCAAAATTCACTATCTCAAATAAACTCACGGCTGTCAGGGCCTTACTGTATCTGCCTTTCTGCAGTGAGTCGATAAATACAAAGAACGGAAGCGGCATGATCATTACCATGATAAAAGGAATATCCGACATAACGGACAGGTTTCTCGAATACAGCTGCCTGAATACCGAATTGGATAAAACCCACATAGCACCGATGATAACACCGATGGAAAGATGTTCCATCTCAAGATATTTCTTATGAATTATCTTATAACATACGGATGCCACAAGAGATATAACGCCGAGCAGCAATATCGAAAGTCCCACAAAGAGTTCCAGTCCATACTGATCAAAAAGATATGTAAGTACCCCCAGCCGCGTTCCTATATAGACTTCATAAACCATTCCGGAATTATATTCATAACGTACCCTGAGCGTACGTCCCGCATCTTCCGGATATATTGAGGCCATCACAAAACATTCTGCCGACTGGTCCCCGAAAAACTTATAATCTTCAGTCTTTAAGCTTTCCCGCAGTTCATCGTCTACATAGATATCCATATCCATTCCGCGGAATAACAGAACACAATAGTCCTTTTTAAATACCTCCGGCAGCTTTGTTTCTACAACTATCTCTCCATCCGTATGTCCGGGCACGGCAAAATGAACCCTGCTGCCGTCTTCTTTTACTTCATACCATGCATCACCGGGTAACACATCGCATATATTTCCGTTCATGGGAACATTGGCCGGCAGGATCAGCTGGCCGATAAAGATATAAATAAATACCAATATAAGAATAACAGATAATGCAATCCTGATCTTTTTCAATATTAACCCACCTTATCCGATTGTCGGTGAGATCTCTTTTATGAGCTCTGCTGCCTCGTCATACATAAAATCATTAATGTAACTTTCTGCTTCCTTAAGCTTCTCTTTCATTTCAGCATTAAAAGAGTATCCCGCAAGTTTTATTACAAGTTCTTTTGAAAGCTCATCATCAAAATCATCTAAAGCATCCAGAAGCTTTGCTGCAATATCTTTTGCCTCATCCGCAGATATCTCTGCTGATGAGGTTTCATTTTCCTTTGGCATTACGGAGTCCAGTTTATTGTACAGCTTTTCATATGCTGATAAAGTTTCGACAGTCTTTTCCTCTATTACCGCTATCTCATTGTTTCTCGCCGCCATCTCAAGAGTTTCAAACATCTTTGCCAGAGATCCGGCACCTATCATCCTGGAATTACTCTTCATGGCATGTACGGCTATCATGTAATTCTCATAATCCTTATCCGTATACAGCTTCTCTATGTTCGCTCTGTTTTTTTCATAAGCATCACGATAGCGTCTAAGCGCAGACATATAACGGTCTTCACTTCCCGTGAATCCCAGTCCGGCTTCCTTATCTATCCCTGCTTCTATGAAAAAACTGTTATCCATTTATCCCAGTACCTCTATTATCTTTGCTACGAGATCTGATTTTCGCGGAGGTTTGATGATATAACCCTGAGGCCGCAGCTCGGTAAGCGTCTGTATCACCGTAGACCTCTCAGTCATACCTGTAAGGAACATCACGGGTATTACCGCATATTCGTCTATCGTACGCATCTGCTTAAGTACCTGCGGCCCGTCTTTTTCTGGCATCAGATAATCCAGCAGTATCAGATCCGGAGTATGTTTCATCAGGAATTTGAACATCGCGTCGCCGGACTTAACAACGGATACATTATAAAACTCCTCCAGCTGTTCCTTGATACTTACCAGCTGTTCCGTATCGTCATCCACTACAAGTATGTGTTTTTTCTTTGACTTTTCATCAAATTCTTCATTGATGAATTCCCTGAATTCAGGACTCTCCCCTTTTTCTTCCAGCTCATCTTCTATCTGCTGCAGCTTTTCATACAGCGCCATCAGTGCTACAGGCCTGGAAAGGAAATAAAATTTCCTCAGCTCTGTATTCTTGATAAAGGTTTTTTCATCTTCGTTGTTGGTTACGACTATAATAGTACAGTTTCCCTGCATGGAAACATTTTTAAGTACATTGAATGTTTTCACCGTATCTGCCGTTTCATCACCCAGACAGATGATGATTACTTTTGGCAGCTCACTCAAGATAAGGTCAAATAACGCACTCTTACTGGGTGCGCATTTGATCGTAATATATCCTCTGTCCGACTCAAGATGTTCGCTTATGTCACGACAGATCTTTTTGTTTTTCCCGGTTACAAGTACTTTGAGTTTCATTTATTCACCTTTTTGATCCGAAGACTCGTTCTTAAGACTTTCCAGTTCTTTATTCAGCTTTCTTATTTCTTTCTTATATATAGTATAAAGTATCAGCCAAATGATAAAATACGCGATCACCATGCAGGCGAAAATGACCCATACCATGGCATCATCTATTTCAAATCTCCATAAAGTGAAGCCAAAACCGAAAAACATCGTAAATACGATCAAAAAGTGTATCAAAGTAGCGCCTAAGATACTTAAGCGTTCAATATCATATATTATGGAACTTCCGCAGTTGACTGCACCGAAAATGCCGCCCATCAGCAGATAGAAGATAAACTTTCCTGCTGTCATGTCTCCGGTCCCGTTGATCATTCCGGTTATCGCGTCCAGCATAAACATGCAGTTCATTACCATGCCGCCGAAAAATCCAAAGATCACAAGCAATATGGTTTTTTTCATTTTGTCACTCATGATCCTTTCCTCCCTGATTGATACTTGAAAACTTCTCCTGAATAGCGCGTACATACCTGCGCGCAACCCAGGTCTCAGTGCCGTCTTTCAGGGACACTTTAATCGTTCCGGCCATACTCAGATCAAAGCCTGATATCATCCTGATATTGACCAGTTCAAATCGGCTGATACGGACAAACTTGCTGCTGTCCAGTCTTCCTTCTAGCTCTCCCAGCGTCTGTCTGGATCTGTAAGTCTTTCCTTCGGAACAAACCATGATCTTCCTGTTTTCGGAGTAGATACGTGTTATATCTTCCGAATTAAGGAACACGACCGTATCCGGATCTGAATTATACAAATAAAGATTTTCCGTGAATTCGCCGCCGCTTATGTTTACATCGCCTGTGGTAATCTGCGTTTTACTGCTTACGGTACCGCCGGTTACTGTAAGATCACAGCCTTTGAAAATGAATATGTTTCCTTGCTGATTTCCGGTAAGTCCTATTACTCCGCTGCTTATGAATTTACCGGTTTTTGTACCTTCAAACATGAGTATGCCGCTTCCGGTCAGGCCGCCATTGTCAGTGATCACCAGCTTATGACCGTTCATTTCCACAAAGATCTGGCCAAGATCCTGGTTAAGTGTATGATTGATGACCTTGTCTATAGTTACATCCTTAAGCAGCGTTAACAAAGGATGATAATAATTACTGTGTGCAGGACATTCTGCTATATAATCCGCTTCCTCTATTGCCTTGAGAGCCGCTTCTATAGATTCATATTTTACTGTTTCATATGTCGGGTCATAAGCTTAACCTCCTGAAAAGAGTATTCTCACCACGTAAAGCGGCCTCACTAAACACACTCTAACACTTTCGATCCGACGATTTCAATAATTTAGCTACGAACGGTCGTTTTCAGACGACGAACGGAAAAAAACAGAAAAAGCACCCTCGGATGCTTCTTCTGTTTCCCTATTTCCTATGTCCTTAGCGGATCAATCTTTATGGTCTATCATTGCTACAGCTTCTTCCCTGGTCGCTGCAGTTCCTTTATCCAGCAGCAACTGTATAAATTCTTCACGCTGTTGATCAATAATACGATCCTTCTGCAGCAGCTGTTCGTTCTGCTCTGCCATTATTTTTTCCTGTCTCGCAAGTCTTTTATTCAATCCGGATTGTCTTTTATAGTAATCTTCCCTTGCCTGGCACTGCTGGCGGATACGCTCATCTTCAGACAATTCATATATGGTTTTTGCTGCCTCTGCCAGATTTTCATTCTTTGCTGCCAACATTTTTATCTCCTCCCACGTCTTTGCCCTGAATAGTTTTGCCCATTCATCAATATGATACTGTTTGTCTTCTTCCGTAGCGAGTTCGGTTTTTGTCAGATCAACTATGCCTATCATCAGATTCTCATTGTAAACATAGTGTTTTTTCGATTCCATCAGCCTGTATGTAGAATACAATGCCGGATAATCTTCAAATAATGTAAATCCCAGAAAACTGATCTGATAAACAGGCTTTAATTCCTCGTAATCATCTCCTCTGTTAAGTTCTGCAAAATTCCGGCATGCATAAAACGCAGATCGGTTTTTCCAGTTTCCTTCATCCAATACCTGCATCTCAAGATTTACTCTTGATCCCGTATCGAGAAGCACATTTACGTCCAGGATGATAGTCTTTTCTTCTGCGCTTTCTCCGAGGATTATCGGGTTGGTCACTTCCAGATCCATTATAGCATTATCCGGTAACTCTAATAATGCTCGTATGAGAGATTTCAGTACCGATGTGTTTTTCTGCAATAATGCCTTGAAAAAATAATCATTTGTCAGTCTGATCCGCAGATTTCCTGTCTGTTCTGCATACAACGGTATACTGTTGCCTTCTGCATTAGTATTCTTTTTTGTTATGTCCATAAGCATTCTCCTTTCGTCAGTTGCTTACAGGAGAGCATATGGACTAATTATTTATAATCTCTCCTGCTTTAATTTGTAAATGTAAAGTTGGATAAAAGCAGTTAAGATTACAGAATTTATTAGATATAAGAACTATCAGAAACTATGATCTTCGTTGCTTTGTGTGCATAGTATAGCACAGACAGTCAGGCAAGACAATACTGAATTATCGATCACTACTATCCGACGAGGAACGAAAACAAACACCCGGCAGTATCTGCCGGGTGTTGTGGGTCCTATTGGTCTTTCAGCTTATTTAGTGACTGTTACGGTGATGATCTGTTTCAGCTTGCCGCACTTCACAGTGATCTTTGCAGGTTTTCCTTCTTTGGTCACTTTCTTGGCGTAGATCACGCCCTTCTTGACAGTAAGCCCGCCTGATGCGGTGATCTTTACTTTTGCAAGATCTGTAGAGAACTCAGGATCAAGTACTACTTCAACAGTACCCTTTTCTCCCTTTCGCATCACAGCCTTGCTATCGTTTACTTCTATGGTTCCGCTCTTAACCGCTATGCTCTTGGCAGGGCTGGACACTGTTATCTTGCAGCGTGCTACATTTACCTTATCACTGCCATCAGTCATACTCTTTACTATTACATAAGCCGTTCCTGCATTATGTGCTGTGAGCTTCACACTCGAAGTTCCCTTCTTCTTGTCAATGCTGATTTCTGTCGATACAGCTGTTGCTATAATATCAGGATTTCTCTGATAGACGGGCCTGCAAAAGCCTCCATAGGTATCATGCCTGCTATCAGTACTACGGTCATCACATAAGAAAGCACTTTCCGAAGCAGGATTTCCGGTTTTCTCTTTTTTCTCGTTTCCATACGACTCTCCTTTCCTGTGGTTAGCTACCGGGAAATAATTTTCCTAAACTAATCGTTCCCCTCATCAGTCAGGCTCCGCCTGACAGCTTCCCCCCTTAGGAGAGAAGCCTATAATATGCCTCATTAAATACCATTTAATCATCCTCGGCTCATTATTTACAAGGTATAAACGACGAACGGACGTTTTGGGGCGACGAACGGTAAAAAAGCGGCTCTTTCGAGCCGCCTGCACACTATCATCACGGGGGAAGGCTTTTTAAGGATGCATGGAGCTTACATATTCAGCGAGTTTGGCGGGAGCTTCGGAACCGGATTCTTCAAGGATGCGTATGATCGCGGAGCCGACTATGGCGCCGTCGGAGATGGCTGCCATCTTTTTGGCCTGCTCGGGAGTGGAGATACCGAAGCCTATGGCGCAGGGTATATCCGTGTTTTCCCTGATGACTTTTATTATGCTGTCGAGATCGGTAGTGATCTCGCTTCTTGTACCTGTTACACCAAGACTTGAAACTACATAGATAAATCCTTCTGCTTCTTTTGCTATCATGGCTATGCGGTCGCTGGAAGTGGGAGCAATCATGGAGATCAGATCCACGCCGTACTTTTTGCAGTAAGGAAGGAATTCTTCTTTTTCCTCGAAGGGCACGTCCGGAAGGATGATGCCGTCTATTCCCGCTTCCTCGCACTCTGCCATAAACTTCTCTGCTCCGTATGAATAAACCACGTTTGCATAGGTCATGAATACAAAGGGTGTATCGGTTTCCTTACGGAGTTCTCTGACCAGGCCGAATACTTTATCGGTAGTTACACCACCTTTAAGTGCGATCTCGTTTGCTCCCTGTATCACGGGACCTTCCGCTGTGGGATCCGAAAAAGGAATACCCAGCTCTACCAGATCTGCACCGGCTTTGATCATCTCCAGCACGCATTTTTTTGTGGTCTCAAGATCGGGATCACCGCAGGTGATGAAAGGGATGAATGCTTTCTTATTCTCAAATGCTTTATATATCTTACTCATGGATGTCCTCCCCTCTGTATCTTGCTATCGCTGCGCAGTCCTTATCGCCGCGCCCCGAAAGCGTGATCACTATGGTCTGGTCTTTTCTCATCTTAGGTGCCAGCTCTCTGGCATAAGCAACCGCATGTGCCGATTCTATCGCAGGAATGATACCCTCCGTCTTAGCCAGATATTCAAAAGCTTCCACAGCCTGATCATCAGTGATCGAAACATACTGTGCACGGCCTGTATCGTGAAGGTATGCATGCTCGGGTCCGATACCCGGATAATCCAGACCTGCCGATATGGAATAAACCGGCGCGATCTGTCCGTGCTCATCCTGGCAGAAATAAGACTTCATGCCGTGGAAGATACCCGGCTTTCCGGTTGCTATAGTAGCTGCCGTCTCAAAGGTATCAACTCCTCTGCCCGCTGCTTCACAGCCGATCAGTTTTACATCCCTGTCTTCTATAAAGTTGTAGAAGGTTCCTATCGCATTCGAACCGCCGCCCACACAGGCAAGTACCGCATCGGGAAGTTTACCTTCGCACTCCAGCATCTGCTCTTTTATCTCTTTGGATATCACAGACTGGAAATCTCTTACTATGGTAGGGAAAGGATGAGGGCCCATTGCGGAACCGAGGCAGTAATGTGTATCCTCTATACGGCGTGTCCATTCACGCATCGTTTCAGATACGGCATCTTTCAATGTTGCTGTTCCGGTGGTAACGGGAACCACATCAGCTCCGAGCAGTTTCATACGGTATACGTTCAGAGCCTGTCTCTCTGTGTCTTCCTTACCCATGAATACGACACATTCCATACCGAAGAGAGCTGCTGCCGTGGCTGTTGCCACACCATGCTGGCCTGCACCGGTCTCTGCTATCAGTCTGGTCTTGCCCATCTTCTTTGCAAGCAGGGCCTGACCCAGAACGTTATTGATCTTGTGTGCACCGGTGTGATTCAGATCTTCTCTCTTCAGATATATCTTTGCGCCGCCGAGATCCTCTGTCATCCTTTTAGCATAGTACAGTCTGGAAGGACGTCCCGCATATTCATTGAAGAGTTCCGAAAGCTCTCTCTTAAAATCGGGATCGTCTTTGTACTTATTATAAGCTTCCTCCAGTTCATTCACCGCATTCATCAGAGTCTCGGGAATGTACTGTCCTCCGTGTACGCCGAATCTGCCTTTAGTCATGGTTGGTCTCCTCCTTGTGATATCCCCCTCATCCGACTGCTTCGCTGTTCAACACCTCGGCAGTCAGGCTTCGCCTGACTGCTTCCCCTCAAGGGGAAGGCTTAGCAACCCTCAAGGGGAAGGTTTTTTAGAAAAGTTTTCATTTTGTTTAGATCTTTGCAGCCGTTAGTTTCTATACCGCTGCTTACGTCCACACCCCAGGGATGAAGTGTCTTCACGGCTTCTGCTATATTATCCGCATCCAGGCCGCCGGCCAGGATATACGGTCTTTTCAGTTCTTTTATCAGCTGCCATTCAAAAGACTTTCCTTCGCCTGTGCCGGCATCCAGCAGGATGTGATCCGCACTGCTGGCAGCTGCTGTTTTTACATCTTCTTCGTTTTTTATCTTAAAAGCTTTTATGATCTGTGTAGCTGTAAGTGAACGAAGCTTCCTGATATAAGCTTCATCTTCATCTCCGTGCAGCTGAAGCATATCGATGATCCTCTTATTTGCAAGCTCTGCAATTGTTTCAACATCATCGTTTACGAACACGCCGACTTTTTTTATTACTGGATCAACAGCTCGTCCAAGCATTTCCGCTTCTTCGTAAGTGATCGTCCGCTTAAAGCCCTTTGCAAGTATAAAGCCGATGAAGTCGGGTTTCAACTCATTTATTATTGATATATCTTCAGGCCTTCTCATTCCGCAGAATTTGATCTTCATATTTATCCCTCATCAGCCATCCTTAAAAGCATTAAGTACTGCGGCTTTGTCAGGCGAACGCATCAGGGCTTCGCCTACAAGTACTGCGTCTGCTCCCATCTCTTTTACTTTGGCGATATCGCCGGCATCCTTTATACCGCTTTCGGAAACAAAGACTTTATCTTCGGGGATCAGACTTCTTAAGCGTGCGGCCAGTCCCATATCAACGCTGAAGTCCTTTAAGTTTCTGTTGTTCACGCCTATCACTCTGCCGCCGCAGTCAAGCGCTCTCTTTATCTCTTCCTCATCATGACATTCCACAAGTGCGGAAAGACCGAGCGTGTCACATATCCCAAGATATTCCTTCACCTGTTCATCACTGAGTATCGACATGATCAGAAGCACTGCCGATGCACCGAATACTTTTGCTTCATATATCATATACTCATCTACAGTGAAGTCTTTTCGCAATACCGGGATCTTTACCTCTGCTGCGATCTCTTTCAGATACTCGTCACTTCCGAGAAACCACTTCGGTTCTGTCAGGCAGGATATCGCATCCGCGCCGGCTGCTTCGTATTCCATTGCGATATCAAGATAAGGAAAATCCTCAGCTATGATACCTTTCGAAGGAGAAGCTTTCTTGCATTCGCAGATAAACGACAGGCCCGGCTGTTTCAGGGCTTTTTCAAAAGAGAAGTCTCCGGCGGGAAGTGCAAGGGCCTCCTCTTTAAGGATTTCCGCCGGTTTTATTTTTTTTGCAGCCTGTACACGTTCTGCTGCCACTGCAGCGATCTCGTTTAATATGCTCATGTCTGTTTCCTCTTAAGATCCTTCGAAACACTTACTGATGACACTGCAACTCCTTCGTATCATTCAGAAAGCGAAACCCGAATAATCTTTTATGAATTGCTTACTGCTATTATCTTATTAAGTGTTTCAGTTGCTTTGCCGCTATCGATAAGTTCTGCTGCCAGCTTTACGCCCTCTGCCATGCTATCGGCTTTTCCTCCTATATAAAGAGCTGCGCCCGCATTCATGAGAACCGCATTTCTCTTATGGCCTTTGACTCCGCTTAATATGTCTTTTGTAATCTGTGCGTTTTCTGCGGGAGTACCGCCCTTCAGATCATCTTTTGTACATCTCTCGAAACCGAAGTCTTCGGGAGTGATGACCGTAGTCTTGAACCATCCGTCCTTGATCTCGCAGATCTTGGTGGGAGCTGAAAGTGAGATCTCATCCAGCTTATCCATACCGTATACGACCATGCCGCGTGTCACACCCAGGTTTACAAGCACCTGTGCCAGCGGCTCTACCAGATAATCATCATATACGCCGAGCAGCTGCATTTTGGGTGAAGCCGGATTGGTCAGTGGTCCGAGTATATTGAAGACTGTCCTGAAACCGAGTTCTTTTCTGATAGCACCGACATACTTCATTGAAGTGTGATACTTCTGTGCAAAGAAGAAACACATGCCGGCTTCCTGTAAAAGCTTAATACACAACTCGGGACTCTGGTCTATATTTACGCCGAGAGCTTCGAGGCAGTCTGCCGTACCGCAGAGAGATGATGCCGCACGGTTGCCGTGCTTTGCAACCCTGATCCCTCCTGCTGCAGCGATGATCGCCGTAGTAGTTGATATATTGAAGCTGCCGGCATTATCTCCGCCTGTACCTACTATTTCCAGCACGTCCATGCCGGTATCCACTCTGGTAGCATGATCGCGCATTGCTGCAGCACAGCCTGCTATCTCATCCGTTGTCTCGGCTCTGGCACTCTTGGTCGAAAGTGCCGCAAGAAAAGCTGCATTCTGTGTGGGAGATGTTTCCCCGCTCATGATCTCATTCATTACAGTATAGGCTTCGTCGTAGTTAAGATCTTCTTTGTTAACGATTTTTACGATTGCTTCCTTGATCATTTTTTACACCTCCAGAAAATTCTTTAATATTCTTTTACCATCCGGTGTCATTATGGATTCCGGATGAAACTGTACACCGTAAACGGGATACTTTGCATGCTGCACTGCCATTACTTCTCCGTCATCGGCAACCGCCGTGACTATAAGTTCTTTCGGCAGGCTGTCACGCTCTGCTGCAAGAGAATGATATCTTGCGACCGTTATCCTTGTTGCATTCAGGCCTTTAAACAACACGGTTTCGGTATCGGCGCTTATCTTGGAACTCTTGCCGTGCATAAGTTTTTTCGCATGGACTATATCGGCTCCGTATGCCATACATATGGCCTGATGTCCGAGGCAGACTCCGAGGATCGGGATCTCACCCTTTATGCTTTTGATCAGCTCCACTATGATGCCTGCATCTTCAGGTCTTCCGGGACCCGGTGAGATGATGATGTGTTCAGGTTTTAACTGCTTTATCTCTTCAACCGTCATCTCATCGTTTCGTATCACTTTTATTCCCGGATCCATCTCTCCTATATATTGGAAGAGATTGTATGAAAAACTGTCATAATTATCTATCAGCAGATTCATTCGTCCACCTCCCCCGCAAGCTCCAGTGCGGTAAGCGTTGCCTTTGCTTTGTTGATGCATTCCTGATATTCTTTTTCCGGATCTGAATCGGCTACTATGCCTGCACCGCTCCTTACAAATACTTTTCCGTTTTTCTTATATGCTATGCGGATCGCTATGCAGGTGTCCATGTTTCCGGTAAAGTCTATATATCCGATAGCGCCTCCGTATATCCCGCGTTTGTTTGCTTCCAGCTCGCCTATCAGCTCACAGGCTCTGATCTTGGGCGCACCGGAAAGTGTTCCTGCGGGAAGTACCGCTTCTATCGCATCCAGTGCATCCTTATCTTCTCTTATCCTTCCTCTTACGGTAGAGCCTATGTGCATCACATGCGAGTATCTTTCTATGCTGTGAAGCTTCTCCACTTCCACCGTTCCGAACCTGCTTATCTTTCCGAGATCGTTCCTTCCCAGATCCACGAGCATGTTGTGCTCTGCAAGTTCTTTTTCATCTTTTAAAAGCTCGGCCTCCAAAGCCCTGTCTTCATCATCATTTTTTCCTCTCGGTCTGGTGCCTGCCAGCGGAAAGGTATGAAGTATGCCGTCTTCCAGCTTGACAAGTGTTTCGGGTGATGCGCCTGCCACTTCCATATCCGTACCCGAGAAGTAAAACATATAGGGTGAAGGATTGATGGTCCTAAGCATTCTGTAGGTGTCCAATAAACTGCCCTCAAAAGGAGCGCTTAATCTGTTGGATAAAACGATCTGGAAGATATCTCCTTCAAAGATATGCTTCTTTGCGTTTTCCACCATGTCGCAGAATCTTTCCTTATCAAAGAGAGCTGTGACTTCACCCGTCATCCTGCCTGCGGAGCTGTCGGTCTTTTTTCCTGTTTTTACCAGCTCCTTAAGCTTCTTAAGTTCTTCTACCGCTTTATCATATCCGGCTTCTGCTTCACTCAGATCCATGTTGACTATGAAGATCAGCTTCTGCTTCAGATTGTCAAAAGCTATAACCTTATCAAAGAGCATCAGATCAACATCGTAAAACTTTTCGGAATCATCAACATTTTTCCTGATCTCAGGCTCACTGTATGCAAAATAATCAAAAGCGAAATAGCCTACGAGTCCGCCTGTAAAGGAAGGCATGCCGTCAAACTTCGGACTCTTATGTGCTGCGATCACTTTGCGTATTTCCGCAGAGGGATCGGTGGTTTTTATCTTCTTATCTCCGATCTGCATCTCACCGTCAATGCAAGTGATGCTAAGCTTAGGGTCAAAGCCTAAAAAGGTGTACCTGCCCCATTTGTTATCACCGCTTGCCGACTCCAGCATATAGCAGTGTTTTGAAGCAGCCTTCAGCTTTTTAAGTACATCGATGGGAGTAATGAAATCCGAGAGGATCTCGAGACATACCGGCATCACTTTATAACTGCCGTCGGTGATCACTTCCTTCATGGTATCCAATGAGGGATATATTCTATCCATATCGATATCTCCTTTCTCATAGATTTCCGCTTGCGGAAATCTTGGCGCCGAGCACGGTTGCCGCAGGCAACAATTTCATCTCGTGCGAGTGCGCATCT
>JAIKYA010000006.1 GCA_024683645.1 Lachnospiraceae bacterium
GCTGAAAAGATACGGAGTGAACGGATACTGTCCGGCCTGCATCCTTACGGACGCCGATACCATCACAGCCGGTGATCCTCTGACCAGAGCTCTTAACAGCCAGTCGGATCATGCCGTTCCCTTACGCGTCGGCATAAACTATTACGCACCGGCAGCCATGCTCGGCGAAGCCTTATCCGACGGCAACGCGGCCGGCAGATCCGTTAAGGAGCTGTTGCGACAGGCAGTCGAGGGCATCACCTCCGAAGTAATGGAATAACATCGTCAGCAAACATAAATCTACGAAAGCCATGGGGCACCCCGTGGCTTTATCAATGTTTCGACAATGTGCAGCCAAAGATCAGGCCCTTGCTAAGCCGGGCGTACACTAAGCTCAAACTTCGCAGCAAAACAATCCCTGTCCTCGCAACGTTCTCTTCGAGAAGTTGCTGCGTCCGGGATATGCTGCTCGTTTTTGCCAAGTGTCGCCCTAAATCGCAGGGCCTTGATCCTTTGGCTGCACATTGTCGCAGTTGATATACGAGGGCGCCCCTGCGACTATAGGAAATGCGTAGGCGATATGTTACGGATTTGTAAGGTTTAAGGTGAAAGTGTAAGAAAAAGCTATGGAAGGAAGAGCGGGGCAGTATTATAGTTTTGGCTGTGGTATAGATCAGGATGTAAGATCCGGGACGGAAAGGATAAATGAGATGAGTGTGATACTTGAAGTAAAGAATGCGGAGAAATATTACGGGAATAAGAACAATCTGACGGCGGCGCTGAACGATCTGAGTTTCAGTATTGAAGAGGGAGAGTTTGTGGGGATCATGGGTGCCAGCGGCAGCGGAAAGACAACGCTGCTTAACTGTATATCCACGATAGATACACTTTCTGCAGGAAAGGTGTTGCTCAAGGGACAGGATATAGCGGAGCTTAAGGGGAAGAAGCTGGATGAATTCCGAAGCAGGATGCTGGGTTTCATTTTTCAGGATTTTAATCTTCTGGATACAATGACTGCAAGGGAGAATATCGCACTGGCGCTTTCCATACAGGGTGAGGGAGCGGCTGTTTCGGAAAAGAAGACGGAGGAAGCGGCAAAAACCCTGGGTATCACGGAGATACTGGATAAGTATCCGTATGAAATGAGCGGAGGACAGAAGCAGAGAGTCGCGGCAGCAAGAGCAGTTGTAACGGATCCGGCACTGGTGCTTGCGGATGAGCCTACGGGAGCGCTTGATTCCAAGGCATCCGGGGCTCTTATGGAAAGTCTTATGAGTCTTAATAAGGAGAAGGGCTCGACCATACTCATGGTAACTCATGATGCTTTCAGTGCGAGCTATGCAGGGCGCATCATCTTTATAAAGGACGGAAGGCTTTTTACCGAGATAGTACGGGAAGAGGGAGAGGAAAGAAAGGCCTTTTTCAAACGCATAGTTGACGTGACTACGGTACTGGGAGGCGAGATGGATGAACTCATTTAAGATAGCACTGAAGAATATAAAAAAATGCAGGCGGGATTATTCGGTTTATTTCTTTACGCTTATCATCGGCGTTGCGATATTCTATATGTTCAATTCCGTCGGTACACAGGGACTGCTCGAGGATCTTTCGAGATCGGGAAATGAGAATGTTCAGTCGCTGATCCGCATGACGGAAGCTGTTTCGGGAGGAGTAGCGATAGTACTCGGAATGCTCGTGATATATGCAAACAGATTCCTTATAAAAAGACGTAAGAAGGAATTCGGTCTGTATATGCTGCTGGGAATGAGTAAAAAGAAGGTGTCGGGCATACTGGTCAGGGAGACCTGTATCGTAGGTTTCGTCTCGATGCTCATAGGTCTTGTCTCAGGTATATTCGGTTCACAGCTGCTTTCCATAGTTGTTGCTAAGATGTTTGCGATCGATGTCAGCAAATATACCTTTGATGTATCAAAAAGTGCGATAGTGATAACTCTTATCTGCTTTGTAGCGATATTTGCGGTAGTGCTCATCTTTAATGCGGGCATGGTCTCGAAGTATAAGCTTATCGATCTTTTAAATGCGGCAAAGATGAATGAGAAGCAGATCATACATAATACAGGTATCGCTATAGGCGGCTTTATCATATCACTCGCGGTTCTGATCACAGCCTGTGTAAGGGTAGGTTTTTTCGGAAAGGATTTAGACAGAAATGGTTTTGTGCTCTGTATAATTTCAGGTATAGCGGGTATATTCGGGATGTTTGCCTTCTTTGCGGGCTTCTTTCAGAAGCTTATGGCGGGGAGGAAAAAGTTCTATGCAAAGGGACTGAATTCCTTTGTGGTAAGGCAGTTTAGCGGTAACATGAATACTTCCGCAGTTTCGATGGCTCTTATTTCCATACTGCTCTTTGCAGCACTCTGCCTGTTTTCAAGCGGTTTTTCAATAAGGACCTATTTAAACAAAAGGCTTGGAAATGCTACGCCGGTGGATGTGACCATGAACATCGAAAGTAAAGATGTTGAAAGTTTTCTTGAAGAAAAACAGATCCCGCTTAAGGACTGGGCGGGAGAGTATCTTACCATTCCCGTATATGAAGGACCTGCCGTAACCATAGCCGATACGGTAGCGCCGGTTATGGAGGAAGCAAGAAAGACCTTTATGCATGCCAATTGGGAAGCGCGGGAAAATGTTATAAAGCTCTCGGATTATAATGCGCTGGAGCGTATGTACGGCAGAAAGGAACTGAAGGTAGGAGAAGGAAGTTATGCGATAGTTTCCGACTTTGAGCTTCTGAATACACTGCTCATACCGGCATTGGAAAAGGGGAATGAACTGACTGTAGCAGGCAGGAAGTTAAAGCCGGCATATGAGAGCGTGATAAATGAGTTCATACTGATGTCCGGAATGAGTGCGGATATGGGAGCAGTCATAATTCCGGATGAGGCCGTAGATGATCCGGAAAGCGGGTTTGAATGCACATCCACTCTGGTGATAGCCGATTACAGTGCGGCTTCAAAAGAAGAGCGTGAAAAGACTGATGAAAGACTGATGGCTGCACTCGGTGAGATCAATGAAAAGACCAAAAACGGAGATACTGCCGAAGGCGAGATCAGGGTGGCGATATCCGAAAAGACCGAAGTGGAAAAGGCGTCTGTCGGAACATCGGTGATCACGGTATTTCTGGTGCTCTACATTGGTCTGGTATTCGTGATAGCCTGTGCCGCGATAATCGGACTCAAGCAGATGTCGGATGCACTCGACAGCGCGGGCAGATTTGAGATACTCGCGAGGATAGGAGCAGGCAGGGATATGAGAGAGAAGGCTCTTTTCGCCCAGGTCATCATGAACTTCCTGATCCCTGTCATAGTAGCTGCATTTACCGCTTTCTTCGGACTCAGGTATATAAAAGGACTCATCTCTGCCGTAGGACTGGTCAATATGACTTCCGGAGTGGCGTTTACTTTCGCAGTGATGCTGCTGGTGTACGGCGGCTACTTCTTGACAACTTACGCGGGTTGTAAGAAGATAGTCATGGGCATAAACACATAAGGAGCAGACAGATGTACCGTATCGGTATATTGGAAGATGATCTTAAGATGGGATCGGAACTTAAGATCTTTCTGGAAAATGCCGGCTATGAGGTCAGATTTATAGAACCGGCAGAATATAAAGGTATCAGTGAAGCGGAAATGATAGCTCTTCTTCTCGGAGAAGAGTTGTCACTTCTTCTTTTGGATATAGGACTTCCCGGCTTTGACGGGATACGCGTATGCAGAGAGCTTCGCGCAAAAAGCAGCTTTCCGGTGATAATGATAACAAGTGACAGCAGCGAAGTTACCGAACTGATGAGTATAGAGAGCGGCGCAGATGATTTTATTCCCAAGCCGTTTAACACACGGATACTCCTGGCAAGGATGGAAGGCATACTGAGGCGTGTATACAGCACCGAACTGCTGACTGACCGTAAGGAAGTGTTTCTTGAGGATGGCCGGCTTTTTGTACTCGATAATGCGAAGGCAAGAGTGAGCGTTAAAGAAGGAGAAGAGGCGGAACTGACAAAGAATGAATTCCTGATACTTAAACTCCTGGTAAAAAATCAGGGGCGTGTGGTATCCAGAGATGAGATAATGGCGGAGCTGTGGGATAATGAGGATTTTGTGGATGATAATACGCTCACTGTAAATATGACGAGGCTTCGTTCGAAGCTTGATCAGATCGGTATAAAGGAAGCCATAGCAACCAAAAGAGGAGCGGGGTATATTCTGAATTGAGTTTTGCAAGATATGTAAAAGAGCATGCCGTATGGATCGCGGCATTTTTGTTTGTCGCATTTACAACGGATATATTTCTGCTGACGATAAACGGCGCATTGTGGCTTATGATATATGTTGCGGCAGCATCGCTGCTTAGTCTGCTCGCGGGGCTGTTTGCCGGGTACAGGCATTCAAAGCTGTTTTATGATGAGATACAAAAGAGGACAGAGGAACTGGAAAAAAAGTACCTGGTACCCGAGGTGATCTCTGAGGATGCTACCCAGGAGGGAGAGCTGGTACATGAAATACTTAAGAAGGCAGAAATATCGATGGCTGACAATGTGGCAAAGTACCGGCGCGAGACCGAAGAATACAGGGATTATGTCGAGAGCTGGGTTCATGAGATAAAGATACCTATATCGGCAGCCCAGATGATCACCGAGAATCATAAGGACGAAAGCGTAGGCCAAAGCGGAATCAGAGACGAGCTGGATCGTATAGAGTCCTGTGTCGAACAGGCTCTTTTCTATGCAAGAAGCAATTATGTTGAAAAGGATTATTTCATAAGGGAGATAAATGCTGCAGAACTGGTGCGGCGTGCGGTAGCCGGGCGCCGCAGGAGCCTGATAGCCCTGCGTGCAAAGATAGATATACGTATCGATGACAGCTTAAAGATCAGAAGCGATGCCAAATGGCTTTCGTTCATACTGGGGCAGCTTATAGATAACAGCATCAAGTATGCGAAGGAGGACGGGCAGTTTGTGCTCTCCTTTTATACGGAGGAGACGGACGGACATGTAAATCTGGTGACAGAGGATAACGGGATGGGCATAAAGAGTTCCGAACTCCCACGTGTCTTCGAAAAAGGTTTTACAGGCAGCAACGGCAGAGCTGGAAAGGCATCGACGGGCATAGGTCTGTATCTGTGCAGAAAGCTGTGCCTTCGTCTCGGTCATGATATGATCTGTCAGTCCGAAGAAGGAAAAGGTACTCTGGTAAAGGTGGTATTCTGATGAATGAGTTTGCAGGGAAAAAAATACTGGTAACGGATGATGACGTATCCATAGGCGATATGCTTGAGGAGGCTCTCAAAGCAGAAGCTTATAAGGTATGCCGTGCGTATTCCGGGACGGAAGCCCTGATGGTGATCGAAAAGGAAAAACCCGATCTGGTACTGCTGGATCTGATGCTGCCGGGACTTAGCGGAGAGGAAGTACTGCCGAAGCTTTCCGGAATACCTGTCATAGTGGTAAGTGCAAAGACCGATATCGATAACAGGATAAAGCTCCTCTATGAAGGGGCCTGTGATTATATAAGCAAGCCTTTTGTGATCGCCGAACTGCTGGCACGTATAGCCGTGCAGCTGAGGCTTGCCGGAACAAAAGAAAAAAACTTTGCTGATGATAGCGGAGATACTCTGGCTGCGGGAGGTGTGGAGCTTGACTTTGAACTGCTGAGGGCAGTATGCGGCGGCAGTGAAATAAGCCTTACACGTACCGAGGCAGCCATACTCCGTATACTGATGAGTAATCCCGACAGGCCCATAAGCCGCGGGACTATACTTGACCGCATAAGTGAGGATACGCCTGACTGTACCGAACGTTCCCTGAAACAGCATATCAGCAACATACGTAAAAAGCTGCAGGCTGCGGACGGCATCGATCATATAGAAGCCGTATATGGTATAGGCTTTAAATTCAATTGAAGATCTTGACACTTTCTTGACTATTCTTTGGCCGCTTTCTTGACCTTTATCTCTTATAATGTGCGCATACAGGGAGGAAATAAAAATGGAAACTATCTTTAAATCTGAAAATCTGTGCAAAAAATACGGGAGCTTTTCAGCTCTTTGCGGGCTCGACATGGAGATACGGAAGGGCGAGATCTACGGCTTTGTGGGTAAGAACGGTGCAGGTAAGACCACTCTCATCCGTCTGCTCTGCGGTCTGCAGCAGCCGACGTCCGGAAGCTTTACGCTGATGGGAAAGACAAACGATGATAAAGAACTGTACCGTGAGAGACGCAGGATAGGTGCGGTTGTTGAATCACCGGCGATCTTTAAGGACATGAGCGCTAAGGATAATATCATACAGCAGTATCTGATGCTCGGGCTTCCCGATATGAAAGGCGCAGATGAACTGCTCAAGCTTGTGGGACTGGAAGATACAGGCAGGAAAAAAGCAAAGAACTTTTCACTCGGAATGAAACAGCGTCTCGGGCTTGCGATAGCGCTCTGCGGACAGCCGGATTTCGTGATACTTGACGAGCCTACCAACGGCCTCGATCCGCAGGGGATCATAGAGATACGTGAGCTCATACTTAAGCTTAACCGTGAGCAGGGCATCACTTTTCTGATCTCCAGTCATATACTTGACGAACTTTCGCGTCTGGCCAGCTGCTACGGTTTCATCGATAAGGGACGTATGGTGAGACAGATGACGGCAGAGGAACTGCAGAAGGAATGCAGGAAATCCGTGAGGATGAAGGTAAGCGACACAGGCATACTTGCAAAGATCATGGATGAAAAAGGACTGGAATATAAGATACTGGATAAGGATATGGCGGATGTATATGCCGAAGTCAACTTTTCGGAAATGGCCGAGGCTTTTGCAAAAGAGAACTGTACCATCTTCAAGATGGAAGAACATGATGAAAGTCTCGAAGCCTTTTATCTTGCTCTGCTTGGAGGAGAAAAAGATGCTTAGGATGTTTTATGCGGATTTAAGGAGTACACTGCGGAATAAGGGCTTTATCGAGTGCTGTGCCGGCGTCGCGGTGTACATGGCCGGCTTTGTGATAATTCTTTCGCTGATCATGGATATGATGAAAAAAGGCGACAGGATCTCCGCAGAAGAAATAATGAATGCTTATTCGGATATGGGCATACTGGTCGTAACGGCTGCTACTATCTTTGTATTCAATACCGATTTCGCGGACGGGATCATAAGGAACAAACTGATCTGTGGCGTGAAGAGGAGAGGGATCGCCGCCTCATCAGTGACCTGCGGAATGATAGTCGGAGCGCTGATCAGCATAAGCGCCATAGTAGCAGGGAACCTGCTGGTGCCGTTTTTTTCAAGCGGATACATAAGCTATACAGTAAGCGAGGCACTAGGATCGTTTCTGGTGTTTATCCTTTCTTCCATGTCAGTAGGAGCTTTCGCTACGATGCTCATGATGGTTCTGGGCGGTACAAAAGCGGTATATGTGGCAGGACTTGCAATTGCCTTCGGACTTAGGGTCTTTGGAATGGATGTTATGGAGAAGCTGTATCCGGAAAGCGGGGAATGTCTTTTGAGCGGAAGCAAACTGATACTGTACAGAGCCTATGACCGCTTTGTGCCTTATGCGCACTTTGCTTTCTTCAGACGCTGGGCAATGAGCGATTATATCATCGGCAGTGCGGTATGTATACTGATCTCTTATCTGGCAGCGGTATTGATCCTTGAAAGAAAAGAGATAAGATGACGATTGGAGGATATGATGAAAAATCTTTATAAAGCAAATCTGTACAGAATGATAAAAAGGCCTGATTATCTCCTTGGCTGTGTGATAGCCATGGTCGTGACCTGTGCGATAACAAGCGGTGCATATGCATTTCCTTTTCTTGCAGCGAAGACAGCTGATATAAGAATGCTTTTTACTGGAGCAGCCATGGTTTTATTCTTCAGCATATTTCCGCCGCTGTTCATCAATCCGGAATATGCCGACGGCTGTATACGTAACCGTATCATCGCAGGTTTCTCCCAGAGACAGGTGTACCTCAGCCACCTGCTGTCGATGGTAAGTGCGATGACGTTCATGTTTATCTGCTATCTTATCGGCGGCCTGATCGGCGGAGCAGCTTTTGAAGCAAAGACCCTCGAAGCACTTTTCGTTCTCTTCATAGCAGTCTGTGCTTATGCGGTGCTTGCGGCTACGGTGTCCTTCCGCTTCAGAAAGATCATCGCATCGATGCTCACGACCATGCTGATATTCAACGTCTGTTTCAACGGCCTGCTGTTCGGAAATGCCATACTGTCGATACTTAATGGGGCTGCATTGCGCGTGGGAGCAGTGATCTATAACATCAACGCCTTCGGCCAGTGGTTCTGCCTTACAGGCTATGCGGATGATGTGGCAAACCCCGGAAGCGGCATACAGATACTTCTTTCGCTGATGATAATGGTAATATCGTTTGTTTTTGGTATGGCCGGACTTGATAAGAGAGATCTGAACTGAGATAATATGTTGCCGGGACCATACATCCGGAAAGGATCATAAATGAAATATCTGCTGCTGATCAGTGTGATAATTAATATCATAGTGTTGATAAAGCTCGCAGCCGTGCGGATATCGCTCAGGGAACTGCGCAGGGATTTTTCCGAAAGAAAGGATCTGCGCAGCAACACTGCTCTGGGAGTATCAGGCAGGGATGTACAGCTTCGCGCACTTGCTTCCGATATGAATGATACGCTCAGTCGGCTGCAGGCTTCCTATAACAGATACGAGAGGGGAGACAGAGAACTGAAGAGTGCGGTGACGAACATCGCTCACGATCTGCGCACGCCGCTCACAGCCATATGCGGATATGCGGAGATGGCTGAATGGACGGATGATCCGGAACTTAAAAAGAAATATCTGGCGATCATAGCAGAGAGGGCCGGATATATGAAGAAACTTACGGAGGAACTGTTTGAGTATTCGGTGATCACGGGTGGAGAACTCAGCGAAGAGCCGCAGAGTCTTCGGGTGGACAGGATACTTGAGGATACACTGATGAATTACTATCCCATGTTTAAGGAGCGGGGGATAGATCCCAAAGTATCCATAAGTGAAGAAGGCGTGGAGAGGAAACTGATAAGATCCTATGTGGAGAGGATATTTTCCAATCTTATCGGGAATGCGCTCAAATACTCCGACGGTGATCTCGAGATATCTTTAAGTGAAAAGGGGCATCTGCGCATAGCAAATTCCGCAGCAGCACTGAACAATGTGGAAACGGAAAAACTCTTTGACCGTTTCTTTACCGTAGAGAGTGCAAGGAATTCCGGTGCGCACGGACTGGGACTTTCGATAGTGAAGATATTCACACAGCGCATGGGGACGCCGCTTTTGGCCTCATATGAGAACGGAAAGCTTGTGATAGAAATAGATTTTTAAAAAACAGTTAAGGATCCGGGAAGACTTGGATTAAGACTTTATACTCCGTTTGTTGTACATTGGTATCAACAGACGGAGTTTTTTCACTTTATAGGAAATTCCTCTGGAATTTCCATAAAGCAAAAAGCCCTCCGGGCGGGATGCACACTCGCGCGAGAGGAAAATGTTGCCTTCGGCAACCGCGCTCGGCGCTAGCGTTCCGCAAGCGGAACGCTTTGTTCTACATAAGACTTTTTCAAATGAAAGTCTGCAGCAGCATGTGCTGAAGAATCTGAATCTTGAGGTATACAGGGGGGACTTCACCGTGAACCATACTGATCGTTATCTTTGTGGAGTCACTGGTGATAAGGGCTAAGATAAGCCACGAATGGAGAGGCATGGGAATAAGCAAGGCTCTCAGACAGACAAGCGCAGACGGCGCGGAGCGTATTGTTCACAGAATGTTCAGTGTACATTTTGTGTCTTATGTTGCCGGGCGGAGTCTTTGTGTTATAATCGCCATAAGAAAAATGAAGGGAAGTGATGCTTAGTGGGAGAAAGATACAGGCATGAGTGGAAGCATGAGATAAGCTACGCAGACCTGCTTTCCATAAGATCGAGACTGAGAGCGGTCGCAAGACCGGATCCGCATGCGAAAGACGGAAAGTATTTCATACGTTCATTATATTTTGATGATCCGAATGATAAGGCACTGAGAGAAAAGATCGACGGAGTGAACATGAGGGAGAAATTCAGGATAAGATTTTATGATATGGATCCGTCCCTCATCCATCTGGAAAAGAAGAGTAAGATAAACGGTCTGGGTACAAAGTACAGTGCGGCAATCACTGAAGAGGAAGCGCGGAAGATAACAGGATCCGATATTGACTGGATGTCAGACTGCGATCGCCCGCTTTTGCGCGAACTGTATTTCAGGATGAGGAACGGAGGGCTTAAGCCTAAGACCATAGTGGATTACACGCGAGAGCCCTTCATCTTCGGGCCGGGAAACGTGAGAGTCACTTTTGACTATGATATAAGGACGGGACTATATGCTACCGATTTCCTGAACCCGGACTGTGTAACGATACCGGCAGGCGATGAACATATCATACTGGAAGTAAAGTGGGATGAGTTCCTGCCGGATGTGATAAAAGACGCGGTACAGACCGCAGGAGTCAGAGTCGGAGCTTTTTCAAAATACGCACAATGCAGAATATACGGATAAGAATCGGAGGATAAAAACATGGTGAGAGATATAAACTTTACGGATATTTTTAAATCAAGCTTTCTTGAAAATGTTGCAGCGGTAACTATATTTGATATGGTGCTGGCCCTGCTGCTGGCTTTCGCCCTGGGCCTTTTCATACATTATGTATATAAGAAGACCTATGCCGGAGTGATGTATTCAAGCGGCTTCGGTATGACGCTGGTAGCACTTACAATGATCACGACGCTGGTGATCCTGGCAGTCACCAGTAACGTGGTACTTTCGCTTGGTATGGTCGGTGCCCTTTCCATCGTACGTTTCAGGACAGCGATAAAGGAGCCGATGGATATAGCTTTCCTGTTCTGGTCGATAGCAGCAGGTATAGTGCTGGCTGCGGGAATGATACCTCTTGCGGTATTCGGCAGCGTAGTGATAGGCATAGTTATCCTTTTATTTGCGAACAGAAAGGATCTGACTCATCCTTATATAGTAGTTCTGAATGTTGACGGACATGATAATGAGAAAAAGGCTGTTGAATTTCTTAAGAGCAAAACAAAGAAGTGTGTGACCAAGAGCAAGACGGCAAGAAAAGGAAATGTGGAGATAAATCTGGAGATCAGGCTTGCGGATGACAATACAGATATGATAAATGAACTCTCGGAGATGGACGGGGTGGAGAGTGCCGTTCTCGTTAGCTATAACGGAGACTATATGGGATAAGTGTTACGGACAGAGCAAGGTATAACGGAGGTGATCCGGTATGACAGATTCGAAAAGATATAACATAATAAGTATAGTGGTGATTATCCTTGCCGTAGCGGTAACTATCCTGTTTATAAACGGTGAAGCACTGGGAATGACTGTGGTTGAGGATCAGGATGCAGAGGGCACGGAAGAGGGCTCTTCGGAATACTTCAGTAAAAGTGATCTGGATGGTGACTGGTATCGCGACAGGAACAGTATCACAAAGATAATACTTGACGGAAACGATATAAAGATAAGCGGTTCGGGTGCATATGAGTATAACGGTGACGCGGTGATATCACGAAGCGGATGGTACAGCGTATCCGGAAGTCTGGATGACGGAAGTATCATAGTAAATGCAGACTCTTCTTCAAAGGTATGGATACTGCTCGATAATGCGGAGGTATATGCTTCGGATGATGCGGCACTGAGAGTGGATCAGGCTGACAAGGTATTTCTTACACTTGCGGAGGGAAGCGAAAACAGGCTTGAATGCGGTGATACCATGTCGGATGAGGCAGAGGATGATAATACAAACGGTGCAGTTTTTGCGCATGATGATCTGACCATAAACGGCAGCGGAAGTTTAAGTATTGTTTCGGAATATGAACATGGAATAAAGGAAAAAGACAGTCTGAAGATATGCGGAGGGAATATAAGCATAAAGGCGAACGCCGACGGCATACATATAAACGATCATTTCAAAATGACGGGTGCCGAAATTTCCATCGATGCTATGGATGACGGCATATGTTCGGAAACCGACCTGCTGATAGTTTCGGGAGGGCTGCTTATCAGTGACTGTTATGAAGGACTGGAATCCCCGCAGATAACGGTGCTTGACGGAGATATCGAGATCTATCCCGATGATGACGGATTTAATGCCAACGGCGGTTCATCAGGTTTCGGGAATATCGGTTTCTTCGGAAAAGAAAGCGAAAGCGGAAATGAGGAAACTGAAGCTGCAGATCCCTGTATCACGATCCGCGGAGGAAATATAAAGATAGTAAATGAAGATGCCCGTGATGCCGACGGACTCGATTCCAATAAAGACATATTCATCTACGGCGGAAATATACTTATAAGTCTTCCGGGAGGCGGTTCCAACAACGGAATAGACTTTGGGAGTGAGAGCGGAGGCGTGTGCGAGATCCACGGTGGTACGCTGATAAGCTGCGGCGGTTCCGGAATGGTCGAAGCCCTGAGTGAGACTTCAACACAGAATTCGTTTCTGTATAATATGGGGAATAATACTTCTGATGATGTGAGCGTGGTCCTTAGGGACGGAGACGGAAATGTTATCATGGAAAACACCGTGCCCATAGCCTTTAACTCTGTATGCATCTCTTCGCCGGACATGAAGACGGGAGAGACATATACTTTGGAAATGGGAGATAAGAAAGAAGAGATAACACTTGATTTTGTATCAACTGTAGTCGGCGGGATAAGCAGCATTGGTGATTTCGGAAACTCTGCTGACAGAGGAATGAAGTTGCAGGGCAACAGCGAAGAAGATGGCGATGGTGAGGATCCGGAAAGACCGGAAATGCCTGAAGGAACGGAAATGCCGAAATGGAACAGCGACACGGAAGATGCGGATGCTTTCGGAAAAACGTTCGGCGATCGTGGAATGCGTGGCGGAATGAGAGGCGGCATGCCGGGGAAAATGACTGAAGGCGGAAATGACGAAGCAGATTATGGCATGCGACCGGGAACGGGCAATAATGAAGAAAACAATGCGGTAAATGAAAAGGCTTTCGGAAAACAGATGTTTAACGAAGGGGAGAATACGGAAAGTGTCGCGCAGGTCTATGAAAGCAAGGCAAAGAGTCTTGCGGAATATGACGCCGGTGTATGGAAATATCTCACGGCTTCTGCTATAGTATTAGCAGCCGCACTTCTTACGGTAAAACTATTCAGAAGGTGAAGAATATGACTGAACAGGAAATGGCGAGAGAAAGGACCGAGCTTTCTCATGAACGGACGGAACTCTCCGTTCTCAGAACGGAACTGGCATTTAATAATACGAGACTGTCGGTGGAGCAGACACATCTTTCTTTTCTGCGTACGATAGTATCGCTGGTAGGCAGTGCAGCTACGGTATATAAAGCACTTCCCGCGTTGGGAGTATCGGATGCTTTCAGTACGGGGCTGTCGGTGTTTCTTCTCATAGCGGCACTGTACTTTACGGTCAAGGATCTTACTACGATACCGAGACTGCGTAAACAGATCGAGAAGATGGATGAGATCAAAAACGAACTTACAAAAAAGTCTTCTTCCGTTTCGGAAAAAAATCCGGATGAAAACTGACTTATGAAAGGGGTATCGCAACAGATATCCCTTTTTGCTTGCTTGCATTACTCTGCGTATTTTGTTAAGATGAGTAACGGAAAAAAGAGGGGGCATAAGCCCGGAAAGGAAAACAAAAATGCCTATTATCGATTACCTTGAGAGAAACAGAAGAGATTACGGTGATGAGGTTGCTCTTATTGAACTCAACCCCGAACAGAAAGAAAACAGAAGAGTGAGCTGGAAAGAGTATTCGCTTATACAGCAGACAACAGACGAACCTTACAGAAGAGAGATAACCTGGAGAGTCTTTGATGAAAAGGCGAACCGTATGGCGAACATGCTTCTTTCAAGAGGCGTAAAAAGAGGAGACAAGGTTGCGATACTGATGATGAACTGTCTGGAATGGCTGCCCATTTACATGGGGATACTTAAAAGCGGTGCCATCGCAGTTCCATTTAATTTCAGATACTCGGCCGATGAGATACAGTACTGTGCCGATCTGGCTGAAGTCGATGTTCTTCTTTTCGGTCCGGAATTCATAGGACGTGTTGAATCCATAGTAGATACTTTATCAAAAAACAGACTTCTCATTTTTGTTGGTGAGACCTGTCCTACTTTTGCGGAAAGCTATCGGGAACTTGTTGCCGACTGCTCGAGTGAAAAACCTGCCGTAGAGATAAAAGACAGTGATGACGCTGCGATATATTTTTCTTCGGGTACAACTGGTTTTCCCAAAGCCATACTTCATAAGCATTTAAGTCTGATGACAGCAGCAACGGTTGAACAGCACCATCACGGTCAGGGACGTGATGATAATTTCCTTTGCATTCCTCCGCTGTATCACACCGGTGCAAAGATGCACTGGATGGGTTCACTTGTTGCAGGTTCGAAAGCAGTACTGCTGCGCGGAACAAAACCGCAGTACATCTTTGATGCGGTATCACGTGAACATTGTACGATAGTATGGCTGCTGGTTCCCTGGGCACAGGATATACTTGACTGTCTTGATGCGGGAACACTGAAGATAGAAGATTACGAACTTTCACAATGGAGACTTATGCATATAGGAGCACAGCCTGTTCCTCCTTCACTTATAAAGAGATGGAAAGCATACTTCCCCGATCATCAGTATGATACAAACTACGGACTTTCTGAATCGATAGGACCGGGCTGCGTTCATCTCGGTGTGGAGAATATACACAAGGTAGGCGCGATAGGTGTTCCCGGTTACGGCTGGCAGTGCAAGATAATCGATGATGAAGGAAAAGAAGTAAAGCAGGGAGAAGCAGGTGAACTTTGTGTTAAAGGTGATGGTGTGATGACCTGCTATTACAGAAATCCCGAAGCAACCGAAGAAGTATTAAAAGACGGATGGCTGCTCACAGGTGATGTCGCAATGCAGGATGAAGACGGATTCATCTTCCTTGTTGACAGAAAAAAAGATGTGATAGTATCCGGAGGTGAAAACCTGTATCCCGTACAGATAGAGGATTTCCTGCGTCAGTATGACAAGATAAAAGATGTTGCGGTGATAGGATTACCCGATGCGAGACTCGGTGAGATCGCAGGTGCGATCATTGAAATAAAAGAAGGAATGGAATGCACCGAAGAAGAAATAAACGAATTCTGTCAGGGTATGCCGAGATATAAAAGACCCCGCAAAGTCATATTTGACAAGGTTCCCAGGAATCCGACAGGTAAGATAGAAAAACCGGAACTCAGAAAAAGATACAGTGTTGAACGACTGGTTGAAAGGGAAAACGAAGGATAAAAAATTTTCGTTAACAAAAAAATCATTGAAAAATCAAGAAAAACTCTTGCAAATGTTAACATAATAATGTAAACTGTGTTTAATTTAAGTGAAACTTAAATTAAGAAATAAAACAACGGAACCAAATGGAGGGAGTAAAAATGGCAGAAAAGAAGACGCCTGCAAAGAAGGCAACGACTACTGCAAAGAAGGCAACAGCTGCAAAGAAGCCTGCAGCAAAGAAAGCAACTGCAACAACAGCTAAGAAAGCAACTGCTGCAAAGAAGACTACAACAGCTGCTGCAAAGAAGCCCGTAGTAAAGAAGGCAACAACAGCTAAGAAGACAACCACAGCTGCAAAGAAGCCCGCTGCAAAGAAGGCAACAACAGCTAAGAAGACTACGACTGCAAAGAAGACAACAGCTGCTGCAAAGAAGCCCGCAGTAAAGAAGGCAACAACAGCTAAGAAGACAACCACAGCTGCAAAGAAGACAACAACAGCTAAGAAAACAACCACAGCTGCAAAGAAGCCTGCTGCAAAGAAGACTACAGCTGCAAAAAAAAAGTAAGTCCTGAATTTGTTAAACTTGAGGATTTAATTTTCAACTTATACAAGAAGAGTGTTAAGGAGTGCACGTACGATGAACTGTATGCTGCACTCCTTTTGTTTGTAAAAGAAGAATGTGCCGGAAGAAAACAGATCAGGGGAAAGAAAAAAATTTATTATATATCTGCCGAATTTCTTATAGGAAAACTCCTCTCCAATAATCTTATAAATCTTGGTATATATGATACATTAAAAGAAGATCTGGCATCAGAAGGAAAAGACATAGCAAAGATAGAAGAAAGAGAAAACGAGCCTTCGCTCGGTAACGGAGGTCTCGGAAGACTTGCGGCATGTTTCATTGATTCGATCGCAACACTCGGACTGCCCGGTGCAGGCATAGGACTTAATTACCACTTCGGGCTTTTCAGACAGGTATTCAGAAGAAGGATGCAGAATGCCGAAAAAGACAGCTGGATAGACAGTAACTGCTGGCTTAACAAAACGGATACGGCTTTTGATGTGTATTTCGGAAAAAAGAAAGTAGTATCACGTCTCTATGATATAGATGTATGCGGATATGAGAACGGTATAAACAAGCTTCATCTTTTTGATCTTGAAGGTATAGATGAGAAGCTTGTGAAAGACGGCATCGATTTTGATAAGAAAAAGATCACAAAGAATCTTACGCTTTTCCTTTATCCCGATGACTCGGATGAAGACGGAAGGATACTGAGGGTTTACCAGCAGTATTTCATGGTGTCTTCAGGTGCACAGCTCATCATAAAGGAGATGAAAGAAAACGGATACGATCTGCATAAGCTGAACAGACATGCGGTGATACAGATCAATGATACGCATCCTTCCATGGTCATCCCGGAACTGATACGTATACTCACACAGCAGGAAGGCTTTACTATGGATGAAGCGATCGATGTGGTGACAAAGACCTGTGCATATACAAATCATACCATACTTGCGGAAGCACTTGAGAAGTGGCCGATGAAGTATCTTAAGAAAGCCGTTCCGCAGCTGATACCTATAATAGAAGAACTGAATTTCCGTGTGATCAAAAAGTTCCCGGATAAAAAAGAAGTATGGATCATAGATGATGATAACAGAGTTCACATGGCACATATGGACATACATTACGGCATGAGTGTTAACGGTGTTGCGGCACTGCATACAGAGATACTTAAGAATACGGAGCTGAATGCGTTTTACCGTATCTATCCGAAGAAGTTTAACAATAAGACCAACGGCATCACATTCAGAAGATGGCTGCTCTCCTGTAATCCCGAACTTGCGGGACTTATAGATGAAGCTATTGGAAGCGGGTTTAAAAAGGATGCGTTCGAACTGAAGAAACTCGAACTCTTTGCAAACGACAAGAAGTTTCTTAAGGAAGTAGAAGATATCAAACGCAAAAAGAAACTGCAGCTGTGTGAATACATTAAGAAAAAAGAAAAGATAAGCATCGATCCGGATTCGATCTTTGATATTCAGATAAAACGTATGCATGAGTATAAGAGACAGCAGATGAACGCGCTCTACATCATTCATAAATATCTTGAGATACGTTCGGGAAAACTTCCGAAGAGACCGGTCACTTTTATCTTTGGTGCAAAGGCTGCTCCCGCCTACAGGATCGCGCAGGACATCATCCATCTGCTGCTGGTTCTTGCGGATATCATCAATAAAGATCCGAAGGTAAATAAATATATCAAACTTGTATTCGTTGAAAACTATAATGTATCCTATGCGGAAAAACTGATACCGGCCTGTGATATCTCGGAACAGATATCGCTTGCGTCACAGGAAGCTTCGGGAACGGGCAACATGAAGTTCATGCTGAACGGTGCGGTTACACTGGGTACAGACGACGGAGCAAATGTAGAGATACATGAATTGGTCGGAGACGATAACATATTTATCTTCGGAAAGAAATCCGATGAAGTGTTAAAGCTTCGTGAAAACTATAATGAAAAGTATGATGCAAGGAAGATCTACGAGTCTGATCCTGTTATAAAGGAAGCGGTCGACTTCATCATCTCAAAGGAAGCGCTCGCAAAGGGTAATAAGACGGCGCTTATGAGACTTTACAACGAGATAGTCGGAAAAGACTGGTTTATGGGCTTGCTTGATCTCAAAGCATATATTAAAATGAAAGATAAGGCTTTTGCTGTATATGAGAACAGGGCAAAATGGAGAAGGATGATGCTGATCAATATAGCCAACGCGGGTTTCTTCTCCTCCGACAGGACAATAGCCGAGTATAATAAGGATATCTGGAAATTAAAGTGAGGAATGAAATGAGAAGCAGCGGGATACTTTTGCCGGTGGCATCACTGCCTTCAGAATACGGCATAGGCGCTTTTTCAAAAGAAGCATATGAATTCATAGATCTGCTTGAAGCCGCAGGCCAGAAGATATGGCAGGTGCTGCCTCTGGGGCCTACAGGCTACGGTGATTCACCATACCAGTCTTTTTCGACTTTTGCAGGCAACCCGTATTTTATCGATCTTGAGGAACTGATAGATCGCAGCTGGCTTACAAAGAAAGAATGTGACCGCGTGGATTTCGGCAGTGACACCTCCAGGGTGGATTATGAGAAGATATACCTGGGGAGGTTCAGGCTTCTGAAAAAAGCATACAGAAGGAGCGGCATAGAAAACAACAGGGCTTACCAAAACTTTGTTAAACAGAATGCATTCTGGCTTAATGACTATACTCTCTTTATGGCGATAAAGGATGCAAATAAGGGAAAGAGTTTTGAAAAATGGCCGGAAGATTTAAGAAAACATAAAAAGGCTGCCCTCGACGGGATAAGGAAAGATGCAAAGATAGCGGAGAGTGTGGGATGTTATGCTTTCATGCAGTATCTTTTCTTTGAACAGTGGTATAAGCTCAAGGCCTATGCAAATAAATGCGGAGTGAAGATCATCGGCGACATCCCCATCTACGTTGCATATGACAGCGCGGATTACTGGGCCGATCCCAAGCTTTTTCAGACCGATAAAAACGGAACACCCACAGGTGTTGCGGGCTGCCCTCCCGATTATTTCTCAGCTACGGGACAGCTCTGGGGCAATCCTCTGTATGACTGGCCATATCATAAGAAGACAGGCTACGCTTGGTGGATGAAGCGGCTCGGTCACTGCTTTAAACTGTATGATGCAGTACGTATCGATCACTTCAGAGGCTTTGACGAATATTACAGCATACCATACGGAGCCGAAAATGCGATCGGCGGTCATTGGGAGAAAGGACCCGGCTACGAGCTTTTTGATACCATGAAAAAGACTCTGGGTAAAAGGGATATCATTGCCGAGGATCTCGGATATCTGACAGAGAGCGTGATAAAGCTTGTGAAGAAGACAGGGTATCCGGGAATGAAAGTCCTTGAGTTTGCTTTCGACAGTAATGAAGACAATGATTATCTGCCGCACAACTTCGAGAAGAACTGTGTGGTCTATACAGGAACGCATGATAATGATACAGCGAGAGGCTGGTATGAAAGCCTTAGCAGTAAGGATAAGAAATACACTAGAGAGTATTTAAACGTTAAAAGTGCGAAAGATATCGAAAAGGCACTTATACGTCTGGCTCTTGCCAGTACCGCCGATACAGCGATCATCCCCATGCAGGATTATCTCGGACTTGGCAGCGAGGGACGGATCAACACACCGTCCACTCTTGGCGGCAACTGGAGTTGGCGCATGAAAAAGAGCGAGCTTGATATTAAGATAGCACATGAGATAAGGCACCTGACGGAACTCTACGGCAGGAGGTAGAATAACCGTTGTATCCCGGGGGAGCCGGGGTGCGATCGGTCAGTCGGGTGATCCGCGGAAAAGCGAAAGACGGAGATGTCTACAGGCTTTTGGAGCGGCTCATATAGCTGTTGGAATAGCGGCGGTCTTCTGTGACGTCGGCGCCGAACCAGTCGGGAGCGGTGAAAGCGTTTGCGGCCTCGACTGAGTCGAATTCTACTTCGGCGATGACAGTGCCTTCGAATTTACCTTCGAAGATATCAAGTTCGATGGTGAGGGCAGTTCCTTCTATAGGAATAAGGTAGCGCTTCTTGCTGATGATATTGCCGTCGGCTTTGGGAAGAAGGTGTTCATAGGCTTCTTTGTTAAGAGGGAGATTGTACTCCTCCCTGGCAAGGAAGCCTTTTCCTTTGTAGGTCATATAGTACTCCTCGTCCTCACGGCGTACGCGCACGACCGGATCGGTGCACAGATAGGCCTGTTCGATCATATGGAAGCTGTATCTTTCGAGATCGGCAGGAAGTGAGCTGACAAGGAATTTTCTTTCTATTTCCATGATAGGTTCTCCATTATTTAAGATTCTGAACGAAGAATCTTTTTTTCAAAAAGTTCTTTACAGTATTAAAAGGAAACATCATAATTATACCATAAAACCGGTGAAGCCGGTGCGTATAAAAAACAGGAAGGAAAACAGCATAATGACTGACGAACGATTCGGACAGTGCATGGCTGCAATGGTCGGAGGAGACCGCAGCGGACTTAAGGAGATATACGAAGAGTATATGCCCTATGTGTACAGGGTGGTCTACGGTGTGGTTGGTAAGCGTGAAGATGCCGAGGATATCAGTACCGATGTTTTTCTGAAGCTTTGGGACAATGCCGCCTCCTTCAGGCAGGGCAGTCCGCACAAGGCTTATATTGCCACCGTTTCCAGAAACCTTGCGATAGATTTCATGAGGAAACATAACAGGATAGTATTCGGGACCGAGGAAGAAACCGTCGAAGATATGGCCGGGGCGGGGAGCGATCCTCCGCCGGATACAGCGGATACGGTAGTCGGAAACATAAGTGTCGCCGAGGCACTTAACAGTCTGAATGAGGCGGAACGGATGGTAGTATCCATGAAGGTGCTTTCCGACATGACTTTTAAGGAGATAGCCGAACAGACGGGTATCCCGATGGGAACCGTCACATGGCGGTACAGGGAAGCAATGAAGCGTTTGAGGAGGTACGGATTCGATGAGGGATCTGAATAAAGAATATAATGATATGGTCCTGAAAGAAACCCCGGATATATGGTCGAGGATAGAAGCGGGACTTGACGAGCGGCAGAAAGCGGCCGTACCTGAGGCGGCAGCAGCAGCGGCGCAGAATATTGCGGTACAGCAGACGGCTGTATCACCAAAAAGAAAGATAATACCCTTTAAGCGTATCATGGCCTATGCGGGCGGCGTGGCAGCGGCGGTGATCTGTATCTGTCTGGTACTGCCGGCCATAAGCGGAAGTAAAGATTCCGGAACAACAGCGGCCCTTGTGTCTAACCACGTAAGGCAGGAGGCACCGGCTGAAGCTGCAACGGCAGCAGCTTCCGAAACTATGGCTGATGAAGCAGCAGATATGAAAGACCATGCTGCAAACAAAGACAGGGCAAAGGGCGCTATGAATTTCGCATCGGAGATCAAAGAATTTGCTGACGGCGGAGAGCTTGCTATGGAAACTGCAGAGGAACCGGCTGCAATGGCAGAAGAAAGCGAGGACGCCGGAATACCGGAGACGGATGCACCTGCGGGCGGACTGCTGTTTCGGATCACCATGGTACCGGGTGCAGAATTCGGATCAATAAACTATATTATAGAAGAATTCTCACTCAGCATCTGTGACGAAAAGGATGATACCTTGTTCTTCATCATTCCGGAAGGAATAGATACGGAGGAACTGAAGACGATAGCTGCAAATGATGAAAATATCGCCGAGAGCGAGATAATTACAACTGAGGATTATTCAAATTTCACACGATAAACAATATCCTTGATATAGCGATGTATCAGGGAGGCTGCATAAATGTTCACGGATAAAGAGCAACTGGCGTTAGGCAAAAGGATAAGAAAAATAAGAAAAGAAAGTGACGAATCGCAGCTTGAGTTTGCTGAGAAGGTAAGCATATCATCGAATTTTCTCTCGGAGATAGAAAACGGGAAAAAAGGTCTATCCTGCGAAAATCTGTATAATATCTGCGAGAGTGCAAAGATCAGCGCGGATTACCTTCTTTTCGGTGATAAAGACCGGAATGATTTCAGTAATACGGTCGTAAGCGTGGCCCCGAAACTGGAAGTCAGGGAACTTGAGGTGCTGACGGAATACCTGAATTCAGTACTTAAAATGAAAAAAACGAAGATCAGGGTGTAAACTTGTTTATATTCTGAATTAGAGATATAATACTTCTACCGATTTAAGATTATTACGGAGGTTTTTATGAGATCCGTTTGCAGAAGATATATCTCTTTTTTATTGCTGCTGATATTGTTGATTGCGGATATCGGCGGAAACAATGTAATAAAACTCAGAGCGGAAGAGGCGGGCAGTGTTCCCGGCACTTCATCAAATTCTGTTTCGGAGGATACGGTTTCGGAAGACAGTATTTCGGACAATACCACTTCCGAAAACGTGGCAGATCTGAACATCTATCACAGGACCCAGGCTGAGATAAGCGACTTCATAAAAAGCCACCCCGCAGCGTATATCAAGGCGGCTGATGCTTATGATACAAAGCCTTCCCTGACAAGTCCTTATGCAAGCGGGACCTTAAAGAAAAAGGCTGAAGAAGCTGCATACAATGCGATCAACCAGGCGCGTTTTGCGGCGGGCCTTGATGCCGATGTGACCAAAAATCTTACATATACTTCAAAGGCCCAGGCTGGAGCGCTTGTCAATGCAGTGAATAAGAGTCTCAAGAGACCGCCGGCCAGACCTGACGGAATGGGTGATGAGATGTATAAGCTCGCTCAGGACGGGGTAAATGCGTCGCTCCTTGCGGGAGACTGCGATTCTCTGGCCAGAGCTATCCTGGAGGTTTGGATACCGGACAAGAAGAACGAGAGCAGTCTGGGACTCAGGAGATGGGCTCTGAATCCGGAAATGCTGGCGACAGGATTCGGACAGGTTGAAAAATATGAAGCCATGTATATATTCGACAGAGGCAGAAAGACAGGAACCAGGACAGTGGCCTGGCCCGCCGAGAATATGCCTCTTGACTGGATGAACGATAACATGTGCTGGAGCGTAAACTTCGGATGGAAACTGGACGAGAGCAGGATCGAAGTCGAGCTGATGAGAGAGAAGGATAAAAAGACCTGGACCTTCTCCAAGAAGAAAGCTGACGGTGTATTTCATGTAAATAACGGCAATTACGGTCAGCAGGGCTGTGTTATCTTTAAGCCAAGCGGTTTTAAGAAGGAAGCCGGTGACCGCTACAGAGTGCGTGTGAGCGGAGCATCGGAGCTGACACTTGAATATAATGTTGAGTTTTTTATTCCCGGTCTGGAGGTGAAGCTTTCCAATACAAATGTGCTGATGCCGCCCGGGGCCGAGTATCAGCTGAAGGCAACGATCACTCCGTCTTCCGCTCCTCAGACCGTGGTCTGGAGTGTGGAAAAGGGCGATGCGGTAAGCGTTGATGCCAAAGGAAACATAAAAGCCGAGAAGCTCGGTACGGCTGTTGTCAGAGCAACATCAACGGCCAGCACTGGCATGTATGCCGAGTGCAGCGTGACGGTAGAGGAGGAGAATCTCACACCGCCGTATATCTATTCGCCGGCAGGGCTCAATCCGGAGCCGGGTGATGTGATAGTGATAAGTGCGGCACTTCCCGAAGAAGGGCTTAAGCTCATGTATGCCGTGGATGATGATGAGTATCGTGAATACTATAAGCCCATAACGGTCGAAGAGAGCATGGTTGGGAAGGACATATGCGTAAAAGCTTTTATTTCCGCAAATCAGGCAGCTAAGCATAAGAGCAGTAAAATATCTGCGCAGACATTTCACGTGATGGAGGCGGATGTGCGCGGGGATATAACGGACGAGGACTGGGCGAGCATAAGCATAAACGGCGTCCCCGACGGGATATGGGTAAGAGGACTTCAGCCTTCATATGAGTATACGGGAAAGAAGATAAAGCCGGCCGATCTCAGGGTATATTACAGGAATATACTGCTCGGAAAAGCGGACCGCAGCATAAAGTATATTAACAACAGGGATGCGGGCACTGCTACGGTAAAGATATCGCTTAAGGGCAACTTTAAGAATGATGCCGCAAGGCCGCTGACTTACAGTTTTAAAATCGAGCCCATAGATATCGGCGGGGATGATTTTTCTGCAGAGGATATCTGTCTTTCGGTTCTTAAGGACAGGGACGGGATGCCGAAGCTTCAGAAAGTAAGCCTGAAGATACTTCGCAACGGTAAGAATTTCCCGCTGAAGAATGTCGATGTTTTATGCTATCCGATTGATGATACCGAAAGAAAGCGTCCTGTAAGGTCTGTCATGAACGAAGGCGATTATACCGTTGTGATCAGAGGAAAGAAGAATTATACCGGAGAGCGCGTGATAAAGCTGCATGTGGACAGCCGTATATGTTTAAACGGCATGAAGGCAACGGGATATGCACGGAAGCTGAAGCTTGATCCGTCAAAGAAGGGGCAGGAACCGGATCTCTCAAAGCTTAAACTGAAGCGCAAAGATGCAAAGCTTACATATGATGATCTCTCCCGTTTTGATGTAAGCGTGTCCGACAACGAATGCACGGGGAAGGCTTATGTGCTGATAAGTGCAAGACCCGGAGATAAGGAATACGCAGGAAGCCTTAAACTGCCCTTTACGATCACGGGTTACTCGGTGAAGGCTTCAACGGTCTCTTTCCCCAAAGAGAATTATTACCGCGGTTCGGAAACAGTCTTTTCGGAGACGGAATTAAGCGTTGTCAGCAGGCTGACGGGCAGAAGACTGGAAGCCGGAAAGGATATGACCGTAAGCTATGAGAAGAATACCGATGCCGGTACGGCCAGGCTTATCATCAGCGGAAAGGGCATGTATTCGGGGACGCTTAAGAAAAGCTTTAAGATAAAACGCTGCAACATAGATGAGTTCAGGGACCGTATCAAGGCAGATATCCCTGACAGCCTGCGTTTTTCAAAGAACGGCAATGTGATGAAGAAGAGAAGCATCAGCTTAAATGATACGGTAACAGGTAAAAAGCTTGTCGAAGGAAAGGACTATACGCTTAAGTATTATAACAATAAATCCGCTAACGGAAGCAAGACTCCCTATATAAAGATAAGCGGCAAGGGAAATTACAGCGGCGTGAGAAAAAAGTATTTCACCATAACAGCTCCTGATATCAGGGAGACCTCAATGATAGCGGGCAATATAGTCTGGAAGGATAAGGCAGGAGTATATAAGAGTCCCTATGCGCTCTTTGATGTGGACGGAGGGAAGCTTAAGTCCGGAAAAGATTATAACAAAGCGGTATATAAATATGCTTATTTTACCACGGTGCGCGACAGCCTGACCGGTGAGAAGAGGGCAAGGACAGCCGGAGAGACGATACAGCCCGGAGATATACTGCCGCTCGGAAGTGTGGTGCGTCTGGAAGTGAGCGGCAAGGGAAACTATGCCGGGAAGGATGCAGATGGAAAGGTACTGAAACAGAACTGCGAATATACCCTGGTGAAGGATGATATAAAAGGTTTTGACTTCAGAGTGGACAGCTATGAATATACCGGCAGGGGTATAACACCGAGACCGGTTGAGTATGCGGGAAAGGAAAAAGGCATACATGCTTCGTATTTCCCTGCGGGTGTAAGGGAAGATGCGATAGGTAAATACCGCGTGCTTTATTACAGTGCGAATGTTAAAAAAGGTACCGCTCGCATCATCGTTACGGGGAACGGAAGCTACGGCGGCACCAGAACGATAAAGTTCAGGATAGGCAGACGATACGGAAGAGCTGCCGAGGGGGAATGATCACTCCGAGAGATGTTCCATTCCCAGTTCGATCATCTTCTTTACATGATCGTCATCGAGAGAATAAAAAATCTGTTTGCCATCACGCCGGCTCTTTATGAGCCGGCTTTGTTTAAGTATGCGCAGCTGGTGAGAAACAGCCGATTGTGTCATTTCAAGGGCGGCTGCCAGGTCTGCCACACAGATCTCGGCATCTATGAGTTCATAGAGTATCCTGATCCTGGTGGAATCGCCGAAAAACTTGAACAGTTCGGCAAGGTCGTAAAGTTCTTCTATATCCATTTTCTGTTTCATACTCATAACCTCTTTACAAATAATGCTCGGATGGAATTGAGGACTGCCAGTACCATGACTCCGGTATCCGCGAAGATGGCGAGCCACATGTTTGCAAAACCAAGTGCACCGAGTATCAGGCAGATGAATTTGATCCCGATCGCAAACCAGATGTTCTCATAAACTATGCGCATGCATTTGCGGGATATACGTATCGCCTTGGCGATCTTTCCCGGATCATCATCCATAAGGACTATATCTGCGGCTTCTATGGCGGCGTCGCTGCCGAGAGCACCCATGGCTATACCTATATCGGCGCGGGAGAGGACAGGCGCATCGTTGATGCCGTCACCCACAAAAGCAAGCAGTTCTTTGCCGTGCTTTTCCGCCAGCAGTTCTTCAACATATTTTACTTTATCTTCAGGCAGCAGTTCCGCATGAACCTCGTCTATGCCTATATTTGCGGCTACCTCATCCGCAACATTTTTTGCATCACCTGTGAGCATTATGTTCCGGCGGACACCGCAGGTTTTTAGTGAGGCGATGGCAGCGGCGGAACCGGGCTTGATCACATCGGAGATGACGAGGTGGCCGACGTAAGAGCCGTCTACCGCCATATGTACCACGGTACCGTGATCGTCTTCGCATTCCTTATAGCTTATCCCGTTCTCGCTCATGAGACGTGCATTACCGAGCAGCAGTTTTTTATCATCCACGATGGCACTTATGCCGCCGCCGGGAAGCTCCTTCACGCTGCTGACACGTTCCCTGACGATATGGCGTTCCTCTCCGGAGCTTTCATTGCTTTTTACCGGAAGAGCGGCGCCGGTCTCGGGATCGATCTTCCATACCAGTCCGTCAAGCCAGGCTTTCTGTATGCTCCTGGAGATGGGGTGCGATGAAAAGCATTCCGCATGCGCCGCATAATCAAGCAGGCTGCAGTGTTCCATCGTTCCGTGGTGTATGGCGCTCACCTCGAAGATACCCATTGTCATGGTGCCGGTCTTGTCGAAAGCAACGATGCCGGTTTTGGAAAGTGCCTCCAGATAGTTGGAACCCTTTACCAGTATGCCCTCGCGGCTTGCACCGCCTATGCCGGCAAAAAAGCTTAAGGGTATGGAGATAACGAGAGCGCAGGGACAGCTGATGACCAGGAAGGTAAGTGCTCTGTATACCCATGAACTCCACATGGCATCGCGTCCTATGATCATTAAGACCACAGGCGGCAGCAGTGCCAGGGTAAGTGCGCAGATACATACCACCGGAGTGTAGTATTTGGCGAATTTCGTGATGAAGTTTTCGGACGAGGACTTTTGCGAGGAAGAGTTCTCGACAAGCTCAAGGATCTTTGAAACCGTTGACTCACCGAATTCCTTCTCCGTCTTTATCTTTATGACTCCCGTCATGTTGATGCAGCCGCTTATGACTTCATCGCCTTTTAGTACCTCCCTGGGGCGGCTCTCACCTGTGAGGGCGCTTGTATTTAAGCTGGAGTCACCTTCGACTATACAGCCGTCTAAGGGGATCTTTTCACCGGGACGCACCACTATGATGCTGCCTACGGGAACCTCATCGGGAGAGACCTGTTTCAGCTCACCGTTTTCCTCGATATTTGCATAGTCGGGGCGGATGTCCATCAGATCGGAAATGTTCTTGCGGCTCTTTCCGACAGCATAGCTCTGGAAGAGCTCGCCTATCTGATAGAGCAGCATGACCATCACGGCTTCGGAGTATTCACCGCTGCCCTCATACAGGGCGATGGCAAAGGCTCCGATGGTGGCGACGGACATCAGGAAATTCTCATCGAATACCTGACGGTTAAGTATGCCCTTAAAGGATTTCTTCAGAATATCATAACCGATGATAAGATAGGGAACCAGATATATCAGTGCCCATACCGGACCCGGCAGCTCTTCAAAGAGATCATATGCTATATGCAGTATCACCAGAAGAAGAGCAGTGATGATTATTCTGATCAGCACTTTGCGTTGTTTTTTGTTCATGGATAAAACTCCTGTTTAAAGATAGATCTCGCAGTCGTCTTCGACTTTCTTGCAGTTTTTCAGGACTTCCTTCATAACTGCCTTTTCGTCGGTGCCTTCATCGAATTCAACATTCATCTTGAGTGTCATAAAGTTAACCGTTACTGATTTTACACCTGCGGTCTTTGCAGCAGCCTCTTCCATTTTGTTTGCGCAGTTGGCACAGTCAACTTCGATCTTGTAAGTTTTTTTCATTTGTTTAATCCTCCTGTATATTGATCAGTAAAAACATATGAACAATTATTCATGTGTTCATTATACATAAAACCTCATGTTTGTCAAGCATAATCTTCTTGAAAATGCCCCTGACATGGATTAGTATGAAAGTGAAGGTATGAACTTCATATGAAGAACGGGGGTGACAATATGTTAAAAGAATGGGTTAAGGCTGAAAGACCGTCGGATGAAGAGATAAGCGAGAGGCTCAAAAAAGCAAGAGGCGAGCTGGCAGGAGCACAGATGGCGATCAAGGAAAAGAAGCTGCCGGTGCTGGTGATAATGGACGGCTGGGGCGGAGCCGGAAAAGGCGGTGTTCTGGGTAAAGTGATCAAGAATCTGGACCCGCGTTTTTATAAGACGGAGACGCTTTCAAAACCAACTGAAGACGAGGAACGCAGACCGTTTCTATACAGGTATTTTGTGCGTATCCCGGAGGCCGGGAAGTTCTCGTTCTTTGATGGGAGCTGGATGGATGAAGTGTGCAGGAACAGGCTGTGCGGAGAAACATCCGGGGATGAATACCACAGACAGCTGACGAGTATAAAGCGTTTTGAACGTACGCTTTCCGATAACGGATATCTCGTTGTGAAATTCTTTTTCAATATTTCGGAGAAGGAACAGAAAAAACGTCTTGAAGAGCTGGAGGAGAGCAAGAGCACTTCCTGGCGTGTGGATAAATGGGATAAGTGGCAGAACAGACATTATGATGAATGTATGGATGTTTTTGATGAATATCTGGAGGCGACAAACCAGTTCATAGCTCCCTGGTATTTCGTTGATTCCAAAAACCGGAAGTGGGCCGAACTGCAGGTCACTGAACTGCTGGTAAAGAACATAGAGATAGCGCTTAAGAATACCGGACATGCGGCAACGGTGCTGCAGAATACTTTCCCGCTCAAACAGATGCCCAAACTTTCGGATATAGCGCTTGATGTTTCCATAAGCGATGAAGAATATGACAGCCGTCTGGAAGAACTGCAGGCAAAGCTTGCGGATCTTCATAACCGCATATACCATAAGAAAATACCAGTTGTGATAGCGTATGAAGGCTGGGATGCGGCAGGCAAGGGAGGAAATATAAAACGTCTTACAGCGGCGCTTGACCCCCGCGGCTTTGAAGTGCATCCGATCGCATCTCCGGAGCCTGCGGAGAAAAACAGGCATTATCTCTGGCGGTTCTGGAAGAGACTGCCGAAAGACGGACATATAGCAATATTCGACCGTACCTGGTACGGAAGGGTGATGGTCGAGAGGCTGGAGGGGTTCTGTACGGAGAATGACTGGCAGCGTGCTTATAATGAGATAAATGAATTTGAAAAGGAGCTCGATGACTGGGGAGCCGCAGTGATCAAGTTCTGGGTGCAGATCGATAAGGATACCCAGCTCGCACGTTTTACCGACAGGCAGAATACGCCGGAAAAACAGTGGAAGATCACCGACGAGGACTGGCGTAACCGTGAAAAGTGGGATCTGTATGAAGAGGCCATCGATGAGATGATACAGAAGACCAGCACAGAGTTTGCGCCCTGGCATATACTTGAATCCAACGATAAGCACTATGCACGTATCAAGGCACTAAAGACAGTGATAGCGGAAATAGAAAAGAGACTGTGATAAGAGTTTTTTCTTGATTAGACGGAGCTAATCCTATATAATTGTTTGCGTCTTAAGATGGGGCCCGGGGGAAAAATATAATTCGGAGGTCTATATGGGCGGTATATTTGCTGTAGCGGAAAAAGAGGATTGTGTTTTTGATCTGTATTTCGGAACCGATTATCACTCACATCTCGGCACAAGGCGTGCGGGAATGATAGTGTACGGTGATAAGGGCTTCAACAGGGCGATCCACAATATTGAAAGTGCACCCTTTAGAACGAAGTTTGACAAGGATTTTCACGAGATGCACGGCCACCTGGGGATAGGCTGTATCTCCGATTACGAACCGCAGCCGCTGATAGTGAGAAGTCATCACGGTACTTATGCGATAACCACTGTAGGTAAGATAAACAACACCGAGAAACTGACTGAAGAAATAATAAAGACCGGCAGCCATTTCATGGAACTGTCGGGCGGGACTATCAACGCTACCGAACTGGTAGCAGCTCTCATAAACCAGAAAGACAATATAATAGAGGGTATCAGATATGCGCAGGAGATGATAGACGGAAGCATGTCGATCATGCTGCTCACTCCGCAGGGAGTCTACTGTGCACGTGATCGGATGGGAAGGACACCGATAGTGCTGGGAAAGAAGGAGGAGGGCTACTGTGCTTCTTTCGAATCTTTTGCATATCTTAATCTGGGCTTTTCGGATTACAGGGAACTGGGACCGGGAGAGATAGTGATAATGACACCGGAAGAAGTACGTACGCTTGCGGCACCCGGTTCAAAGATGAAGATATGTACATTCCTGTGGGTTTATTACGGATATCCTTCTTCCTTCTATGAAGGAGTGGGAGTGGAAAAGATGCGTTATAACTGTGGCGCCAAGATGGCAGGACGTGATAAAGAGACGGGTGTCGATGCGGATATAGTTGCAGGCGTTCCGGATTCGGGAACAGCTCATGCTGTAGGTTATGCCAATGCATCAGGTATACCGTTCTCCAGACCTTTCATCAAATACACGCCGACCTGGCCCAGGTCTTTCATGCCTACTATACAGACGAAGAGAAATCTGATCGCAAAGATGAAACTTCTGCCGGTGCATGAACTGATCGACGGGCACAGCATACTTTTGATAGATGATTCCATAGTGAGAGGAACACAGCTAAGGGAGACCACAGAATTTCTGTACAGGAGCGGAGCAAAAGCGGTACATGTGCGCCCGGCCTGCCCTCCGATAATGTTTGGCTGCAAGTATATCAATTTTTCAAGATCCAACTCCGAGATGGAACTGATCGCAAGACAGGTGATCGCGGAGGAAGAGGGCAGTGAGGTGGAGCGCAGCGTTCTCTATGATTATGCTGATCCGGATTCCGACAGATATCATAAGATGCTGGATAAGATAAAGGATAAGATGGGCTTTACATCACTGGCATTTAACCGTCTCGACGATATGATGGACGCGGTAGGGATCGATAAGGACAGACTCTGCACCTACTGCTGGAACGGACAGGAATGACAGATGAAGTGAGCCGCGCGGCGGCACTTGCAAAAATAAGACTATCCGAAGAGGAGAAGCTGAAGGCGGCGGAAGAACTTAAAAGCATGCTTTCGTATCTTGAACTGCTTAAGACTGCTGATGTGAGCGGAGTCGGTGAAGATACGGAGACAGCCTGCGAAGCGGAGCTGAGAGAGGATGAAGCTGCCTTGGGCGGTATGGGCGCAGCGATAACAGAAGCTGCTCCGGAGACTTTTGAGGATATGTTTGTTGTTCCGAGGACTGTGTGATAATGAGATGTCTGATATTTACGGGCGGGGATAAAAACCCGCTCTTCGACATTCTGATGAGCGATCTTAAGGACAGGGAGGACGTGACCCTGCTGTCATCCCTTCCCGCGCTTCCGGGCGATGTACTGTACCGCTTTCTGCATGCAAGAAGCCTGAACAGAAAAAGGCCCACACCGCTAAGGAGCTTATGGAACGGGCTTTCCGCAGCTTTGGAAGATGCGGTGGCACAGGAAGCGGAAAAAGACAAAGATCTCTGTCTGGTATTCAATAATTTTTCTGTATCTTTTTTTGAACCCGCTGTTTTAAAAAAATGGAAAAAGAAGTACGGAGCAAAGCTCATTCTTTATTTCCTTGACCGTGCGGATTCTTATTATTCCGCAGAGGCAAAGCTTTATACGCGCTGTGTGGATTTCGACAGGATATTTACCTATCACAGACCGGATGAAAAAAAGTATGGTTTTACCTATTTTGACTGCTATTATTCTAAAAGCCCGGTGAATGCCGCGCCGCAGGAAAGCGATGTTTTTTTCTGGGGATCCGACGGAGACAGGCGCGGTATGGTGGAAGAGATATACCGTCATGTCACGAAGCTCGGATACAGGGCGGATTTCGGTATATGTTATCCTCTGGGAGAGGGAAGGCAGGAAGGCATCGTATATGATAAGGAGCTTACGTATACGCAGATACTGGAGCGGACGCTGGCCTCAGGGGTGATACTTGATATAGTACGTCCGGACAGCCTCGGAGTCTCACTCAGATATTTTGAAGCAGTGGTCTACGGGAAGAAACTCATAACAAATAATCCGCTGGTTAAGGATATGCGTTTTTTTAAACCGGAGCAGATGCTGGTGATAGAAAGGCCGGAAGATATCAGCCGCAGCTTTCTGGAAAGCGATACACACCCTGTGGTCTACAATGATGAATTTTCACCGCGCCACTTTGCTTCACTTTTGCTACGCGCGGAGTAGTATGATATGACGGGATTGATACACAACGATATTATATAGGAGGTAATCATTATGCCAAGACCTTGGGAAGATCAGAATAACAAATATTATGACAATTACTGGGGACCCGAAAAGGTGCCTTTTGCCATTCCTATGGCTGAACTCAGGACACTTATAAGAGATAACGATCTGCCGGCACCTGAGAGAGTCGAGGAGTTGGATGATGAACAGTTTTATGACGCTATGGTTCCGATAATCAAAGAAAAAGGACTCGAACCGCCTGCAAAGATGCCGGAACTGACAAGGGAAGCTTTTTATGACAAAATGCGTGCCAACGGCTGGACCAGGGAAGGCGACGATGCTATCATCGCTGCAATGTACTGGCTGGGCTGTCATAATCAGATGGTCTACAATCCGGATATCGATTTCTTTAACCGTATGATGAATTCATCCGCAGCTACCGAAGAAGAAAGAAACAGACTGCTGACCGATGTTTCCAAGCTTGAATACAATCAGCTGAAACTTTCAAGAGACCTGCGTGAGGTGCTGCGGTATAAGATATGGAACATATCAGATGCGAGGCATAAAAGTGATTTCCTGATAGAATTCGCAGAAAACGCTTATGTAAAGGCAGAGGACGAACGTGTACTGGATGTCATCTATGACTGTTACGAAAAACAGGGGGATGATACCGGTGTTTTGCGTATCAAGTATAATGAGAAATCTGACGGGACCCATTCGGATTTTGCAAATTTCCTGGGTGAGAATATAAGAAAGGCTGAACGGGAAGGCTGGTTTAATAATGAGGATGAAAAATATAAGCTTGACATATTAAAGGAAGAATATGAAAAGCAGAATCAGATCAGCAGAGAAATAAAAGCCAGACAGGATAGGGAGGATTATCTGCGGGAGACTGCCGTTATAAGGAAATATATGGATTATGCCATAAAGCATCATCTGGAAGATGTAATAAACTCACCCGCCCAGGTGGATCTGGAATGGGGAACAGCTAATGAGGAACAGCTTACAAGAAAGAGAAACATGCTCAATGCGCAGAAGAACCTGCTTTATCCGCTGTTGACCGTTTTACAGGATCCCAGGAACAGTCAGGCTGTTGAAAATGTGAAAAACGGCGCCGATACCGCAGATCAGAAGTGGGTATTTGAACGCATCGCCAATACGGGAATGCTGCGGGAGATAAGTAAACATGATGAAGTACAGCAGGAGCAGAACCTTAATATACTGACCAGAGTGTTTTCCAATTCGATCGAAGATACTTCGGAGATCTTTACCGACGAAGAACTTAAAGACAGCTTCTGGACTAATTTCTCCCGTACGCTGACTACCAACGAGATAAAGACCATGCAGGATAAGTTTCTTGCTCTTACGGACGCCGGCCTTGACTGGGAAGAGTTTGTGGATACCGCAGCCTACAATAAGCTGATGTTTACGCATGGCTTCAAAACATCGGAATACTCTACTTCGCCCTATAATCTGGCAATGCGTTCACTCGAAGGACGTGAGGGTGAAAATTATATGAAGACGCATCTGAGCGTCTCGCAGTACGATCAGATGATGAAAGCCCTTGAGGTCATAGATAAGGAGTTTAAGGAAAAGGGCCAGGGGCTTATGGATATGGATGTGCAGGAACTCAGTGGCTGGTTCAATCACAGCGGTTACGACATGATCCAGAACACCATACTCATGACCAATGGTTTTGAAGAAAAGATCGTAGACGGAAAGAGCGTCAAGTACATAGATCTGAGCAGTGATGTCGATGAAAGCAAACTGGACAGGGATCTGCTGACAGAAGACAGTTATAAGAAACTTATCGAGAACGCGAAGGAAGCGCAGAAGATATATAACGACAACAAGAACGTTTTCCGTGAGATATTTGATACGATGCAGTCCCTGCATGGCAGTAATCTCGGAGGCGAGATACTCGGTGATATGGTAAAGAGTGCAAGCATGAACAAAAAGGCACTCGGGGAGATGAACCGTTTCAGACATCTGCTCTTCAACATGAAGGTTGCGGATGCCGACACCTGCAAGCTGATAGATCTGAAAAATAACAATAAAGATGTGCTTGTTAAGCCGCTCGATGAGAATACAACCTTTGATAAGAATATGGTCGATAAGGAAAAATCCTATATCGACACCTGTATCGAAATGCTCAAGGAGCCTACGAACCGGGTGAGCCGCAGCTCGAGGGAGTACTGGAATGTACTTGATTCTCTGGCCGACATGAAGAAGAGCATGGATAAGACCTATGAAAATGATGAGGAAGCCAAAAGGGCCTACATCAAGTCGGTCAATAAAGTGCTGAGTGATATCAACAAGTACCGCGAACACAAGGCAAAAGACGGTGTAAAACAGGATGCGACGAGAGACAAGCTGATCGCACTTGAACGTGTCGACAAGCTGCTGCGTACCAGATACAGGTCAATGGAGCAGAGAGAGTATGAAGACAATATCTACGGCATAGCTGAACTCTTCAAGGTGGAAGTCGAAGAGGGCAAGATGGGTGACGAATACCTCTACGACAAGGCTATGGCTAAGATCAACAACATGAACAAGAGTATGGATGATCTGAGGGCTGAATTCAAACTGATAGATGAGGAAGAGGCCGGCAAGATCAAACGGTCAAATACGATAGGGACCACAAGCGCTGCCAAAGAAACTGCAGCTGATATAATCGGCAAAATGGAATCACCCAAAAAGGCCGAGCTGAAGAAGAACCTGGAAAAGCTTGACAACAATACTCATCTGAAAACGGCAGAATCAAAAGAAGAAGCCTTCCGTAATAAGATGGATCCCAAGGATGATTACGGAAAGGAGATGCTGATAAGATCTGCTGAAAAAGAGCTTTACATAGCTTCGGTAAAGGAACAGGCCAGACAAAAGACCGTTATAGACGGACCTGAAGCCGGTGAAAAGTTCATGAACTCCAGGATGAGCGAGGTTGAGAAGGGTAACAATCTGAGATACCGCACTTTCAAGTTCGAAAACCTGACAGACAAGGACTTTAACAAGGAATTCCAGAAGAGAGTACTGGACGGAGCCGAGAAAGGAAAGACGAGCAGCAGGGATATCATGACCTTCGCCGATGAAGCACTGACTGCCTGCTACGAAAAGAACAGGAGCAGGAGCGCGGATTTCGACAAACTGTCCGCAACCCTGGGCTCACAGGTAAACTCAAAGAACCTGAAGAACAAGGTCAATATAAACAAGCTCAAAAACGAAGAAGCTGCCAAAGAGCCCAAGAAAGAAGAAGCTCCGATCAGGAGGACCAGGACCTTCGACGGCAAGGCAGAGTTAAAAAACGAAAACGGCCCGAAGAAAAAATAAGCCGGCACACGATCCGGAGCAGCTATTCCGAGCGCCCCTTTAGGGGCGCTCTTTTTCGCACATACGCAGCCACGGAAGGGCTTTGATCCCTGCTATATCACCGGTTCTGATGTCACATTGTGTGTGGACAGCCGTTAAATGGACTATAGAGACACGAAGAATGGATTAGATTTGAGGTTTTCGTGTCGCCTGTTTTTAATGGCGATGAGAAAAAAGACACGAATAACGGAGCGGTTCAGCTTTTTTCGTGTAAGACGATTTTCAGGCAGATGAAATAAAAGCACGAAAAAATGGTTTATTTCCTTATTTTCGTGCCGGTTGTCCTGGCTGCCTGAAATGATGCGGACACGAAGAAAACAAGAAGTGTTTGCTTTTCGTGTATGGCAGAAAAAGAGTCTTCAGACTGCCAGACACGAAAATTCAAGATTTTGCAGTTTATCGTGTATAAAGTGTAAACCAAACTCGATAAGACAGCATATCAGCCGGTATTCAGTGCTGGTGCTGTTTTTAATTGGCACCATAGATGTCAGGGGTGTGTGGTTTTGACAGTAACTTTATACTGTCACCGTATAAATATTCCCTTGGATACAAATAAATAAAAAGGTATAATGGTTATATGTGAAAAAGGAGAATAGTTTCGGGTGAATATGAAAAATGCTGTTCGAATGGCAGAGGAGATAAGGAACAGAAAGCTTTCCGTACGTGAGCTGCTGGATAAAACATTTGAAAATACAGATGAGCGGGAAAGTGAGCTTAACTGCTACATCACGCTCGACAGGGATGCGGCGTACAGGGCGGCGGCGGAAGTGCAGAGGCGCATAGATGCAGGAGAAGAAGCCGGAGCGCTGGCAGGAGTGCCGGTGGCGGTAAAGGATAATCTGTGTACGAAGGGAATGCGTACCACCTGCGGTTCAAAGATGCTTGCCGACTGGATTGCACCTTATGATGCTGCTGTGGTCGAAAGAATAAAGAGCGCCGGAGCTATTGTCATAGGCAAGACCAACATGGATGAGTTTGCTTTCGGCTCCGGGAGCGATACTTCCTGTTTCGGAGCAGTGCGAAATCCAAGGGACAGGGAGAGGTCGGCCGGAGGTTCATCGGGCGGCTCAGCTGCGGCGGTGGCGGCAGGAGAGGCGCTGGTCGCTCTCGGCACCGATACGGGCGGTTCCGTGAGGCTGCCTGCGTCGCACTGTGGCATAGTAGGGATCAAGCCTACTTACGGGAGAGCGTCGAGGTATGGGCTCATCGCCTACGCGTCATCTTTTGACCAGGCGGGAGTGCTGGCTGCGGATGTGGAGAGCGCAGCGGCAGCGCTTGAACTGATATGTTCGTATGACAGAAGGGATGCAACTTCCGTAAGCTGCAATGAAAGCTTTGAAACTGATACGGCTGACATAAGAGGCATGAGAGTAGGTCTGTGTGAGGATGTGCTTGCCGGCTGCAATGATGAGGTGGCTGCAGCTGTAAGGAAAGCGGCAGCTGTGTTTGAGGATGCCGGTGCACATGTGGAGGCTGTCAGTCTCAGAAACAGGGAATACGAGCTGCCGGCATATTATGCGCTGGTCACGGCAGAAGCTTCATCGAACCTGGAGAGATATGACGGGGTAAAGTACGGATACAGGGCAGCGGAGTATAAAGACCTTGAGGAAATGTATGTTAAGAGCCGTACGGAGGGCTTTGGCAGCGAGGTAAAAAGAAGGATAATGCTTGGGAGTTACGTGCTGTCGGCAGGTTACTATGATGACATTTATTTGAGAGCGATGAAAGTGCGCCGACTGATAAGCGGGGAATATGACGAACTGTTCGGAAAAATGGATGCGCTGATAGGACCGGTATCACCGGAGACGGCGCCGCTCCTTTCGGACAGTTATAAGGATCCCGTGAAGGAGTGGATGAAGGATCTGTGTACCGTAGCGGCCAATCTCGGCGGCTATCCTGCGATGAGCCTGCCCTGTGGAACGGACGGAAAGGGATTGCCGATAGGCCTGCACATTATGAGCGGAAGATTTAGGGAAGCAGTTATGCTTAAACTTGCCCGCGCTTTTGAGGAGATGAGATAATGAGCCGGAGGCCGGAGATGAAGGACAGCCCTTTTAACAGGGAAAGAAGAGAAAGAGTGCTGTGTATCATGGCGGCGCTGATACTGACTGCGGCACTTTTCTGTTCATGCGGCGCGGAAGGCGGGAAGTCATGTGATGTATGGTTCTTTAATGTCGGGAAAGCGGATGCGATATTGCTGGATCTGGCCGGAAAGTATGTGATGATCGACTGCGGAGAAAAGGATACGGGAAAAGAGCTGGTAAAAGCTCTTAAAGAAAAAGGGATCAACAGACTTGAGTATCTGATCATCACCCATTTCGACAAGGATCATGTCGGAGGAGCTGCGAGGGTGCTGGAAGAACTGACGGTAGGCTGTGTGCTGCAGAACGCCAGAGAGAAGGACAGCGACGAGTACGATGATTATGTTGATGCCGTAAAAAAAAGTGGTGTAGCGACGGTAACCGTACGAGAAAGATATGATTTTGAAACAGGCGGCGCATCCTTTAGCGTGATACCGGGAGCCGGCGGATATGATAAAGACAAGAGCAATAATTATTCGCTGGTCACCGCCGCGAATATAGGAGGAGTAAGCTTCCTGTTTACAGGTGATATACGGACAGAGAGGATAGATGAGCTGCTCGCGGACGGAGCGGTCCATGCCGATATCCTGAAGGTTCCGTACCACGGCAAAGAAGAGGAAAGGTTAGCGGAACTGCTTGCGGCAGTCAGTCCGGAGGTGGCCGTGATCACTTCATCGGATAAAGAACCGGAGAGCGAAAGCAGTATGGAGGCTTTAAAAGCTGCAGGGGTGACTACTTATCTGACAAGGGAAGGCACGGTCCGCATAAGCGTAAAAGACGGAGCATACAGCGTGGGCCGGTAGAAGAACGGATGAAAGCAGGACAGGAAATAAAAGCATGGATGAAGATGTGAAAGGATAAGACTATGGCTGATCAGTGTGAAAATTGCATGTACTACGAATATGATGAGGAGTTTGACGAGTACGGCTGCGGAGCCGGACTTGACGAGGATGACATGTATAAATTCCTGACCGGGAATACAAAAGAATGCGTCTATTTCCGTGCCGGAGACGAATACCAGATCGTAAAACATCAGATGTGAAACAGCGGCAGGAGACCTTCCTGTAGTTTATAAATAACGCAAAATGAAAATAAAGAACATCAAGCTAAGATTGAAACGTGTTATGAAAAAACATGATATTAAGATGCGGATGACTGCGCTTACGAACATATGACAGTATAAAGCTAAAGCAGAGTAACAAACGCCAGTAAGAGCAAAAGACTATGGAATACGAAACTGTTATAGGTCTCGAAGTGCATGTGGAGCTGAATACGAAGACGAAGATATTCTGTTCGTGCTCCACTGCTTTCGGGGCAAAGGCAAATACACAGATATGTCCGGTATGTGCGGGACTGCCGGGAGCCCTGCCTGTTCTGAACAGGCAGGTTTTGACTGCGGCTGTAAGGGCAGGTCTTGCGCTCAACTGTGAGATCGCGGAGCGCACGCGTTTCGACCGCAAGAATTATTTCTATCCTGACAATCCACAGAATTATCAGATATCACAGCTGTATCTTCCGATATGCAAAAAAGGGTACATGGAATTTGATACAGGTGAAGGAAGAAAAAAAGTCAGGATACATGATATCCACATGGAAGAGGATGCAGGAAAGCTCTATCATGACAGCGAAAAGGGAGTGAGTTATGCCGACTATAACAGAGCCGGAGTCCCGCTGCTTGAGATCGTGACGGAGCCGGATATGAGAAGCGGCGAGGAGGCTGTGGCCTTTCTTGAAAAGCTAAAAAGCCGCCTGCGTTATCTCGGTATATCCGATTGCAGGATGCAGGAAGGCTCCATGAGGGCGGATGTGAATCTTTCCGTACGGCCGGCCGGGAGCAGCGAATACGGCACGCGCACGGAAATGAAAAATCTGAGTTCTTATACAGCGGTAAGGGAGGCGGCTGCGGCGGAGACAAAACGGCAGATCGCCATACTTGAGAGCGGCGGGAGCGTGATGCGCGAGACCAGACGCTTTGATGAAAAGAAAAAAGAAAGCACGGGGATGCGCGGTAAGGAAGGAGCGGAGGATTACAGGTATTTTCCGGAGCCGGACCTTAAAGCAGTGTATATAGCAAAAGAAACGACAGAGAAGCTGCGTGCGCAGATGCCTGAATTTTCCGAGGAGAAGACAGAGCGTTTCTGCAGGGAGTACGGTCTGGGAGCCAAGGATGCCGCCCTGCTTTGCCGGGAAAGGAAGATGGCAGAGCTTTTTGAACAGACGGTATCACTCGGAGCGGAGGCAAAGAGTGTTTCCAACTGGCTGAACGGGGAAACGCTAAAGCTGATGGCAGAGCGGGAAGTGGCGGATGAGCTGCGGTTTACTGCGGATAGACTGTATAAGCTGATAAAGCTCATAAAGGACGGCATCATCAACAACACTACAGCCAAGGAAGTATTTGAAAACATGTATGATGATAATACGGACCCGGAAAAATATGTTGAAGAAAAAGGGTTGGCCCAGAGCAGTGATGAGGATGAGATAAGAGAACTGTGCATGCAGGTGTTTAATGCAAATCCGGATGCTGTCAGCGATTACAGAAACGGAAAGGGCAGAGCGCTCGGCTTTCTCGTGGGCTGTGTGATGAAGGCGGGAAGCGGAAAAGTGGAACCGAAGACGGTAACGAAAGTCATGAAAGAGTGTCTGGAGAAGGGATGATTTCATGTAAACAAACGGAGGTTTGAGATGGCATTGCATTTTATAATAGGGGGTTCGGGTTCGGGAAAGAGTGCGAAGTTGCAGCAGATAATGATAGACAGGTCTGCGGAAGATGAGAAGCGGCAGCACATAATAATGGTACCGGATCAGTTTACCATGCAGACCCAGAAAGAAGTGGTACTGAGACACCCGAGGAGGGGAATACTGAACATCGATGTTCAGAGTTTCGGCAGACTTTATCACAGGCTGAGCAGCGAAGCGGGCTGTGACGGCATGACGGTACTTGATGATACAGGTAAGAATCTGATCCTCAGAAGAATTGCCGGCGAAATGAAGGATGAACTCCCGGTTATCGGCTCAAGCCTTAACAGAAACGGTTATATACAGGAAATAAAGAGCGTGATCTCGGAGTTTATGGAATACGGGATCGGCATAAATGAAGTGAACGAAATAGCCGGAAGCTTAAGCGGGAAGAAACTTCTTTCGGGCAAGCTTTCAGACATTGCCAGACTGTACGGCGCATTCGAAAACTATCTCGGCGAAAAATTCATAACCAGGGAAAGCAGGCTGGATAAGCTGGCCGGACTGATACCGTCCTCGGCACTCATAAAGGGCGCCGTGGTGGGTTTTGACTGCTTTACCGGATTTACGCCGGTGCAGTACGGCGTGATAAGACAGCTGCTGGAAGTATGCACAGATGTATATGTAAGCCTGATAATGCCGGCGGCGGAATTTGAAAGATATAAAAACGGATATGAGGCACATGATATCTTCGCACTGAGCATGAAGACCTACGGTGCGCTCATGCAGCTGGCGCATGATACGGGATGCGGAGAGGGAGAATATATTTTCTGTGATGAGCCGGAAGGATACCGTTATGCGGACAGACCCGTGCTTGCCCATATAGAGAAAAATATCTTCCGCAGCAGGACGGCCGCGTATACGGGAAGCTGCGGGGATGAGCTTAAGCTGATCGCAGCGGAGGATCCTGCCTCAGAGCTTGAAGAGATATTTTTAAGGATAAGGGAAGAAACACGTCTCGGAGGACTTGCTTTCAGGGATATCGCAGTCGTGACAGGAGATCTGGAACGGTATGCGCCCTATACGGATGAGCTTTCGGCGAGGTACGGGATCCCCGTCTTTCTCGATATGAACAGAATGGTAAGTCATAATCCCTTTGCCGAAGCGTTAAGAGGAGCGATGCAGATTATAATAAAGGCTTATGATCATGACAGCGTGATGCGCTTTCTGCGGAGCGGAGCAGCCGGTATAAGCAGCGATGAGGCTGACCGTTTTGATAATTATCTGCTGGCTACGGGGATAAGGGGCAGCAGGGCTTATAAGGAAATGTTTGTCTTCAGACCGGCCTATATGGGTAAGGATCCGGAGGAAATGGAACTTGTAAATCACGTCAGGGAAAAACTCAATGAAATGCTGAGCCCCATAGCGGCGTTTTCAAAAGGCGGCAGTGCGGGAGAGATTGCAGAAGCGCTCCGCACATTTTCGAAAGATAACGGTCTTGACGAAATGCTCAGAACATTTTCCGAAAAGTTTCGTGATAAAGGAGACAGTGCAGCTTCAAAAGAATACGAAAATGTTTATGAGAGTATAGAGAATATGCTGATACAGATCGGCGAACTTATCGGCGATGAAGAAATGAGTCTGAAAGAGTTCCTCGAAATCTTTGATGCAGGCATATCGGAACTCAAGCTGGGCATGCTTCCGCTTGATGCCGACAGGGTAGTCATAGGAGATGTGGAAAGAACGAGACTCAAGCCCGTAAAACTGCTGTTTTTCGCCGGTATAAACGACGGAGTGATACCGGTGCGCAGCGGCGAAGGGGGAGTGATATCCGACCTGGACAGGGAGCTTTTAAGCGATATGGGCTGCGCGCTGTCGCCTACTCCGAGGGAGAAGATGTTCATACAGAGACTTTATCTTTACCATGCCCTCAGCCGGCCGTCCGAAAGGCTGATACTCTCATACAGCGTGATGGACAGGCAACGGGAGAGCATACGGCCGTCCTATCTGATAGCCGAGATACAAAAACTCATACCGGCGCTTAACGTTGAGAGTGCGGGTATGGATGCCATGCGCCGCAGCCTTTGTGCGGGCGTGATCCCGCCTTATGTGCTCCCGGAGTACCTGCGCGAATATGCTGCCGGAACCATGGACGGAAAAGAAGCGGGGGTACTTGGCAGCCTGCTGGCAGAAGAAGAAAGACGTGATCCTGCCGGAGCCGCACGCTTAAGGGATACGGCATTCTACAGATATGATCCGGCAAAGCTCGGAAGTGAAAAAGCAGCGGGATTATACGGAAGGATACTGACGAACAGCGTGAGCCGTATAGAGAGTTTTGCCCTCTGTCCGTATGCACATTTTCTGAAATACGGTCTGAAGCTTAAGAGCAGGGAACAGTCTGATATAGGGGCGCCCGATCTCGGCAGCCTGTATCACAGGGCTATGGAACTGATAGGAAAGGATATGTCGGATAAAGACTGGGAAGAACTGGACGAAGAAGGAGCTGATGCGCTCGCAGAAAAGGCTGTTGATGATGCGGCAGTCGAGTTCGGTATACACAGACTTTACCGGGATGCCAGAGCAGCGTTTGCGGTAAAACGCATGAAGAGGATAATCTCGCGGAGCATAATGGCTGTGGCATATCAGATAAGGAAGGGGAGCTTTAGACCCGTTGAATATGAAATGGAATTCGGGAAGAAATGCCTTGATGACGGTGAGCTTACCATGAAGCTGGTCGGCAAGATCGACCGTCTGGATGCCATGGAAAAAGCGGATAATATGTATCTGAAGGTGGTAGATTACAAGTCGGGTGCAAGAAAACTCGAAAGCGAAAAGATCTATACGGGAGTACAGCTGCAGCTGCCCGTATATCTTGAACAGGCGGTAGAGAAATACTCAAAGAAATACCCGGATAAAAAGGTGCTTCCGGCGGCACTCTTCTATTTCAGGATAAAGGATCCGATGATCAGCGGCAACGCCTCGGATGATGAGGCAGCGATAGAAAAGAAACGCATCTCCGAGATGCGCCCCACCGGGCTTATATGCAGCGAAGAAGAAGTGATCAGCGGAATGGATGCTTTTACTTCGGGAGAGTCCGATGTGGTAAAGCTTAGGCGCAACAACGACGGCAGGCTTGCCAAAAACTCCGAAACAGTGAGCATTGCGGAGCTTCAGAATCTCTGTGCTTTTGCGGACAAAAAGCTTGGAGAACTCGGCAGGCAGATAATGGAAGGTGACATAGCTGCTTCGCCTCTGGGGGAGGATGCCTGCAGCTGGTGTGATTTTAAGGAAGCCTGTTTCTTTGACCGCAGGATACCGGGCTGCAGGCAGAGAAACTATCCCGATGCGGGACAGGCCAGGGAAAAAATCTTTAACGAGGGGGGTGAGGAAGCATGAGTAAGGTGAAGTATACACCTGCCCAGCAGGACGTTATAGATGCGAGAAAATGCAATCTGCTGGTGAGTGCAGCCGCCGGAAGCGGTAAGACCGCCGTGCTGTCGGAACGTATCCTCTCGCTCCTTTCCGATAAAGATGATCCGATGGATATCGACAGGATGCTGATAGTTACTTTTACCAAAGCGGCGGCGGCCGAGATGCGTGAACGTATAGCCGGGGCCATTGACAGATATGCCGCAGAACATCCCGAAGACCATCATATGGAAAGACAGAAGGCGCTCATACATAATGCGCAGATAACAACGATCGACAGTTTCTGTCTCTATGTGGTCAGGAATGATTTTTCAACGATAGGCCTTGATCCGGGCTTCAGGATCCCGGATGAATGTGAGAGTGTGCTGATGCTCAAGGATGCACTTGATCAGGTACTTTCGGAAGAATATGAAAAGGCAGACGAAGACTTTACTGACTTTATGGAGAGCTATGCGGCAGGAAACAGGGATACGACAGCCGAGAAAATGATACTTGCTCTGTATCATTTTGCCATGAGCAATCCTTATCCCGAAAGATTTCTAAATGAAGCGGCAGCGGAATATGAAAAACTGACAATGGAAGAGATAGCACAGCTTCAGTGGTTCAAGGATATGGAGACGGAGTGCGACACAGTGCTTGGGAGGGTAAGAGAACTCTGCGCGGAGGCTTTCCGCTTATGTGACATGCCGGGCGGACCCGCACCCTACCGCGAAGCGATCGCGGCGGTAGATGATACTGCTGCGCTTATGCTTGATGCAAAGAGCTATGCCGGCAGACACAGGATAGCCTGCTCGGCTTCCTTCCCGCAGCTTTCCAGAAAAAAAAGCGAGGATGAGGGCCTGAGGGAGAAAGCGAAGGAAGTGCGTTCCTATGCAAAAGACCTTCTTGAGGAAGTTTTTGCAAAGTATATGCTGTCTGAGGAAGAGATAGAAAAACAGCAAGTGGTGACGGGAAGAGCCTTCAATGTTCTGAAGGATCTTACGCTTAAACTTAAGGAGCGGTTCACTCTCATAAAGAGAGAAAACAATGTGCTGGATTTCAATGACATGGAGCATTTTGCACTGAAGATACTCCTCGATGAGGAGGGGAAGCCGACCGATGCAGCGGCATCATACAGGGAGCATTTTCAATACATATGCATTGATGAATACCAGGACAGCAACTATGTACAGGAATATATAATCGGGAGCATAGCGGATAAAGATGACCTCTTCTGTGTCGGTGATGTGAAACAGAGCATATACAGGTTCAGGCTGGCCAGACCCGAGATATTCATGGATAAATATGCGCGCTACGGTGACCTGGGGCCGGACAGAAGGATAGATCTGAACAGCAACTTCAGGAGCAGACACCAGGTCATAGACTTTGTGAATCTTATTTTTGAGAACATAATGACGAAGGCATCCGCAGGGATGGATTATGATGAGAGGGCTGCACTGAAACCGGGGCTTTCGTACCCTGAAGGAGCTAAGGGAATGTATGATCCCGAGGTGCTGATACTGGATTGTGAGGATATGGAGGAGGCCGGACTGGAAGCCGGAGATGTGATCGAAGCGGAAGCACTGCTTACCGCGGACAGGATAAAAAAACTCTTTGAAGAAGGCTTTAAAGTATATGATAAGGAAAGCGGGGAACTGAGGGATATACGGTATTCGGATATATGCGTGCTGGCGAAGTCAACGGCCAAGTACGAAGCAGAGCTTAAGGCAGCCTGCAATGACAGGGGCATCCCTTTATACTGCGGAGCCAGAAAAGGATACTTTGCCACGACTGAGATACGTACCATGATGAACGCGCTTACGGTACTTGATAATCCGAGGCAGGACATACCGCTTTATTCGACTCTCACCTCTTTTCTGGCACTGTATACCGATGAGGAACTTTCAGTCATAAAGGCGGCGCAGAGAAATGAGGACGGAACGGATGGAGAGTGTCTGTATGATCTGATGGGGAGGCTGGCAGCAACGGAAGAGCCCGGAGCGGAAGGCGCCCGGAGATTTATGGACTGGCTTACAAAGTACAGGGAGCTTGCGGTCTATACCAGAGTAAGAGAGCTGATGATGCTGATGCTTGCAGACAGCGGGTATCTCAGAACCGTTCGTGCCATGCCCGGAGGCAATGTCCGTGCAGCCAATCTCGGAATACTGATGGAGAAGGCTGCGGATTATGAAGAGAGTTCATACCATGGTCTGTTTTCCTTCATACGTTATATCGACCAGGTAAAGGAAAATGAGATAGACTACGGCGAGGCGATGATGCTGGACGAGAATGCGGATGTTGTCCGTTTCATGACCATACATAAGAGCAAGGGACTGGAGTTCCCCGTGGTACTGTGCATGGGGCTTAGCAGACAGTTCAACAGACAGGACGCGTCAAAGACCTGTCTGGTCGACATGAAGTGCGGCTGTGCGCTGGATGCGATAGATACAAAGAGGCGTGTAAAGACAGCAGGCTTTAAGAAAAAGATACTGGCCGGCAGGATAAAGGATGACTGCGTAGCCGAGGAGATGCGAGTGCTCTATGTGGCACTGACCAGGGCAAGGGAGAAGCTGATAATCACCGCTGCGCAAACAAGGCTGCCGGAGCTCGAAGACTGCGAGGAGCAGCTTGACAGTGTAAGTATAAAGAAAGCGTCTTCCTCCATGAAATGGATAACGGAGGTGCTGAGGAGAAGCGGTAAGGCCGCATCTTATATACATGTAACGACAGCCGGAGATTTTGCAAAGGAGCTGACAGGCAGTGCGGATACGGAAGCTGCCAGGGGTGAAGCCTTATTCAGGGGTAGTATTGGCAGCGATGCGGAGACGGAGCGTATCATAGAAGAAGGAAAGAGCAGGGTATATGCACATCCCGGGCTTAAAGGCCTCTATACGAAGACCAGTGTATCGGAACTGAAGAAAGCCGCATATGAAGACGAGGAAGCGCATGAGCTGATAAAGGCGGAGAATGAGGCCGGGAGCGGGAGGACGGGCGGTGCAGAAAGAGGTACAGCCTATCACCGGTTTATGGAACTGGTGGATCATAAGAAACTTCCGCCCACGCCGCTTGATACGGATATAGATGCGGAGATGGCACGCATACTGGCTGAGGGCAGGATGAAGGAAGAAGAATGCGCCCTTATATACAGAAAGGATATGGTCACGATACTTCAGAGTGAGGTCTGTGCCAGAATGAAGATTGCGGACGCTGCCGGCAGGCTGTACCGTGAAGCACCTTTCTTTATGGGAATACCTGCAAGCGTGATGGATCCGGCTTTTCCGGAGGAGGAAACAATACTGATACAGGGAGTTATCGATGCGTACTGGGAAGAAGACGGAGAGCTGGTACTGCTTGATTACAAGACAGACCGGGTAAAGGATGCCGATACACTGATAAAGAGATATAAAAAGCAGCTGGAGCTGTATGCGGATGCACTTTGGCAGCTCACCGGGAAGAAGGTAAAGGAGAGGCTGATCTATTCCTTTGCTCTGAAGCAGAGCATCCCTCTGTGATATGTGCTTCACTTTTGCGGCAAAGGTCATCAATTAACTTTGACGTTTGCCGTTTATTATGATATAGTGGTTGGTGGACTTTGCGTCCGAATATAACTGTGAGGATTGTATCGAAAATGCGTAACACTGTCGGCCGTCTCCTGGAGATAGGATATTCCCTTGCCACGGAGCAGAATTATGTGAAGCTTTTTGAGAATATACTGAATGCCTGTGTTGAATTTACCAATGCAGACGGAGGAAGTCTTTATATAGCCGATAACGGAGCACTGATGCACCTTATAGATATCAACAGGTCTCTGGGAATAGAGCGTTCCGTGGCGGACGCTGATAAGTCCGTGGCTGTTGATAACGATACGAATATCTATACATATACCTATCATCACCGGGAACTGCTGAATATTCCCGATGTCTATCTGGATGAACGTTTTGATATCACGGACATAAAAGAATTTGACGAGAGCAATGAGTACCGGACCAATTCGGTACTGATGGTGCCGGTGGCTGTTTCCGATGAAAAGGCTCTGGGCGTGCTGATGCTTTACAACTGTATGAACGGTCTGGGGCAGGTGGTGCCCTTTGATGAGGAAGGCGAGACCTTTGTCCGTTCGCTTACTTCGCAGATGGCCAATTCGCTGACCAGTATCATGCTGATCCAGGATATGGAAGATCTGCTGGGTTCCTTCGTGGAGAGCCTTACGTACGCTATCGATACCAAGACACCGTACAATGCGCATCATACCCTGAATGTGGCCAAGTACTGCATGGTGATGGCAGAGTATATAAACTCGCAGCATACCATAGGCATGACGGACATGTTCATTAATGAAAATGATCAGGAACAGCTGAAGATGGCTGCCATGCTCCATGATATAGGCAAGATCGTGACACCGAGAGAAGTGCTCAATAAATCCACCAGACTGGGACCTTTAAGAGAGCATCTGGAAGACAAGCTCGTCGGTATCAGACTGATGAAGAAGATCGACATGCTGGAAGGCCGTATGGATAAGGACGCTTGGGAGAAGGATGATGTGGCCATATATGAGTTTGTCGAAAAACTGGAAGATCTCGATGTTAAGGACAGACTGACAGACAGCGATCTGGAGCTGGTAAACAGCATGGCCGAAAAAAGCTATGTTTCTCCGGAGGGAGTTTATTATCCCTATCTTTCCGAAGAAGAACATGAATGCTTAAGCATAAAAAAAGGCACACTTACGGATGATGAAAGACATATAGTGAACCAGCATGTGGTTTATACCGACAAGATGCTGGGAAGCATTAATTTTACCGAGAAGTTTAATAAGGTAAGGACCATAGCAGCCAATCATCATGAATATCTGAACGGTACCGGTTATCCGAACCGCAAGAAGGGTGATGAGATAGGGCCGCTGGCAAGGCTTCTTACCATCTGTGATATCTTTGACTCACTTACAGCCGACGATAGGCCGTATAAAAGAGCCCATTCTCTCGAACGGGCCCTTGAGATACTTAAGGAAATGGCCGATGAGGGCAAGCTCGATGCCGGCCTCGTAAAGATGCTAAGTGATTGCATGCGCGGTGAGTGGGAAGGGCTGGCGGAAGTTTAACCCTCCGCCATGTTCTTTATCCTGTTCAGCCCTTTCTTTACGGGCGGCAGGAGTATCACTATCACGGTAATCACCGCTTCGACAACGAGATATGAATAGTTGTAAGCGATGGGGTAGATGACTGCAAGTGATGAAGGGAAATTATCAGGCATGTAATCCATCCAGTAGAGATAGCCTCCGATGGTATGGAATACACCTCTTAAGAAAACGGCCACGAGATAACCGATGATCAGGCCGTTCTTTTTATTCTTAAAGAAGCCCGAAGCACCGAGTGCCGTGAAAGCCAGAAAATAATCGCAGCATACCTGGAAGGGAGTGAGCATGTAGCTGCCTCCGCTCTGGATGAACTGAAGTATGCTGTATACGAAGGCGGCTGCAAAGCCGGTGCCCGGTCCGAACAGATATCCGACAAAGACAACAAAGAACATCGAGAGCAGGGTGATATCACCGCCCCAGGGCATTTTCCAGATCCTTACATATGAAAGCACAAATGCGAGCGCCAGTGAAACTCCGGTAAATGTGAGGGTGATCACGGGAGCTTTTTTTGAAGCCTTATCATCTTTTCTGTTTTTTCTGAAAACGTAGATGAGTATCAGTACGAAGATCGCGATCGCGGCGAGAGCGCCGTAGCCTTTTGCATTAAGAACATAGTAACCGTCATCTGAATTCCAAAACATATCTTACCTCCTTACGCCGGTATTATCCGGATCAAGTGTTAAGAGTTCAGCCTGCTTTCAGGCTGTCTCAGCGGATATCCGCACCTCTGGTCTGGTGTCAGCCTGCATTTTTGACCTGCAAGCCACAACATGGTAATATAGTGCATGTGTTTAACAAAGTCAAGAGGAAGTTACGGAATGTATAAATATATCCTGTTTGATCTGGACGGGACGCTTACCGATCCGAAGGAAGGCATATGCCGTTCGGTTCAGTACGCCCTGGAAAAGATGGGCATAGAAGAAAAAAACACAGACAGGCTCACGGTATTTATCGGTCCGCCGCTGGCGGACAGCTTCAGGGAGCATTACGGGCTGGATAAGGAGCATTGCGATAAGGCGATAGAATACTACCGCGAACGTTTCTCGTCTGTAGGCTGGAAGGAGAATATCCCGTATGAAGGAGTGGGAAGCATGCTCTCACGTTTAAAGTCTTCGGGGGCAAAGCTTGCCGTGGCTTCATCAAAGCCGACGGTATTTGTGGAAAAGATACTTAAGTATTTCGGACTCAGAAGATATTTTTCCGTTGTCGTGGGCAGTGAACTGAACGGAAGCCGAAGCAGCAAGGAAGAAGTGGTCGAAGAAGTGTTCAGACAGCTCTATGCAAAGGACAGGAGCGGAAAGAGCAGGGAGGAATTAAAGAATCTGACCGTGATGGTCGGAGACAGAAAATATGATATCGAAGGTGCACATGAAAAGGGCATAGAAGCCATAGGCGCAGCCTACGGCTATCAGCAGGACGGTGAGCTGGCGGAGGCGGGAGCCGACGCTATAGCCTCGGATATGGAGGAACTGTGCGACCTGCTCATCGGCGGCAGGGAAACGGAAAACGACCGTAAAAAGAAGCTGCCGCGTTCCTCTTTTGTGCGTGCTCTTTATATGCTCGTACCATTTGCGCTGTACATCCTGGTATTCCGCCTGTCAATTGCGCTCATGAGGGCGGTCAGTCTTGTTTTCCCGGCCATACGCACGGACGGGGGCATATACATAAGCCTGACGGTTTATGTGATCATTGCCGCGGTACTGTATGCGGCTTTCAGGAAAAAGGAACCGCTCGATCTGTTCGGCAGAGTGCCTACGGCAATTCCTGCGGCGGCATTTTTCTGCGGCATCTTTCTGGCGGCAGCGCTGAATCTGTATGCGGTAAAACTGATGGAAGTATTAAAGACGAGCGCGGAAGTGGCAAATGCCGCGGCCTTCAAGGCGGAGTCGGCTTTCCTGCCCGGGCTTCTGGTATATGTGGCCCTGTCCCCTCTGTGTGAGGAGATGTGCTTTCGGTGGCTTATGTTCGGAAGGATACGCAGATGTATAGGTGCCGGGCCGGCAGTGGTGACTACGGCGCTCTTCTTCGGTTTATTCCACGGCAATCCGGTCCAGGGCATATATGCCTTTATAATGGGCTTTATCATGGCCGTCTTTTATCAGAAAACGGGAGCCTTTCTCACAAGCCTTCTTTTCCACGTAGGGGCGAATGCCGTGATATATGTGGCGGCATATGTGGGAAAGAGCGGAGGAGAACTGGACGAGATAGTCACGGCAACAGGCTGTCTGCTTGCATCACTGCCTCTTTTATGGTATGTTTGTCGGGAGCAAAAATCAGAAGAGAAGAAAAGGACAGGAAAGATAAATGGCAGCAGGTGATTACGCAAAGGCGTTTAAGGCCGGGGCAAGGGACTACAAGAACAGGATCGCACGCGGCGAATATCCCTATCTCCCGGTACTGGAAGAGATAGTTTCGCATGTGGATATAGAAGGGCAGGTACCGCTTGGCCTTGTTGAGATACCGATCAAATCGATAGTCGGTACCTACAGCTCGGGAAGGACAACGGCTTTTGCCTCTAATTTTATGCCCATACTTGAGAGTGATTCGGAGTTTGCAATGAAATGGTCGCAGCTCTATGACGACATACTCGCGGAGGGGCTCAGGGATCCCATAAAGGCTTATGAATTCAATAACAAATTCTATGTTATGGAAGGAAACAAGCGAGTATCGGTGTCAAAGTATACCGATGCCGTGAGCATCGAGGGCAATGTGACCCGTATGGTGCCCAGAAAGAGCGACGATCCCGAGGTGAAGATATACTATGAGTTCATGGATTTCTATGAGCTGACAGGCATCAATTACCTCTATATGTCAAGGGAAGGAAATTTCAGAAAGCTGCTGGAACTGACCTATGGCGGCGATAAGGAATGGGATGTCGAGCAGAAGCAGGATTTCAGGGCATTTTTCTCCTATTTTGAAAAAGAATACAATCTGAAGGCGGCCGGGAAGTTAAACATCACTCCGGGTGATGCTGTGATCGTATACCTCGGAGTATACGGTTTTAAGGAAGCGCTGGAAAAGACGGAGGCTGATCTTCGCAAAGAACTCTCCAGGCTGTGGCCGGAATTCGAGAGCTATGCGGCAGGTGAAGAGCTGAAGCTGGTATTGAATCCGACTCCGGAATCCAGAAAAGTGGCACTCAGCAAGCTGCTCCCCGGAAACAGTGTGATGAAGATCGCATTCATACATGACCGTTCGGCTCAGGATTCTTCCTGGACTTACAGTCATGAGCTGGGCAGGCAGTATGTCAGGGATGTTTTCGGCGACCGTATAGTAACGTCCTGTGTGGAACGTGTGGACGGGGACGATGCGGATGATGTTTTCGAGGCTGCATGTGAGGCCGGGAACAAGCTGATCTTTGCAACCTCTCCCAAGCTGGCACAGGCTGCGATAAAGGCGGCGGTGAACCATCCGGAGGTGACGATACTCAACTGCTCGATGAATCTGAGCCACAAGACCATCAGATCCTATTACCTGCGTATGTACGAAGCCAAGTTCGTGATCGGAGCCATAGCCGGGGCAATGCATGCCGGCGGTAATATAGGATATCTTTCGGATTATCCCATACACGGGACGACCGCGGAGATCAATGCCTTCGCCATGGGAGTACAGATGACCAACCCGGGGGCAAAGGTCTTTCTGGAGTGGTCGATGATAAAGGATCATGATTTCATAGAGACCTTCAAGGCCAATAACGTAAAGCTGGTGAGCGGGCGAGACCTGAATGCCAAGATGAGCCTGGGAAGGGAATTCGGTCTGTACATGATAGATGAAGACGGACAGAAGAATATAAACCTGGCGATGCCCGTACGCCACTGGGGCAAGCTGTATGAGGAGATAATCCGTTCCGTGATGAGAGGCGGTTATAAGAATGACGAAAATGTATTCCAGGAGCAGGCACTTAATTATTTCTGGGGAATGAGCTCGGGAGCCATAGATGTCATATATTCGAGAAATCTCCCTGCGGGCCAGATAAGACTGTTACGGACCCTGCGTAACGGCGTAAAGAACATGGACATCAATCCCATGACAGGACCGATATATTCGCAGGACGGCATGATAAGATGTGAAGACGGCGAGACCTTAAGACCTGAAGATGCGGTCAGCATAGACTGGCTCTGCGACAATATCGAGGGGTATATCCCGGATATATCGCAGCTTAAGGAAGAGGCGGTGGACCTGGTTAAGATACAGGGAATAAAGAGCGGAGTTGAATAAAGATGCGTATCCTGGCGCTTGCTGATAAGGAATCGAAAAATTATTGGGACTATTACCAGCCGGGAAAACTTGAGGGTATAGATATCATCATATCCTGCGGAGACCTGGACCCGAGATTTCTGTCTTTTCTTGCGACCTTTACGCATGCCCCGGTACTCTATGTACACGGGAACCATGATGATAAATATGAAAGGATACCTCCCGACGGCTGCATATCCATCGAGGACCGTATCTACATTTATGAAGGGATAAGGATACTCGGACTGGGAGGCTCCATGCAGTATAAACCGGGAGCACATCAGTATACGGACAGCCAGATGAACAGGAGGGTCAGAAAACTCAGACGGCAGCTGTGGAAGCACAAGGGTTTTGACATACTGGTGACACATTCGCCGGCATATCACGTGGGAGACGGCGAGGATCTGCCGCATCGGGGCTTTGAAGCTTTCAGAACGCTGCTTGATAAGTATTCTCCCCGGTATTTTCTCCACGGGCATGTGCATATGACCTACGGCAGGGAGTATAAAAGACACAGGACCTATAAGGACACGCTGATAATAAACCCTTACGAGTCTTATATATTCGAATATGAGACCGAGTATGAAAATGAATTTGAGAAGATCAGAAGGAGAGAGGAAAGAGACGCAAAATGAGCTGGGAAGATAAGGTAAGAAAGGTGGAGCCTTACGTTCCGGGAGAGCAGCCGGACGCAAAGGATATGATAAAACTGAATACCAACGAATGCCCGTATCCGCCGGCACCTGCGGTGAAGGACTGTTTATGGAGCATGGATTATGACAGGATGAGGCTTTATCCGAATCCCGATGTGCTGCCGCTCAGAAAGGCCCTTGCACAGTATCACGGGCTGGACACGGAGCAGGTGTTCGTGGGAGTGGGAAGTGATGATGTTATAGACATGGCTTTCCTTACCTTTTTTAATTCGGATATACCCGTACTGTTTCCGGAGATATCCTATTCTTTTTATAAGGTCTGGGCTGAACTGTACAGAATACCCTATGCGACTAAGCCGCTTGATAAGGATTTTCATATCGTGCCGGCTGATTATAAAAACGCAAACGGCGGTATCATATTCCCGAACCCCAATGCACCTACCGGTGTACTTGAAAGCGTTGATACGGTGGAAGAGATAATCGCAGCCAATCCGGACAGTGTGGTGATGATCGATGAGGCCTATGTTGATTTTGCCGGCGAGGGTGCAAGCGTGCTGCCGCTTATAGACCGCTACGAAAATCTCCTTGTGATAAGGACTTTTTCGAAGTCGAGGGCAATGGCAGGTGCAAGGATAGGTTACTGCATGGGCAGCAGAAAACTGATAAGCTGTCTTGAAGCAGTGAAATTCTCCGTAAACTCCTATACGATGAACACTCCGGCTATAGAAATGGGCGTCGTTTCGGTGAAGGATGATGCATATTTTAAGGAGATCATCGGCAGGATCGTAAACACCAGGGAAAGAATGAAGAAGGAGCTTAAGGCTCTCGGCTTTTCGATGCCTGACGGAAAGGGAAATTTTGTGTTCGCCAAACATGAGAAGATTCCCGCCAAGAAGATCTATACGGCTCTGAGAGAACGGAATATATTCGTGCGTTTTTTTGATACGCCTCTTCTGAATGACAGGCTGAGGATCACCGTGGGTACGGATGAGGAAGCGGACAGACTGATGGCCGCATTAAAAGAGATAGTGGAAGGTGCGTGAAGATAATGGCTTTTGTGATCGATATATTAAAAGGAATGGTAATGGGGATAGCCAATGTCATCCCCGGAGTGAGCGGCGGAACCATGGCAGTGGCCATGGGCATATACGACAGGCTTATAACTGCGCTTACACATATTTTCAAGGAGTTTAAAAAGAGCTTTGCCTCGGTACTGCCCATAGGCATAGGCATGGTACTCGGTATCGTCGGACTTTCGATGGTTATAGAGTGGATGTTCGGTGTGATACCGGTTCCGACCAATCTTTTGTTCATAGGGCTCATATTGGGAGGTGTACCGGCAATCTGGCAGAGAGTAAAGGGAAATAAGGTAAAGGCCGGACATATTACCGGATTTATCATTTTCTTTGCGCTCGTTATAGCTCTTTCCTTTATACAGGCCTCGACCGAGAAGGAAAAAGAGCTGATGAAGGCGGAAGAGAACGTTGAGACTGCTTTTTCCGTAGAGACAGGAGTAGTGCCGGCGATAAAGTACGGCTGTGCCGGCGTTGTTGCATCCGCGACCATGGTCATTCCCGGTGTGTCGGGTTCCATGATGATGATGGTGATGGGGCTTTATGAAGACATAATCGCATCGATCAGCAATCTGGTCAAAGCCCTTCCTTCGCTGGATATGGATATGATAGGAATGTGCTGCGGTCTGCTGGTACCCTTCGGCATAGGCGCGATTGTCGGCATATTTGCGATCGCAAAGCTGATCGAGATGCTGCTGGAAAAACATTCGGTCATAACATTCTGGTGCATACTGGGACTCATCGCGGGTTCACCGGTTGCCATAATAGTTGTTAATGCCGGGCTGTTTACGGCGATGAACGCAGTAAGCATCATAGCCGGAGTCCTTGCTTTGGCAGCAGGTTTTGCGATAGCATTTTTTCTTGGAAAAGACAGGAAGTAAGGTTATAATGGTATAGGTAATACCCGCATTTACGGAGGCGGTAGTGAAGACAGAAACATCACAGAGAAAAGTTAAAGGTAAATATGTATACAGAGGGATATGCTGTATACTGCTGACTGCAGGCTGTCTGCTGCTGTTCTATTCAAGATGGTATCCCTTTGTTAAGGCCAACAACACTACGGGCTGGCTGACAGGAAAGGGTAACCTGCTGATGAGCGGAGGCATCCATCTGGGGCTTATCGTTCTTCTGCTCCGGGGCCTTGGCGGATACAGCATAGGTGTCGACAGGCTGACGAGCGTCATAGGTTCGCAGCTGGTCAGTTTCTTTGTGATAGATTTTATGGAAGTGTTCATTTCCATGGCAGTCACGGGACATTTCAGGATGATCGGAAAGATCTTCCCCGTGTTTCTGGTACTGTTTGTACTCGAGAGCCTTTTCGGCATAGTCTTTTCCATGCTCGCAGGTGCGCTGTACTGCAAACTTTTCCCGCCTCTGCGTATCGTCGAGTTCTATTCCGAAGGAACGGAAGTGATGATGGATAAGATGAACGCAAGACCCGACAAGTATGAGGTTAAGAGGCTCGTCCGCTGCGATGTTCCCGAGCGGGTGATACGCCGTGAGATATCCGAGCACGATGCGGTACTGATGCATGACATCCCCAGTCATTACAAGAATCATATCTTAAAGATCTGTTTTGAAATGGACAAGAGAGTGTACTTCACGCCGAAGATCTCGGACATAATCACGAAGTTCTCGACCCAGCTCAATCTTTTTGATACACCGCTGTATCTCTGCCGCAACCAGGGCATACCGCTGTGGAGACGAATAATAAAGCGCAGTTTTGATATCATACTTTCGCTGATAGCGATAGTCGTGCTCTCGCCGATAATGCTGATAACCGCACTGCTGATAAAACTGCAGGACGGCGGCCCCGTGATGTATAAGCAGGAAAGAACGACCATAGGCGGCAGGCGTTTCATGATATGGAAATTCCGCAGTATGATAGTGGATGCGGAAGCGGACGGAAAACCGCACCCGGCTACGGAACGTGACAGCCGCATCACTCCGGTGGGACGTTTTATCAGGGCTACGCGTATAGATGAATTGCCGCAGCTTATCAATATACTGAAAGGTGACATGTCGATAGTAGGCCCCAGACCCGAGAGGGTTGAGCATGTTGAGATGTATACGAAGGACATTCCCGAGTTCATCTTCCGTGAGAAGATAAGGGGCGGGCTGACAGGTTATGCACAGGTATTCGGGAAGTACAATACTTCCGCACTGGATAAGCTGAAGCTTGACCTTACATATATAATGAATTATTCGCTGCTCCTTGATGTGCAGATAATACTCGAGACCGTGAAGATAATCTTTATGAAGGAGAGTACCGAAGGCTTCAAGACAGCTGAAGAAAAAAAAGAGAATAAAAAGAAATGATCTGCGGGGTGTGTTTATGGATATTAAGAGCGCGATAAAGGAAGGCGTGATGTACGCCATCATCCCGGCAAGAGCCGGATCAAAGGGCGTAAAGAACAAGAACATCCGCTGCGTTAAAGGCTATCCGCTGCTGGCCTATGCCATAGCGGCGGCGAAGCGGTGCAGCTGTGTATCAAGGATACTGGTATCCACGGATTCGGAGGAATATGCAAAGATAGCAAGGTATTACGGGGCGGAAACGCCTTTTTTGCGTCCTGCGGAATTTGCCGCCGACAATTCTCCGGATATACAGTTCATGGAACATGCGATAGGCTGGCTTTATGAGAACGAAGGGGTATTGCCGGAATACTTCATGCATCTGAGGCCCACCTCCCCTCTGCGTGAAAAAAGCGTTGTGGACAGAGCCTGCGAACTGATGCTTGCCGATCCGGCGGCGACCAGTCTCAGAAGTGCTCATAAACAGGTATTTCCGCCCTATAAGATGTTCTATGCAGGCAATGACGGCTACTTCAGCTGCTTTATTGACGGGATGACTCCGGATGAAGCGAATAATCCGAGGCAGGATTTTAAACAGGTATATGTGCCCGACGGCTATGTGGATATACTGAGGACTTCGCATGTAGTCGGGGAGCATCTGATGCACGGCAGTAAGGTGATAGCATATACGATAGAAAAAAGCGTGGATGTGGATGCAAAGGAAGATCTGGATTATCTGGAATTCTATATGGAAAAAAACAGATCCGAACTGTATGAGTATCTGAAGGAGCGGTATAAGACACTGGAGGAGGCATTTTGAAAATACTGATGATGGGGCTGGGCAGCATAGGCCAGCGGCATGTGAGAAATATCAGAAGAGTGCTCGGTGATAAAGCCGAGATACTGGCTTACAGGACAAGGGGAAGCAGGATATGCTTTACCGATAAGCTGGAAATAAGGGAAGGCGTGGATCTTGAGAGCGAGTACAGCATAAAGTCATATACGGATATGGATGAGGCACTGGAAGCAAAGCCCGATGCTGTATTTATAACCAACATCACATCCAGGCATATCGAATGTGCCTTAAAAGCTGCAGAAGCGGGCTGCCATATATTCATGGAGAAACCGCTGGGCGACAGTCTCGACGGAACGGAAGAACTGCAGAGACTTGTAAAAGAAAAAGATCTCGTTTTCTTTATGGGCTTTCAGAACCGTTATCATCCCTGCATAAAAAAAGTGAAGGAAACGCTGGATAAGGGAGACCTTGGAAGAGTTGTATACGGGGAGTGTGAGTTTTCCGAAAGGCTCACGACCATGCACCGTTACGAGGACTACCGGGGAACTTATATGGCCAGAAAGGATATGGGCGGAGGGCCCGTGTTCAATCTGCTGATGCATGATCTGGATATCATAAGATATCTTTTCGGTACGCCGGCGAGAGTGAGCTCGCTGCTTTCAAAAGTAAGTGATCTGGAGATAGATGTTGAGGAAGCGGCAAACGGGATATTTGAATGGGAAGGTGATAAGGCATTCAGCTTTGCGGTACATACGGATTTTATCCAGTATCCGCCCGTGCACCGTTTTAAGATCGTGGGAGAAGCGGGACGTATAGAAGCGGACTTAAACGCAGCCTGCGTAAAAATATACCGGGGCGATGAGGCTGTAAGAGAAGAGGGTTTTCCGGCTTTTCAGAGGAACGACATGTTCAGTGAAGAACTGAAGGATTTTATGGACTGTATAAACGGAAAGCGTGATAAGCTCATAGGATTTGAGGCGGGACTGGAAGCGCTGAAGATGGCTGTGGCCATGAAGAGATCAGCCGGGTCATCTATTGTGGTGCAGTGAAGAGCTTTGGCAGAAAAGGAGAGCAGTATGAAAAAAAGATACATGGACAGATTCAGTATAGAAGGAAAGGTGGTAGTGATCACCGGCGGCGGCGGACTGATCGGCATGAAGCATGCGGAAGCGGTGCTTGAGGGAGACGGTATCCCCGTGCTTATCGATATATCAAAGGAAGCGATGGAGCGGGTAAAGAATGCTCTCACTGAAAGCTATGGCGAGGAACCCGTGATGGAGTGTATAGTTGCTGATATCACGGACAGGAGCGCCCTGGAGAAAGTAAGGGACGGACTGCTGGAAAAATACGGACACATTGATGTGCTGATAAACAATGCCGCTAACAATCCGAAAGTGGAAGGCGGGTCAAAGAACCTCGGAGCCATCCGTTTTCATAATTTCCCGAAGGATATGTGGGATCAGGATATAGCCGTGGGACTTACAGGTGCCTTTCTCTGTGCGCAGGTTTTCGGCGAAGTCATGGAAAAACAAAACAGCGGCATAGTCTTAAACATTTCTTCGGACTACGGACTGATCGCCCCCGATCAGAGAATATACAGAAAAGAGGGTATACCCGAAGAGGAGCAGACGGTAAAGCCGGTTTCCTATTCGGTAGTAAAACATGCACTCATAGGGCTCACAAAATACCTGGCGGTTTACTGGGCTGATAAAGGGATAAGGGTAAACACTCTCTGTCCCGCAAGCCTTGAAAACGGGCAGAACGAGGAGTTCAAGGAGAAGATCTCGAAGCTGATCCCGTTAGGGCGCATGAGCAGGCCTGATGAGTATGTATGCACGATACTGTATATGATATCCGGTGCAGCTACATATATGACGGGAGCAACTGTAGTGCTTGACGGCGGCAGGACCATATGGTAAGGAAAGGACTGTTATGAAGAACTATACAAAAGATGATGTGAGAAGAGTGGTGGAAGAAGAGGATGTGGAATTCATCCGTCTGCAGTTTACGGATCTTTTCGGAAACCTGAAGAATATGGCGATCACGGCGGGACAGCTGGAAAAGGCGCTTGAAAACCGCTGTATGTTTGACGGCTCGAGCGTTGACGGCTTCGGCGATCCGACAGGCAGTGACATGTATCTTTATCCCGATACCAACACCATGAACATCTTTCCCTGGAGACCGCAGCACGGCAAGGTAGCCAGGCTTATCTGTGATGTATATACCCGCGACAGAAAGCCTTATGGGGGTGATCCCCGCTATGTTCTGAAACGCGCGATGGCGGAGGCTGAGAAAATGGGATATTCCTTAAACGTCGGGCCGGAATGCGAATTCTTCCTTTTTCAGACCGATGAAAATGCCCAGCCTACCACGATAGCAAACGACAGGGGAGGCTACTTTGATCTGGGACCGGTGGACCAGGGCGAGAATGCCAGAAGGGATATGGTGCTTACTCTGGAGGAGATGGGCTTTGATATCGAATCCTCGCACCATGAGGCGGCACCGGCACAGCATGAGATAGATTTCAAATATGACAAGGCTCTGGCTACGGCGGACAACATCATGACCTTTAAACTCACGGTCAAGACCATAGCGAGAAGGCACGGACTGCATGCGACCTTTATGCCGAAGCCCAAGAGCGACACGCAGGGGTCAGGAATGTATCTGAGCATGTCGCTGGAAAAAGACGGGAAAAACATCTTTGCCGATAAGAACGATCCGGAAGGGATAAGCGAAGACGCGAGGTATTTTATAGGCGGGCTGCTCTCACATATAAGAGGAATGTGCGCGGTACAAAACCCCCTGGTCAATTCCTATAAGAGACTGGTACCGGGCTATGAGGCTCCGGTATATGCGGGATGGGGAAGGGGAAACTGTTCGCAGGTGATACGCGTTCCGCATCGCGAAGAAGAGAATGTGAGAGTGGAACTGAGAAGTCCGGACTCGGCGGCCAATCCCTATCTTGCAATAGCCGTGGCGCTTATGGCGGGACTGGATGGCATAAAGAATAAGATACTGCCGCCGGCGGCCGTCGATCGCGATCCGGTAGGGATGAGCGCAGAGGAAAGGAAGACTTATGGCACAGACAGACTGCCGGAGGATCTGAATACCGCGATCGACGAAATGCTTAGGGATAAGCTGATAACCGATACGCTGGGAGAACGGGTGACCGCCGCATTCGTACAGGCCAAGAGAAAAGAGTGGCGGGAATATAATGAGGAAGTATCTGACTGGGAAGTAAAAAGATATCTGAACAGATATTAAGCTGATTTGAAAGGAGAGCTGTTTTGGCCGGAGTGGTGGTACTCTTTGGAAAAGTTCAGGAAGCTGCGGCCGTTAAAGATCTCCTGGTAAAGAGGGGATACGACGTATCGGCCGCATGCACCCTGGGAGCACAGGCCCTGGCGGCACTTGATGCACTGGACAGGGGCATAGTCGTATGCGGATACAAATATGCAGACATGATATATTCCGCCCTGTGGGCCCAGCTGCCCAAGGGCTTTGGCATGCTCCTGATCGCGGGCAGCGGTGTGCTGGAAGAGGGAGTGGAAGAGAATGTTGTAACTCTTCCGATGCCGCTTAAGGTGGAGGATCTGACAGCAACACTTGATATGATGCTTTCGACCATGGAGCGGCAGAGAAAAAAAGAAAAGGCCCGCGGACTGCGGCGTAATAACAGCGAAAGAGCGCTGCTGGATGAAGCCAAGTCGGTACTTATGGGAAGAAACCACATGAGCGAGCAGGAAGCCCACCGTTATATGCAGCTAAGCTGCATGGAGAGCGGAAGGGGAATGATGGAGACGGCAAAGCTTATACTTACCCTGATGGGTTAAGGCCTGCAGCTGTGAAGTATAAATTTAGGAAAAACATAAAGGAGGAAGCACGGATGGCAAAGGTAATAACATTTCTTGCGGATGGTTTTGAAGAGATAGAAGCACTCACGCCGGTGGATATACTGCGCAGAGGCGGGATCGAGGTTGTAACCGTTTCGATCAGCGGTAATAAGACTGTATACGGTTCGCACAATATCAATGTTGAAGCGGACGAGGTGCTGGACACGGCAGACATAGACAGCGCGGATATGCTCTTTCTGCCAGGAGGCAAACAGGGAACGGAAAACCTGGATGGGTGTGAGCCTGTAAAGGAGAAGATAAGGCAGTTTCTGGCTGCGGGGAAATATGTTGCAGCGATATGTGCCGCACCTACGGTCCTGGGACGCATGGGAGTGCTGGAAGGCAAGAGGGCTACCTGCTATGGCGGAATGGAAGACCGGCTTACCGGGGCAGTTACATCTGCGGATAAGGTAGTGACGGACGGCAATATCATCACTTCAAGAGGCATGGGTACTTCGCTGGATCTGGCGCTTAAGCTTCTTGAGATATTTACGGATAAAGAGACAGCGGACAAAATGGCTGCAACTGTAATGTACTTATGAAAAACCTGTGGAAATATTTTAAAAACTACAGACTGGAGTGCGTACTCGGTCCGCTCTTCAAACTGCTGGAAGCTTCATTTGAACTGATGATCCCGCTGGTGATAAAGAACATCATTGACGTGGGCATCGCCAATTCCGATACAGGCTATATCATCCGCTATGCGCTTCTGATGGTTGCGCTCGGCGTGATCGGACTGGGCTGCTCGCTGACGGCACAGTATTTCTCTGCGAAGGCGGCGGTAGGCTTTTCGGCTAAGGTAAAACAGGAAGTCTTTTCACATATACAGACTCTGTCCTACTCGGAGATAGATTCACTCGGAACGGGTACACTAATCACCAGGCTTACCAGTGATATCAATACGCTGCAGGGCGGCGTGAACATGTCCCTGCGGCTTTTCCTGCGTTCTCCTTTTGTTGTTGCCGGCGCAGTGGTGATGGCTTTCACCATAGATACGAAGGCAGCGACGTGCATAGCGCTCACAGTCCTTGCACTATCCGTGGTGGTGTATGTGATGATGAGGATCACCATCCCGCTGCAGAAGCAGGTACAGAACAGACTGGACACTGTTCTCACCAGGACGAGGAGTAACATAAGCGGTGTAAGGGTGATCAGGGCTTTCGGAAACGAGGAGGCGGAGAAAGAAGAATTCAATGCGGCAAATAAGGCGCTGAATGCTCTGCAGATATTCAGCGGACGGATATCTTCCGCCATGAATCCCGTGACTTTTGCTCTGGTAAATGCAGGACTTGCCTGGCTGATATGGGAAGGCGCGATAGCGGTAAATGTGGGAAGGCTGACTCAGGGTGCCGTGGTGGCGCTGGTCAATTATATTTCGCAGATACTAGTGGAGCTGATCAAACTTGCCAACCTTATCGTGCAGCTTACAAGAGCTCTTGCCTGCGGAGGCAGGATCTCTGACCTGCTCGATATCGGATCGTCCATGAAAGAGGGAGAATGGGACGGAGAGATACCTGAGAACGGCTGCCGCGTAGAGATAAAAGACGCGGGGCTTAAGTATGCAGGCAGCGGCGAGTACTCCGTAAAGGGCGTCAGCATAGAAGCGGAGCCGGGAAGCATCATCGGTATAATCGGAGGTACAGGTTCCGGCAAGACCTCGCTCATCAATCTGATCCCCAGATTTTATGATGTGAGCGAAGGAGAGATAAAAGTTGACGGCGTGAATGTACGGGATTACCGTTTCTCATCACTCAGGGGAAGGATAGCCGTGGTGCCCCAGAATCCGGTACTGTTTTCGGGCAGTATCAGGGACAATATAAAGTGGGGAAAGAAGGATGCCACGGACGATGAGATAAATAAAGCCCTGAAGACCGCGCAGGCTCTGGATTTTGTGGAAGAAAAGGAAGGCGGGCTCTCCTACATGCTGACACAGGGCGGAAAAAACGTTTCCGGAGGACAGAGACAGAGACTGGCCATAGCAAGGGCTCTGGTGCGCAGACCCGGTATACTGATACTGGATGATTCCACTTCCGCTCTGGATTATGCGACCGATGCGGCGCTCAGAAATGCGATAAAAGCCATGGAACATATGCCTACGACTTTTATAGTATCACAGCGTACCGCATCCATAATGCATGCTGATAAGATAATAGTGCTTGACGCAGGATGTGTGGCAGGCATCGGAACCCATGAAGAACTGCTTAAGAACTGCGATATATACAGGGAGATCTATGACTCCCAGTATAAGGATACGAAATGAAAAAGAAAAAACAGGGACAGATCGATATAATAAAAAGGGTACTCAGCTACGTGAAGCCCTACGGGATATTTCTTCTGATATCCGTAGTCTGCGCAGCTGCGGCATCGCTGCTGGCGCTCTTTTTGCCCATACTCACCGGGCGTGCGGTGGATATGATAATAGGCAGCGGGAATGTTGATTTTAAGGGCATAGCGGGCGTTATCAAACAGATGGCCGCCTGCATAGCCGCCATATCCATAGCACAATGGGGGACCAATGCCTGCAGTAACCGGCTGACTTACAATACTGTAAGAGACATACGAAAGGATGCGATGGAGAAGCTGCAGATACTCCCGCTTTCCTATCATGACAGACATCCCGCCGGGGAGACGGTAAGCCGCATGATAGCTGATGTCGACCAGTTCGCGGACGGGCTGCTGCTCGGGTTTAACCAGTTTTTCAACGGTGTGATCACCATCGTGGGAACACTGGTGCTGATGCTTACGCTCAATCCGCTGCTCACCATAGCGGTGGTGGTGATAACCCCGCTTTCATTCTTTGTGGCGGGCTTTATCGCAAAGAACACGTTTACGCTGTTTAAAAGGCAGTCTGCCGTAAGAGGTGAGCAGACCGCTTTCATAGAAGAGATGTGCAGCAATGTCAAAACCGTGCAGGCATTCTCCTATGAGGATGAAGCTGTAGCGAGGTTTGATACAGGGAATGAAGAACTGAAAAATGTATCGCTCCGGGCGATATTCTTCTCTTCGCTGACCAATCCCTGCACCAGATTTGTAAATAATGTGGCTTATGCGCTTGTGGCATTTTTCGGAGCATTGCTGGTGGTACGCGGCAGACTCAGTGTCGGCGGTCTTTCGGCATTTTTAAGCTATGCCAATCAGTATACCAAGCCGTTCAATGAGATAAGCGGCGTCATCACCGAACTGCAGAATGCAATAGCCTGCGCAGGCAGGGTATTTGAACTGGCCGAAGCGGAGGCGGAAACAGCTGATGCTGCAGATGCCTGCATCCTTAAGGACACCGAGGGCATCGTAGACATTGCGGATGCGGACTTCTCCTATACTCCCGAGAGAGAGCTGATAAAGGATCTGAACCTGCATGTTGACCGCGGGCAGAGGATAGCCATAGTCGGTCCTACAGGCTGCGGCAAGACCACGCTGATCAATCTGCTGATGCGCTTCTACGATGTTGATAAGGGAAGCATCAGCGTAGACGGAAAGGACATACGTTCTTACACAAGAAAGTCGCTGAGAGCGGCATACGGAATGGTATTGCAGGAGACCTGGCTTAAGCCGGGCACCGTCCGTGACAATATAAAAATGGGCAGACCCGATGCCTCCGATGAAGAAATGATCGCTGCGGCAAAGGCTGCGCATGCACACTCTTTTATAATGCAGCTCAAAGACAGATATGATACCGTACTCGGCGAGGGCGGCGGAGTGCTTTCCCAGGGCCAGAAACAGCTCTTATGTATTACACGTATAATGCTCAACATGCCGCCGATGCTGATCCTCGATGAGGCGACCAGTTCCATCGATACCCGCACCGAGTTGAAGATACAGGATGCTTTTGCCAGGATGATGAAGGGACGGACTTCTTTCATAGTAGCCCACCGTCTTTCCACCATAAAAGAAGCAGATCGCATACTTGTCATGAAAGACGGCAACATCATAGAACAGGGAACACATATTGAACTGCTCGATGCGGGCGGCTTCTACCACAAGCTTTACCACAGTCAGTGGGAATAGGTATGGAGAAGAATAATGGCGCATTCAGAAAATAAGACGATCATTCTTGAACCTGACGAATACCGGACGGCATGCGGACTACGACCGACCACGGGCGGACATTTCATTCCGCTAAAGGGCTTATGGATAACCCGGGATGGCGTTGATATCTGGGTGAGAACAGCTTTTAATGTAGACAGCGGCTGCCGTATAGCTCTCACCCGGAGCGGTAAGGGAAGCGGAAAGGTAAAACATCTGACAAGTACTCCGAGAAGAAAGTATTACATGGCTCTTATGTGGTATTCCCTTATCCTGATGCTGTCTGCATGGATATTTACGCTTATAGAGGTCGGAATACTGGGGAATCCGGCGATAGGGCATTCACGAACGAAGTATTCGATGCTCACGGCTTTTACTGCATGGATGGGACTGGACATTGTCTCCCTCAGAAATGGCAGGGGATTCACAAAGTGGGCTGTCACGATCTTCAGTTATTTCATAATGATTATGAGTACAGGATCATTTGTGGTTTATCTGTTCAGACTTATACAGGGAAACTGAAGTATCCTTCATATGCGAAGGCGCATCCTTACGAGTTTGACATCGTGCCCATAGACTTAAACGATGCCGATGCTATAGAGAGTGTAAGCATAAAGGCCGCCTTCAAGAACGGCGAGCTGCAGCTCAATGACGACGGAAGCATCAAGAAGATCAAGAGCTTAAAGATTAAAGTAAAGATCCAGGGAAAGAAGTAAGGAACATCAGGCACATAAAATACATTGTATATCTTTTTGAGAGTTTTGTAAGCCCGCTTGAATGCAACTTTGGCTTGATTTATCAGCGAATCGCAGTATAATACATGGAAAGGCAAAGGAGTCTTATATAAAGATCCCTTTGCCTTTTTCTTTTGGAATGTATCGAAAAGGAGGGTGTATGAAAAACTATCTGGTGAAAGTAGCGGCTGTAGTACCGGAACTGAAAGTAGGAGACACAGACTATAATCTATCACGGATAAGAGAGGCTGTTGGCGGGCTTTCCGATTGCGGGCTCATAGTTTTTCCGGAATTATCGATAACGGGATATACTTCTGCGGATCTTTTTTTGAGTGACACTCTTTTAAATGCAAGTGAGAACGCTTTAATCAGACTTGCCAAAGAAACAGCAGATACGCCACAGACAATAGTTTGCGGGGTGCCTGTAAGATACAGGAACTGCCTGTATAACTGCGGGGCTGTTTTATCGCAGGGTGAGATAAAAGCGCTGATACCCAAATCATATCTTCCGAATTATTCTGAATTCTATGAATGCCGCTGGTTTGAGAGCGGAAGAGATCTTAAGGGAAAAAGTATCCGTATAGGTGAAGATGATGTGCCCTTTGGCATTGATATACTGCTTGAGGATACCGGCAGCGGGGCTGTGCTGGGAGTGGAGCTTTGTGAGGACCTGTGGGTGCCTGATAAACCGGGAACGCATGCCGCTCTGGCAGGAGCCAATATCATAGCAAATCTTTCAGCTTCTGATGAGCTGATCGGAAAGCAGGAGTACAGAACGCAACTGGTCAGACAGCAGAGCGGATCCTGTTTGTGCGCGTATATATATGCCTCTTCGGGAACTTACGAGAGCAGCACCGACATGGTTTTTTCGGGACATACCATAATAGCACAGAACGGAAGTGTGCTTAAGGAAAGTATCTTTCCTGTTTATCCGCATGTGCAGACCGCGCTTATTGATATCGGGATCATAATGCATGACAGGAGAAGACAGAATACCTTTGAAAATACAGATATTGTGAATTACCGGAGGATAGAGGTGAGCATGCCTGCTGTGGGAGCTTGTGAAGCAGGCATAGAAGAAATGACTGCGATACTAAACATGCAGGAGTATCCTGTAGCAAAAAATCCCTTTGTGCCGTCAGATGATAATACAAGAGATGAAAGATGCAAGAAGATATTGCGTATACAGGCGAATGGTCTGGCTACGAGAGTGCGCGCGACAGGTATCAAAAATCTTATCATCGGCATATCGGGAGGTTTAGATTCTACACTGGCTTTGTTGGTATGCGCCGAAGCGAAGAAACTGATAAATGATATACGCATCATAGGATATACCATGCCAAATGAAGGCAATACTTCCGGTCTTACTTTTGATAACGCGATGAAGCTGATGAAACTTTTATGTGATGAGGTTCATGAGATACCGATCAGAGAAGGCGTTGAACTTCATCTGTCGCAGCTTGGCCACGAAAAGGAATATCAGGGAGAAGGGGATGTAACTTATGAGAATGCTCAGGCAAGGATGCGTACGTATCTGCTTATGGATGCGGCGAATATGAAGAACGGCCTGGTGGTAGGAACCGGGGATCTTTCGGAGCTGGCGCTGGGGTGGTGTACCTATAATGGGGATCATATGTCGATGTATGCGGTTAATGCATCGGTCCCTAAGACACTGGTTAAATTCATATGCAGATCGTATGCATATATCTGTGAGAGTAAGGGGTTAAAAGAAACCTTGCTCTCAATCTGCGATACGCCTATTTCTCCGGAGCTTACCCCCAATGTAGGCGGGCAGATAGCGCAGAAAACGGAGGAAAAGATAGGTAAGTACGACCTGAATGATTTTTTTCTGTATTACACTTTGCGCTACGGTTTTGAACCGGCAAGATCTGCAGCTTATGCATTACGGGCTTATCCTGAATTGAGCGTTAAAGAAGTACGCGAAGCAGCTAAGAATTTCTTTAAGAGATTCTTTACCCAGCAGTTTAAGAGAAGCTGTCTGCCGGACGGACCCAAAGTGGGTTCGGTCACACTTTCGCCTCGCGGGGACTGGCGCATGCCAAGTGATGCTTCCGCAGCATTGTGGCTTAAGGAACTATGAAGCTCATCAGTGCCGAGCTTCTTTAGATGCATTAAACCGTAAAAGGAGTAAAAAATATGATCTCATTGAGCGATTATGTGCTTAATTCACGCCCTTCAGGATATCAGTCGCTGCATATCACTTTTTACGATAACCTGGCCAGATGTTATACCGAGCTGCAGCTGCGTACGAAGGATATGGATGATCTGGCAGAGATAGGTGCAGCTAATCATTTTGGCTATGAAAAGATACAGGAGGAGAGCAGGAGTAAACGGGATCTTATACCGGTCGGAGAATGCAGGGCTTTTGACGAAGCATACGAACGGCTTAATGTGTTGCAGGAATTGGATCTTTCCGCCGTGAATGTAAATATGTTCAAGGCTATAAATAATCAGCTGATAAACGATGGCTGCGGGCTATTCAGAAGGCGGCAAATACTGCCTTTCGAGCATTTGTCAAGATTTCAGTATGATCCGGTCATATAGAGACGTTGGAAGAGGAACCTGAGGACACGGGGACGGTCCTAACTGTCCTCATGTTGTTAAAGTGTATAGCGATCAAGCATGTCAGTGATCGTGCATGCTGCGAAACGTATTAAGGAATGAGTGAGGACAAAAGGACCGTCCCCGTGTCCTCATTGTTTGATGGGAGAATAAGGTATGAGAACTCTTGAAACAAATGACTGGATATTCCTAAACAGTATAATATATAAGATATATACGGTTGATGATATCGATGATATGCGAACGCAGTTTCTTGAACAGATGAAGATGCTTATCGATTATGACAGCGCGGATTTTCATTTGGCATCTCCGGATGGGGAAAAAAAGCTGGTTTCCCCCATCTTGTATAACTGTGAAGAAGATATGTCGATGGTATATGACGGGCTGGATTACAGCAGAGGGATATTGTATGGAGGAAAAACTCTTATCTATCGCGAAACAGATATAATAACTGATGAAAAAAGAGTTGAAACAGACTATTACAAGAATGTATATAAAGCCAATAACTGGCATTACTCGCTTCAGATGGTCCTTGCGCGAAAGAAGGAATTCGTGGGAGTGGTGACTTTTTACAGGACCATCGGGAAAGATGATTTTGTATACGATGATATCTTTATCCTTGATCTGTTAAAAGATCATCTGTCATACAGGCTTTATAAGCAAAAGAAGAATAACGATCCCACCGTTGAGAAACTGTCTGTACATGCAGCTGCAGATAAATATGAGCTTACCAGGCGGGAAGAAGCTGTGCTTAAGCATCTTATGGAGGGTAAGAGCAATACCGTTATCTGTGAGATGATGACCATTACGGAAGGTACACTTAAGAAGCATATATTGAATCTTTATCGTAAGCTTGGGATCAATAACCGGGTAGGGTTGTTTAAGATGATACTGGAAAAAGAATGAACATACTTAAAAAGTAGTAGAAAAACGGTTATTTTGATCAGTTGAAATGGTCTCCTGAATAAGCTATATTGCATACAACATAGGGTAACAGTACATATTCAGGCAAGGGCGCTGTATGAAGAATACGGTGCCCTTTCTGTTATGTGAATGAAAGGTTAAAAAGGAGGGATGCCATGGATACCAGGGAGTTGATCAATAATACAGATTCCGTGAATGAGCTGTTGGCAAGATATGGTGTTAAGTTCGGGATTTATAAGAATAACTCTTTTCATGAGCAGTTATTCCCTTTTGATATGATCCCGAGAGTGATAGGAGCGGAAGAATTTTCATATCTGGAAAAAGGGCTGAAGCAAAGGGTTATGGCCCTGAATATGTTCATAAAGGATATCTATCATGAGAAAAAGATCATAAAGGACGGCGTGGTGCCGGAGGAATTTGTATTTGCCGGCAGCGGATATCTGGCAAACTGTGAGGGGATAGAGCCTTCGAAGGGGATTTATTCCCATATTTCCGGTATTGATCTGGTACAGGGGAAAGACGGTACATGGTATGTGCTGGAGGATAATCTCAGGATCCCGTCCGGAGCTTCTTATCCGATGATAGCCAGGGATCTTTGCAGAAAATGTGCACCACAGTTATTTCGTGACAATCATCTGGAAGATAACCGTAATTATGCACAGATGCTGCGGGATACACTTGACTATGTAAATACGGGAGGGCATACGGTTATCCTTACGCCCGGACGATATAATGCAGCGTATTTTGAACATTCTTATCTTGCTGAAAAGACCGGAGCTCATCTAGCGGGAGGACAGGAACTGACTGTCGAAAACGATCATCTGTATTTTATAGATTATTCAGGGAAGAAGGAATTGGTAGGCGCAGTATACCGCAGGATATCGGATGATTATCTGGATCCGATGAACTTCAGAGAGGATTCGCTGATAGGGATCCCG